>NZ_JBHYJI010000167.1:0-1044 GCF_042740435.1 Streptomyces sp. NPDC059002 | reverse complement strand
CGATGCGTAACCAGGAGGAGTCCTGATGATTCCGTTGTCATTCGCGCAGCGTCGGTTGTGGTTCATCAGCCAGTCCGAGGGGCCGAGCTCCACTTACAACATCCCGGTCGTGTTGCGGCTTTCGGGCGGGATCGACGCCGAGGCGCTCGGCGCGGCCCTGCGGGACGTGATCGGGCGGCACGAGGTGCTGCGCACGGTCTACGAGGTCGCCAACGGTGAGCCGTACCAGCACATCCTGGATATGGCCGACCTGGACTGGGCGCTGACGGTGTCCGAGGTCGCCCCCGCGGAGCTCGACGGCGCGATCGCCGATGTCCTTGCGTACACCTTCGACCTGTCGACCGAGATACCGATCCGGGCCTCCCTGCTCTCCACGGACTCCGCGGCCACCGACGAGCAGGTGTTCGTCCTGGTGATGCACCACATCGCGAGCGATGGCTGGTCCAAGCGGCCGCTGGCCCGCGACCTGACTGTTGCCTATGCGGCACGTTGCGAGGGCAAGGCCCCCGAGTGGGAGCCGCTGCCCGTCCAGTACGCCGACTACACGCTCTGGCAGCGCGAGCTGCTCGGCGACGAGTCGGACCCCGACAGTGTCATGTCCACCCAGATGGCCTACTGGCGTGAGGTGCTGGCGGACATTCCGGAGGAGCTGGAGCTGCCCGTCGACCGTCGGCGGCCCGCTGCGCCCTCCCACCGTGGTCACAAGGTGCCGCTGACCGTGCCCGCCGAGGTGCACGCGCGCCTCGCCGAGCTGGCGAAGGCCGAGGGCGTGACCCCCTTCATGGTGCTGCAGGCGGCCCTCGCCGCCATGCTCTCCCGCCTCGGTGCGGGCACCGACATCCCGATCGGCACGACGGTGGCCGGGCGTACGGACGTCGCCCTCGACGATCTGGTCGGCTTCTTCATCAACTCCCTCGTCCTCCGTACGGACGTGTCGGGCGACCCGACGTTCACCGAGCTGCTCTCGCGGGTGAGGAAGGCCGGCTGGGCGGCGTTCGAGCACCAGGAGGTGCCGTTCGAGAAGCTGGTGGAGGAGCTGGCGCC
>NZ_JBHYJI010000166.1:0-1048 GCF_042740435.1 Streptomyces sp. NPDC059002 | reverse complement strand
CTACACCCTTACCCCGGGACAACCACCGCCCGGGCTGGACTACCTTCCTGCGTCACCCCATCACTCACCTACTACCACCTTGGGTCAGCGGCTCCACCACTCCCCTTTGCCCGAAGGCTCCAGGACGGCTTCACGGCCTTAGCATTAATGGGCTCGATGTTTGACGCTTCACAGCGGGTACCGGAATATCAACCGGTTATCCATCGACTACGCCTGTCGGCCTCGCCTTAGGTCCCGACTTACCCTGGGCAGATCAGCTTGACCCAGGAACCCTTAGTCAATCGGCGCACACGTTTCTCACGTATGTATCGCTACTCATGCCTGCATTCTCACTCGTGAACCGTCCACCACTGCCTTCCGGCGCAGCTTCACCCGGCACACGACGCTCCCCTACCCATCACGATCCCCGTTGGGGGTATATATCGCAATGACACGACTTCGGCGGTACGCTTGAGCCCCGCTACATTGTCGGCGCGGAATCACTAGACCAGTGAGCTATTACGCACTCTTTCAAGGGTGGCTGCTTCTAAGCCAACCTCCTGGTTGTCTCTGCGACTCCACATCCTTTCCCACTTAGCGTACGCTTAGGGGCCTTAGTCGATGCTCTGGGCTGTTTCCCTCTCGACCATGGAGCTTATCCCCCACAGTCTCACTGCCGCGCTCTCACTTACCGGCATTCGGAGTTTGGCTAAGGTCAGTAACCCGGTAGGGCCCATCGCCTATCCAGTGCTCTACCTCCGGCAAGAAACACACGACGCTGCACCTAAATGCATTTCGGGGAGAACCAGCTATCACGGAGTTTGATTGGCCTTTCACCCCTAACCACAGGTCATCCCCCAGGTTTTCAACCCTGGTGGGTTCGGTCCTCCACGACCTCTTACAGCCGCTTCAACCTGCCCATGGCTAGATCACTCCGCTTCGGGTCTTGAGCGCGCTACTATATCGCCCTATTCGGACTCGCTTTCGCTACGGCTTCCCCACACGGGTTAACCTCGCAACACACCGCAAACTCGCAGGCTCATTCTTCAAAAGGCACGCAGTCACGAGA
>NZ_JBHYJI010000165.1:0-1095 GCF_042740435.1 Streptomyces sp. NPDC059002 | reverse complement strand
CTACGGCTACCCGCAGCAGGCCCCGCAGCAGGGCGGCTACAGCCAGCCCCAGCAGCCGGGTCCCTACGGGCAGCAGCCGCCCCAGGCTCCGTACGGCCAGCCGCAGGCTCCGTACGGCCAGCAGCCGCAGGGTCCGTACGGCCAGGTCCCGCCCCCGCCTTCCGGTGGCGGCGGCAAGAAGACCGGCCTCATCATCGGCGTCGTCGCCGTGGTCGCGGCAGCCGCGGTCGGCGGCTACTTCCTTCTCGCGGGCGGTGACGACGACAAGGGCGGCGGCAAGAACGGCGGCTCCTCGAGCGTCGCGGACGGCGGCGTCAAGGACGACGGGAAGCACAAGCTCACGACGCCCGAGACCGTCCTGACCGAGTACAAGAAGAAGCCGGACGGGGCCAGCGGCCTGAACAGCATCGACCTCGACAAGGCCGAGGCGGCCGGGGTGAAGAACCCCAAGGACGTCCAGGCCCAGTACCAGTCGGGCAGCGACGACAACCCGATGGCGCAGAAGGTCCTGACCTTCGGCGGCGTCTACGGCGACATCAAGGACCCCGAGGGCGTCGTGGACCGCATGTTCACGAACGCCAAGGAGAAGAACGAGGCGTCGGCGGACACCGGTGGCGGCGGGCAGGTCACGCTCGTCGGCGAGCCGAAGGAGTACAAGCCCGCAGGGCTCGACGGTGCCGTCCTGAAGTGCCAGGAGATGAAGGTCGACCTGGGCAGCGGCGCGGGCACCAGCGGTTCGACGTCCGGCGCTTCCGGGCCGAGCGAGATGTCCGCCGCGACCTGCATCTGGGGCGACCACAGCACCATCGGTTACGTCGTCGGCACGGACGTGGCGAGCGCCGTGTCCGGCAAGTCCGCGGACCTCGACGAGGCCGCGTCCACCACGGCCAAGTTCCGCGGGGAAGTGCGCGTCAAGCTCTGACGCCGCCCGCCGGCCCGACGGCGAACTGAGGGGCCCCGGTCGGCGACCGGGGCCCCTGCGCCAGGATGTCGGGAACACATAAGCGTTTCGGAGGGGATCCACGCGATGAGCTACAACCAGCCGGGCCCGTACGGCGGGCAGCAGCCGCAGCAGCCCGGGCCGTACGGCGGCGG
>NZ_JBHYJI010000164.1:0-1185 GCF_042740435.1 Streptomyces sp. NPDC059002 | reverse complement strand
CTGGCGTATGTGATCTATACGTCGGGTTCGACGGGGCGGCCGAAGGGTGTGGCGGTCGGTCATGGGGCGTTGGCGAATCTGGTGTCGGTGTTCGGGCCGTTGATGGGGGTGGGTCCGGGTGTTCGGGTGTTGCAGTTCGCTTCGTTCAATTTTGATGCGTCGGTGCTGGATGTGGCGGTGTCGTTGGCGTCGGGTGGGGCGTTGGTGGTGGCGTCGGCGGTTCAGCGGGCTGAGCCTGGTTTGTTGCGGGAGTTGGTGGCCTCGACGGGGGTGACGTCGGCGAGTTTGGTGCCGTCGTTGTTGGCGGTGCTGGATGTGGGGGATCTGGCTGGGGTCGGGTCGATGGTGGTTGGTTCGGAGGGGATTGAGCCGTCGTTGGCGCGGGCGTGGGCGCGGGGTCGCCGGTTGGTGCATGCGTATGGGCCGACTGAGGCGACGGTGATCACGGCGGTGGGCCGGGTGGATCCGGATGGTCGGGGGGCGGTGTCCTTTGGCGGTCCGGTGGCTAATACGCGGATGTTTGTGCTGGATGAGTTCTTGCGGCCGGTGGCTCCGGGTGTCGCGGGTGAGTTGTATGTGGGTGGGGCGCAGCTGGCGCGCGGCTATGTGGGGCGTGCTGCGCTGACGGCGGAGCGGTTTGTGGCTGATCCGTTTGGTGGGGCGGGTGGGCGGTTGTATCGCACGGGGGATGTGGTGCGGTGGACTGCCGGGGGTGAGCTTGTTTTTGTGGGGCGTGCGGATGAGCAGGTGAAGATCCGTGGGTTCCGGATTGAGCCGGGTGAGGTTCGGTCGGTGGTGGCCGGGTGCCCGGGTGTGGCGCAGGCCGCGGTGGTGGTGCGCGAGGATGTTGCGGGGGAGCTGCGGCTGGTCGCGTATGTGGTCGCGGACGGAGATGGGGCGGAACTTCCGGTCCGTGTGGGTGGGTTCGCTGCGGATCGGTTGCCGTCGTACATGGTGCCGTCGGCGGTCGTGGTTGTGGACGCGCTGCCGTTGACCGTCAACGGCAAGCTGGACCACAAGGCACTGCCCGCGCCCGAGTGCGCCACCGGAAGCGGCCGCACCCCCGCCAACCGCCGGGAAGAGATCCTCTGCGAGGTCTTCGCCGAGTCTCTCGGGCTGGAGAGCGTCGGCGTCGATGACAACTTCTTCGCCCTCGGCGGGCACTCCCTCCTCGCCGTCCGCCTG
>NZ_JBHYJI010000163.1:0-1237 GCF_042740435.1 Streptomyces sp. NPDC059002 | reverse complement strand
CCCCCGACACCTCCAGCTCGGCCGGAACCGGACGCGCACCCGCCAACCGCGAGGAGGAGATCCTCTGTGCGGTCTTCGCCCAGGTCCTCGGCCTGGAGCGGGTCGGCGTCGACGAGAGCTTCTTCACCCTCGGCGGTCACTCGCTGCTCGCCGTTCGGCTGGTCAGCCGGATCCGCGCCGTGCTCGGCGTCGAGCTGGACCTCGCGGCGCTGTTCGAGGCGCCGAGCGTCGCGGGACTCGCGGCCAAGCTCGCCGGGGCCGGTGCGGCCCGCAAGACGCTGACGCCGATGGAGCGTCCTGTCCGGACCCCGCTCTCTTTCGCGCAGCAACGCCTCTGGTTCATAGGTCAGTTGGAGGGTCCGAGCGCGGCCTACAACGTCCCGGTGATGCTCCGCCTGTCGGGTGGGGTGGACCGGGCGGCGCTCGGTACGGCCCTGCGGGACGTGATCGGCCGCCACGAGGTGCTGCGCACGGTGTTCCCGGTCGCGGACGGCGAGCCGTACCAGCGGGTGATCCCCGTCGAGGACCTGACGTGGGAGCTGCCGCTGGTGGAGGTCGCCCCGAAGGACTTGGACGACGCGGTCGTCGCCGCGGCCGACTACTCCTTCGACCTGTCGACCGAAGCGCCCTTCCGGGCCTGGCTGTTCGCCGCCGGGCCCGAGGAGCAGGTACTCGTCGTGGTCATGCACCACATCGCGAGCGACGGCTGGTCGAAGGGGCCGCTGGCCAAGGACCTCTCCACGGCGTACGCGGCGCGGTGCGAGGGCCATGCCCCCGAGTGGGAGCCGCTGCCCGTCCAGTACGCGGACTACGCGCTGTGGCAGCGAGAGCTGCTCGGCGACGAGACCGACCCCGGCAGCCTCATGGCGCGCCAAGTCTCCTATTGGCGGCAGACGTTGTCCGGAGTGCCGGAAGAGCTGGAGTTCCCGGCCGACCACCCCCATCCGCCGGTCGCCTCCCACCGCGGCCACCGCGTGCCGGTGGCCGTCTCTGCCGACGTGCACGCACGGCTGCGGGAACTGGCACAGGCTGAGGGCGTCACCGTGTTCATGCTGCTCCAGGCCGCATCCGCCGTGCTGCTGTCGAAGCTCGGCGCGGGGACGGACATCCCGATCGGCTCGGCGAACGCCGGCCGCACGGACGTCGCTCTGGACGACCTGGTCGGGTTCTTCGTGAACACGCTGGTGCTGCGTACGGACCTGTCGGGCGATCCGACGTTCCGGGAGCTTCTCGGTCG
>NZ_JBHYJI010000162.1:0-1376 GCF_042740435.1 Streptomyces sp. NPDC059002 | reverse complement strand
CTTTAGCACCATGAAATGAGCCTTAATAAGAACAGTTTTAACCCAAATCAAATTCTATTCGAAATAGGCTTACCGGGAGTGTAATATTAACTGTGTAAGTAAGGAATGCGTACGGTTCCTTACTCACACAGTTTTTTATTTGATAGAATAATAAGTATAAAGCTAAAGGAGTGGTTTCAGTGGGGAAATTGAAAAGAGATCCGAACTCCGTAGAATTAGCTAACAAGATTATCGAACAGTATCAGCCTAAATCAGTAGAAGATATGCAAGAAGCATTAAAAGACATATTTGGTCCCATGTTTGAGTCAATGCTAAAAGGTGAAATGAATCACCATTTGGGCTATGAAAAAGAAACAAGAAATAGAAGAAATGGATATGGCAAAAAGATCGTGAAAACAACGGCAGGAGAAGTTGAAATTGCAGTCCCCCGTGATCGTGATGGTTCATTTGAACCGCAGTTGATTCCAAAGCGTAAAAGAGATGTATCCTCTATAGAGGATAAGGTCATTTCGATGTATGCCAGAGGAATGTCACAACGAGACATTTCTTCCACGATAGAAGACATCTATGGCTTTTCTGTATCTCATGAAATGGTATCCGACATTACGGATACTGTACTTCCTAATTTAGAAGAGTGGCAAAATCGTCCCTTAAGTAACTGTTACCCTTTTGTGTTTGTCGATTGTCTTTACACAACCATTCGTAATGACTATGAAACGAAGAAGTATGCCGTTTACACAATACTAGGATATACCATAGAAGGTAAAAAGGACATTCTAGGTTTGTGGTTGAATGAAACGGAAAGTAAACATAAATGGATGCAAATTTTTGATGAAATCAAATCTCGTGGTGTAGAAGATATCTTCTTTCTCTCAATGGATGGCGTTAGTGGTCTGGAAGAAGGAGCACGTGCGATTTTTCCTGATGTGACCGTACAGAGATGTATTGTTCATTTAATTCGAAATTCGATTAAGTATATACCAAGTAAAGACTACAAGCCTTTTACTGCTGCCTTAAAGAAAGTGTATGGAGCTCCAAGCCTTAAGGCTTGTCACAGTGCATTTGAATCTTTTGAAAAGCAGTGGTCTACGTACCCTGGAGCTGTAGACGTATGGAAACGAAACTTTTCTCATGTGGAACAACTTTTCGATTATGGTGGTAATATTCGTAAAATCATGTACACTACAAATGCCGTTGAAAGTATCCACTCTAGCTTTCGAAAAGTCACGAAAAAAGGAGCATTCCCCCATGAGAATGCCCTATTAAAAATATTGTTTTTACGAACAAAAGAATTAGAAAAGAAATGGGATGGTGGACGCATCCAGCAATGGGCTATGGTCATGAATCAACTATTAGTTCATGACCACCTAAAGGAA
>NZ_JBHYJI010000161.1:0-1376 GCF_042740435.1 Streptomyces sp. NPDC059002 | reverse complement strand
GCCGAGCGGCGTCGGGTGCTTGTCGACTGGAATGACACCGGCGCCGATGTGGTGCCGGCGACGTTGCCTGAGTTGTTCGAGGCGCAGGTGGGGCGGTCGCCGGGTGCGGTGGCGGTTGTCTTCGAGGGTGAGTCCGTCTCGTATGCGGAGCTGGATGTCCGGGCCAATCGGTTGGCGAGGTACTTGATCGCGCGGGGTGTGGGTGCCGAGTCTGTGGTGGGGGTGTGCCTGGAGCGCGGTGTCGAGATGGTGGTGGCGCTGCTGGCGGTGGTGAAGGCGGGGGCCGCGTATCTGCCGGTGGATCCGGAGTATCCGGCGGAGCGGATCGCGTACGTGCTGGAGGCGGCCGGGGCCGCTTCGGTCGTGACTGCCGGCGGGCTGGCGGAGCTGCTGCCCGAGGGCGTGACCCGCGTTCTCATGGACGATCCGAAGCTCGCCGAGGTGGATGGCGGGCCGTTGGGCGACGCGGTCCGGGTGCGCCCGGAGCACCCCGCGTACGTGATCTTCACGTCGGGTTCGACGGGGCGGCCCAAGGGTGTGGTGGTGCCGCATGCGGGGATTGTGAACCGGCTTGCGTGGATGCAGGGCCGGTATGGGTTGGGTGTCGATGACCGGGTGTTGCAGAAGACGCCGTTCGGTTTCGACGTGTCGGTGTGGGAGTTCTTCTGGCCGCTGCTGGAGGGTGCGGCGTTGGTGGTGGCGAAGCCTGGTGGGCATCGGGAGCCGGGTTATCTCGCTTCGCTGATCCGTGAGCAGGCTGTGACGACGGTGCATTTTGTGCCGTCGATGCTGGCGGCGTTCCTGGCGGAGCCGTCGGTGGGTGGGTGTGGTGGTCTGCGGCGGGTGTTCTGCTCGGGTGAGGCGTTGCCGGTGGCGGCGCAGGAGCGGTTCTTCGCTGTGCTGCCGGGGGTGGAGTTGCACAATTTGTACGGGCCGACCGAGGCGTCGGTGGACGTGACGGCGTGGCAGTGCGTTCCGGGGCAGGCCGGTCCGGTGCCGATCGGGGCGCCGATCGCCAACACCTGTGCCTACGTGTTGGATGCGGCTCTCAGTCCGGTGCCGGTGGGTGTGGGGGGTGAGTTGTATCTGGCGGGTGTGCAGCTTGCTCGTGGTTATGCAGGTCGTGCGGGGTTGACTGCGGAGCGGTTCGTGGCCAGTCCGTTCGGTGCGGGGCAGCGGTTGTATCGCACGGGGGATGTGGTGCGGTGGAACGCGGAGGGGTGGCTGGAGTATCTGGGGCGTGCGGATGAGCAGGTGAAGATCCGTGGGTTCCGGATCGAGCCGGGTGAGGTGCAGGCGGTGGTGGCCGCGCATCCGCAGGTCGCCCAGGTGGCTGTGATCGCTCGGGAGGACGAGCCCGGCGATGTCCGGCTGGT
>NZ_JBHYJI010000160.1:0-1399 GCF_042740435.1 Streptomyces sp. NPDC059002 | reverse complement strand
CCTCTACACTTACTTTTTTAAAGGGATGTACGATTTTTCTGTTGGTGAGTACATAAGAGCCATTCAGTCATACAAAAAGGCTGAGAAGAAGCTTTCGAGGGTTTTGGATGAAATAGAGAAAGCTGAGTTTTATTTTAAAATGGCTGAGGTCTTTTACCATATGAAACAAACACATGTATCTATGTATTATGTGCAACAGGCATATGACATTTATAAAAAGCACGATACTTATAAAATTCATCGAATCAAGTGTCATTTTGTTATTGCCGGCAATTATGATGATTTGAGGACTCATGACAGAGCGCTTTCTCATATGAAAAAAGCTTTATTTTTGCTGGATAGTATGGAGGACCATTCTCCTTTAAAGGCAAAAGCTTTGTTGAATATGGGGAATAGTTATAACCAGATGGGAAGCCTTTTTTCGGCTGTACCTTATTATCACAAGGCTATAAAGGCAGCTAAAATAAGCGGAGCGAAGGAAATTACCCAGGCTTATTATGATTTAGCTCTGATTCATTTTAGGAACAATGAAAAGATTGAAGGACGCGGATTCTTTGGAAAAGCAATGGAGCAAGCTGAAGAATTTAACGATAGTCTGTTTCAGGATTTATTAAATGTTCTAAAGGCATTATTTATTGAGACTGGAAGCAGGCAAAAGGTCATGAATGCCCTTGAGGCATTGAGAACAGGACAAGGCTATCCATATTTTGAAGAGCTAGCTTTAATCGCTGCAGAATTTTATACTATGGATAAGCGCATGGAAGATTCTATATATTTTTACAATGAGATGGTGTGCGCTCAAAGACAAATTCAAAGGGGCGATTTCCTGTATGAAGTTTAAAGGTCTTTTTTCAGCGGTCCTTATTGTAAGCCTGTTGGTTGGAGCGGGGTATTCTTTCGTGCACCATGATGAGGTTTCAGTTGCTTCAAGGAATGCAACATGATGAAGAATAAAGAATCGAGATTTTCAACTTGAAGATATGGAAAACAGATCGTTATTGATCTGTTTTTTTTTATTTTGTCATTTTTGCTTTTTTCCATTTTGGCAAAAAAAATGTATAATGATTTTAACAGCTGACACAAAAAATAATGGTTTAAATAAGACCAATAAAAAGACCAAGAAAGTGTTGGCCCACTTTCTTGGTCCAGCTAAAGCTGTGGTTAAAGATAAAGATTAGTCATTGCTATTAGAAAGGGCAAGATCATTTTGGATTTGAATCCAAAAGCGATTTTGTCCTTTTCTATTTGGATGTTGATCTCCAATATGTATTCACCTCACTTTCTTTTTTGAGGCGATTTCTGCCTATATGTTTATTAGTATACTATGTTGTGAGAAAAACACAGAAAAACCTCGAAATTAATTATAAATCTTTTTTTAGAAAAGTTCTTCCCCAAGTTC
>NZ_JBHYJI010000159.1:0-1414 GCF_042740435.1 Streptomyces sp. NPDC059002 | reverse complement strand
TTGCCGTACTGGAACAATGGAAAGACAAAATGGTTCAGTGGGCTAAAGAAAAATTGCCAAAGATGCGGAAGTTAGCGGCATCGTTTTTCCGTACGGCTGGAATGCCTAGAGAAGCCAATAAATACAAGGACAATGAATTAGAGCGGTGAAAACGGGCAATCAATTGCCCTTCCAAAATTTCCACCACTTTTTTTGTTTGGTGGCTGCGATCATTTTTTGTGTCTCAAGGGACTCACGTAATGCAGCGGTGAGTGTCTCGTGCCTTTCTTGCTGTCTCTTTTCGAATTGCTCCATCCGTTCTGCCATGCGGCGGTTGAAGTCTTCCTGTCGCTTCATGAATTCAATCAAAGGATTGTCTTGTAGCGATGTAGCGGTATCCGATATGGTCAGTTTTGAACGATATAGGCTGGCTATATGCTTTACCGTTTCGTCGAGTGAGTGTCCATTGATTTTAGTCATTGTACATAGATACTCTAAAGTCTTTACGTCATCCTCGGTATAGAGTCGCCATCCTTTTGAGTCCTTATTGAATGAATACCCTTGTTCTTCAAGCATACTTGCATACTTGCGGACGGTCACAGGCTCTATACCGAGATGTTTTGCGACGTCTTTTGACGATAATTTAACTCCCATATCCATCACGAATCACCCCTTAAAAAGGGTTCGCTATAGCGAGGCTAAAGCCCTTTAAGTACTGCACCCTTTATTTGAGTTGTTTTGTAAAAGGGTGCAATTGAAAAGGAACGCTGCGTTACTAAATGAACGGAGAAAGTCAGTTATATCAAGGGGTTAAAGGCGATTTTTTAAGTTCGAGTTTGTTTTGGAGCGGAGAAAAAGAAAGAACTGATAAGGAAACCCGAGGAATCCTGGTCAGTTCTTTTGGGGTTGAATCTGACAAGAAAAGTAAGCCAAACGAAAGTGTAGAATGAACCCATCCTTTGAGTGTGCATCAAAACGGGCTTATTCATAATATGGCTAAAAATATCTGTGGTTACTCATGGATCACGGAGTGCCCAGTTATACGCACCAAATAAATTGGGGCGTACGGGCGGAAATGACCCGCAGGGGCTTTTGATAAAGAGGAGGGGGTAGTAATGCAAGAGATTGATTTTGAAACAGGGATGAAATATGTAAGAGCAACCCTTGGCTTTGAGGGTTTAGTGTTGACGGAAGGAGAGGAAAAGCTTTTAGAAAGGCGGTTTCATGGAGAAATCACAGAAGAAGAATACATAAGAAAAGCGTTGGAGCTGTCTTATCTCTAAATGGGCAGCGTGCGCTCTTGGCGTGAGTCAACGGTAACCGGACCGTAGGGAGGATTAAGGAGTTGACTCGCTCAGCGCCACCCGGACCCTTTCAGCACTCAAACAAACCCGTTTGTTTGACGCCAACCGGCGAGGGAGCCCCCCGGAGATGC
>NZ_JBHYJI010000158.1:0-1425 GCF_042740435.1 Streptomyces sp. NPDC059002 | reverse complement strand
GTTTCAGAACCAACACAGTGGACGCGAGCAACTGAGGACAAGCCCTCGGCCTATTAGTACCAGTCACCTCCACCCGTTACCGGGCTTCCAGATCTGGCCTATCAACCCAGTCGTCTACTGGGAGCCTTAACCCCTCAAAGGGGGTGGGAATACTCATCTCGAAGCAGGCTTCCCGCTTAGATGCTTTCAGCGGTTATCCTTTCCGAACGTAGCCAACCAGCCATGCCCTTGGCAGGACAACTGGCACACCAGAGGTTCGTCCGTCCCGGTCCTCTCGTACTAGGGACAGCCCTTCTCAATATTCCTACGCGCACAGAGGATAGGGACCGAACTGTCTCACGACGTTCTAAACCCAGCTCGCGTACCGCTTTAATGGGCGAACAGCCCAACCCTTGGGACCGACTCCAGCCCCAGGATGCGACGAGCCGACATCGAGGTGCCAAACCATCCCGTCGATATGGACTCTTGGGGAAGATCAGCCTGTTATCCCCGGGGTACCTTTTATCCGTTGAGCGACGGCGCTTCCACAAGCCACCGCCGGATCACTAGTCCCGACTTTCGTCCCTGCTCGACCCGTCGGTCTCACAGTCAAGCTCCCTTGTGCACTTACACTCAACACCTGATTACCAACCAGGCTGAGGGAACCTTTGGGCGCCTCCGTTACCCTTTGGGAGGCAACCGCCCCAGTTAAACTACCCATCAGACACTGTCCCTGATCCGGATCACGGACCGAGGTTAGACATCCAGCACGACCAGAGTGGTATTTCAACGACGACTCCCCCGATACTGGCGTACCGAGTTCAAAGTCTCCCACCTATCCTACACAAGCCGAACCGAACACCAATATCAAACTGTAGTAAAGGTCCCGGGGTCTTTCCGTCCTTCTGCGCGAAACGAGCATCTTTACTCGTAGTGCAATTTCACCGGGCCTATGGTTGAGACAGTCGAGAAGTCGTTACGCCATTCGTGCAGGTCGGAACTTACCCGACAAGGAATTTCGCTACCTTAGGATGGTTATAGTTACCACCGCCGTTTACTGGCGCTTAAGTTCTCAGCTTCGCACGCCCGAAAGCGCACTAACCGGTCCCCTTAACGTTCCAGCACCGGGCAGGCGTCAGTCCGTATACATCGCCTTACGGCTTCGCACGGACCTGTGTTTTTAGTAAACAGTCGCTTCTCGCTGGTCTCTGCGGCCACCCCCAGCTCAGAGTGCAAGACTCATCACCAGTGATGGCCCCCCTTCTCCCGAAGTTACGGGGGCATTTTGCCGAGTTCCTTAACCATAGTTCACCCGAACGCCTCGGTATTCTCTACCTGACCACCTGAGTCGGTTTAGGGTACGGGCCGCCATGAAACTCGCTAGAGGCTTTTCTCGACAGCATAGGATCATCCACTTCACCACAATCGGCTCGGCATCAGGTCTCA
>NZ_JBHYJI010000157.1:0-1470 GCF_042740435.1 Streptomyces sp. NPDC059002 | reverse complement strand
GCCCCATTGTATCGGCGGCTGTTGTTGCCGGACTAGTGGCTTGGGCTGCCGCCAAACGATGCAGATAATCTCTGACCATAAGAAAAACCCATGCTGTTCCGGGACTGACCCCCGTTTTTGAGACAGGGATCAAAACACCTTTTAAACAGCCAATTGCCGATAATTTATCGGTGATTGGTTGTTTAGTTTCGTTTGAATACGAATATTGTTATAATAATGAAAGTATTCTATGACAGTGCGTTCTACGATGGCGGTCGTGGTTCGATCAATGCTGTTAAGATAGAACGTTTCAGACTTTAGTGAGGAATGAAACGATTCGATGGAGGCATTATCAGCGGGTGTCCCTTTGCGGGACATGCTCATGGTAATGCCTTTTGTTTTAACAGCTTTCTGATACTCGTAAGATGTATACACAGATCCTTGGTCACTATGTAACACGCAGTTCTCAGGCAGTGTTGGCAGTTGATCAAGTGTGTGTAAGACAAAGTCTGTGTCCTGCTTATCTCCAATCGTAAAAGCAATCACTTCTCCATTATATACATCCAATATACTGGAAAGGTACAATTGTTTCTGTCCATAAGGCAAATACGTGATGTCTGTTACTAGTTTTTCAAGAGGATGATCAGACTGAAAGTTCCTATCTAATATATTGTCGACCACGGCATATGGCTGCCCATTCTTCTTGCGCTTTTTCACCTTAACCCGGCACTGCCACTGATTTTTCTGCATAATACGCTGAACCGTTTTATGGTTAATACACATTCTCTTTTTTAATATAGCTGTGATTTTTCGATATCCATATCGATACTGGTGCTCTCGGCACAACGTGCCGATTTGTTTTTCTAAATGGCGCTTGGGATGATCTTTCTTCAGATTCTTCTTCCAACGATAATAAGACGAGCGAGAGATACCTAAATGAATACAGATATCCTGCACGGTCATTGTGCTGTGCAATTCTTCTACAAGTTCGACTGACGTTTGGCTATCAACTTCCTTTCCAATTCGTTGTACTTTTTTAACACTTCATTCTGTTGTCTCAGATATCGATTCTCTGCCTGCAGTTTCTCTAATTCGGAAGAATACTCCGGACCTTTTCCATAAGTGTATTGCTTACCAACAGGCTGTTCAAATCGATGTGTATCACCAGCCTTATACCATCTGACCCATGTCTTAATCTGCGTATTATTTTTGATATTCAACTCCTGCATGATCTCTTTCATAGGTACGCCTGCCAATCTCATTTCTACAGCCTTCTGTTTCACTTCAACCGGATAACTCACTCTTGTCCCCATAGAAAAAACACCTCCAAGTCTAATTTCGGATAACAATCATCCGTATTCAAACTTGAAGGTGTTTTTATTTGTCTCATCTTATGGGGTCAGTCCCTTTGGGGTGATGGCTTTTTTGTTACACAATAAAAAACCTCCCTTTTTAACAGGAGGTATTATCGATTCATCGCATGATATTTAT
>NZ_JBHYJI010000156.1:0-1470 GCF_042740435.1 Streptomyces sp. NPDC059002 | reverse complement strand
GGGGGGGTGCCCCTATGACTTCGGTCAAGGGGCTGGGGCGGTTTGGGGTTGGTAGAAAGTGCCGTCGCGGAGCATCGCGAAGAGCACGTCGGCTCGGCGTCGGGCTAGGCAGAGGAGGGCCTGGGTGTGGTGCTTGCCCTCCTTGATCTTCTTGTCGTAGTAGGTGCGGGAGGCCGGGTCGGACAGGGCGGCGAACGCGGAGAGGAAGAAGGTGCGCTTGAGCTGCTTGTTTCCCCTCCTGGACTGCTGTTCGCCGCGGATGGAGGAGCCCGAGGAACGGGTCGTTGGAGCGAGTCCCGCATAGGCGGCGAGGTGGGCGGCGGAGGGGAACCTGGTTCCGTCCCCGACGTCGATGAGGAGGCGGGCGGCGGTCCTGACGCCGACGCCGGGCATCGAGGTCAGGACGGCGGAAAGAGGGTGGGCCGCCAGCAGTTCTTCGAGTCGTTTCTCCAGCAGACGGCGCTGGTCGAGGACGGCGGCCAGGGACCGGGCCAGGCTGGGGACGATCAGTGCGGCCGCCTCCGTGCCGGGAACCACGACTGTCTGCTCGTCGAGCGCGGTGAAGATCTCGTCGGTCAAACGAGCTGCCATCCGCGGGGCCTTGGGCCGCATCAGGTTGGTGACCTTGCGGCGTCCGGCCTGGCGGATCTGAGCGGGCGAGCCGAACCGCTCCAGCAGGACCAGGACGGCCGGGTGCTGCATGCGCGGGCCGAGCACCCGCTCCAGGTGCGGGTGGACCTGCGTGAACAGGCCGCGGAGCCGGTTGGAGAGCCGGTTCGCCTCCGAGACGAGGTCGTCGTCGAACCCGACGAGCATCTCCAGCTCGGCGACGGTCTCGTCGTCCAGGTCGAGGGAGCGCAGGGTGTGGGGCATCGAGCGGGCCGCGTCGGCGATGATGAACGCGTCGCGGGCGTCGGTCTTGGCCTCACCGGGATAGAGGTCAGCGATCCGCCGCATCGTCAGGCCCGGCAGATAGGCCACCTCGCAGCCGACGGCGCGGGCGACGGCCAGCGGCAGGGCTCCGATGGAGGCCGGCTGGTCGACGATGACGAGCACTCTCCCGTGCTTGGCCTGCAGTTTCGCGAAGACCTCGCGGAGCTTGGGTTCGTTGTTGGGCAGCCTCCGGTCGAAGGCCTTCTTCCCCGCCGGGGTGACGGCGGTGGCGTGGTGTTCGCCCTTGCCGACGTCCAGGCCGAGGAAGACGTCGATGCTGCTGGTGTCGATCACGTCGTGGTTCCTTCGGTGCTGTTCACCCGGCCGTCCCACGGCGCCGATCGCCACATCCACATTACGAAGAGCCTCCCGACCTGGAGAAAGGTCGGTGGTCATGCCCCTAATCAGCGGTCTGTCAGCGCCTCCGGAGCTGGTGACACCACCCCCCAGGCCATGCACTCGACAAGGGGAGGTAGTCATGCCAACTCCGAAGGCCGGTAACCCCGTTGCGGGGCTACGTAGAAAGTAATGGGGGGG
>NZ_JBHYJI010000155.1:0-1652 GCF_042740435.1 Streptomyces sp. NPDC059002 | reverse complement strand
CGTCGATGACAACTTCTTCGCCCTCGGCGGGCACTCCCTCCTCGCCGTCCGCCTGGTCGAGCGGCTGCGCGAGCGCGGCATGTCGGTCTCCGTACGGACGCTGTTCGAGACCCCGACCGCGGCCGGCCTCGCGTTGTCGGCGGGCACGGCCCAGGTCTCCGTACCGGAGAACCTGATCCCGGCCGACGCGACCGAGATCACCCCCGAGATGCTGCCGCTCGTCGACCTCACGGCAGACGAGGTCGCCGTGGTCGTCGCCTCGGTGGACGGTGGCGCGGCCAACGTCGCCGACGTCTACCCGCTGGCTCCGCTCCAGGAGGGCCTGCTCTTCCACCACCTCCTGAACGAGGGTGGAGACGACGCGTACGCGCTCCCGACGGTGGTCGAGTTCGAGTCACGCGAGCGCTTCGACACCTTCCTGGACGCGCTCCAGCAGGTCGTGGACCGGCACGACATCCTGCGGACCGCGATCGTGTGGGAGGGCCTGCGCGAGCCGGTCCAGGTCGTGTGGCGCCGCGCCACCCTGCCCGTCGAGGCAGTGACCCTCAGCCCCCGGAGCGCCGACCCCGCCGCCGACCTGGTCGCGGCCGGCGGCTCGGCGATGGACCTCGGCCGGGCCCCGCTGATCAGCCTGCACATCGCCGCCGTACCGGACAGCGACCGGTGGCTCGCACTGCTGCGGATGCACCACATGGTGCAGGACCACACCGCCAAGGAAGTCCTCTTCGAAGAGGTGCAGGCGTTCCTCACGGGGCGCGGCGGCGAACTGCCCGAGCCCCTGCCGTTCCGCACCTTCGTCGCACAGGCGCGCGGCGGAGTCGAGGAGTCCGAGCACGAGCGCTACTTCGCTGACCTGCTCGGCGACGTCACCGAGCCCACGGCTCCGTACGGCATGGTCGATGTACGCGGTGACGGCACGGGCGTCGTGCGGGGTGAGCTGGAGTTCGCCCCCGACCTGACCGCGCGCGTACGGGAGGTCGCCCGCCGCCTCAGCGCCAGCCCGGCCCCCGTCCTGCACGTGGCGTGGGCCCGGGTGCTCGCGGCCGTGTCGGGCCGCGACGACGTGGTCTTCGGCACGGTCCTGTTCGGCCGCATGAACGCGGGGACGGGCTCGGACCGGGTTCCGGGGCCCTTCATGAACACACTGCCAGTACGCGTACGCACCGACGAACTCGGCGCGCTGGAGTCGATCGACGCCATGCGCAGCCAGCTGGCCCAGCTCCTGGAGCACGAGCACGCGCCGCTCGCCGTGGCCCAGCGGGCCAGCGGCGTCGCGGGCGACAGCCCGGTCTTCACCTCGTTCTTCAACTACCGGCACAACGCCGGGCAGAGCGCGGCCGGCAAGAGCCGCAACGCCGACATCGCGGGCATCCGCACGGTCTGGACGCACGACCGCACCAACTACCCGCTGTCTGTGGCGGTCAACGACGACGGGGAGACCATGGCGCTCGCGGTGGATGCGATCGCCCCGGTCGACCCGGAGGCGGTGAGCGCCCTCGTGCGCACGGCCACGGAGAACCTGGTGTCCGCGCTGGAGACGGCGTTGGACGGCGGCGCGGACGTGCCCCTGAGCGCCCTTGAGGTGCTGGGTGAGGGTGAGCGGCGTCGGGTGCTGGAGGAGTGGAATGCCACTGAGGTCGACCTTGGGTCTG
>NZ_JBHYJI010000154.1:0-1715 GCF_042740435.1 Streptomyces sp. NPDC059002 | reverse complement strand
CGTCGATGACAACTTCTTCGCCCTCGGCGGGCACTCCCTCCTCGCCGTCCGCCTGATCAGCCGGATCCGCACGGTCCTCGGCGTCGAGGTGCCGCTGCGGACCCTGTTCGAGACGCCGACGGCCGCCGCCCTCGCGGGCAGGCTCGCCGGTGCCGGAACCGCGCGTCCCACGCTGGCGGCCGGAGAGCGCCCGGAGCGGATCCCGCTGTCCTTCGCCCAGCGGCGCCTGTGGTTCATCGGGCAGTTGGAGGGCCCGAGCGCCACCTACAACGTGCCGGTGTCCCTGCGGCTGTCGGGCGGGGTGGACCGGGAGGCCCTGGAAGCGGCGCTGTGGGACGTGATCGGGCGGCACGAGGTGCTCCGTACGGTCTTCGAGATCGCGGACGGCGAGCCGTACCAGCGGATCATGGACCTGGAGGACCTGGCCTGGGAACTGTCGGTGGCCGAGGTGGCCCCGGCAGACCTCGCGTCCGCGATCGGGGAGGCGGAGAGGCACGCGTTCGACCTCTCGGCCGAGCCGCCGATCCGCACCTGGCTGTTCGACGCGGGCCCCGATGAGCAGGTGCTCGTGGTCGTGGTCCACCACATCGCCGGTGACGGCTGGTCCATGGGCCCGCTCGCCCGGGACGTCTCGGTCGCCTACGCGGCGCGCCGCGCGGGCCGGGCGCCCGAGTGGGCGCCGCTGCCGGTCCAGTACGCGGACTACACGCTGTGGCAGCGGGAGTTGCTGGGCGACGAGGCAGACCCGGACAGTGTCATCGCGCGCCAAATTGCCTACTGGAGCGAGGAGTTGGCGGACTCCCCGGTCGAGCTGGAGCTGCCGTTCGACCGGCCGCGTCCGATGGTGGCGTCCCACCTCGGGCACAGCGTTCCACTGAAAGTCCCCGCCAAGGTGCACGCGCGGCTCGTCGAGATGGCGCGGGCCGAGGGCGTGACCACGTTCATGGTGCTGCAAGCAGCCCTGGCCACGCTGCTGTCGAAGCTGGGCGCGGGGACGGACATCCCGATCGGCTCGGCGAACGCGGGCCGTACGGACGAGGCGCTGGACGACCTCGTCGGCTTCTTCATCAACACGCTGGTGGTCCGCGCGGACCTGTCGGGCGATCCGACCTTCCGCGAGGTCCTTGGCCGGGTACGGGAGAAGAGCCTGGCGGCGATGGCCCACCAGGACGTGCCGTTCGAGAAGCTGGTGGAGGAACTGGCCCCGACCCGATCCATGGCCCGGCACCCGCTGTTCCAGACCGTCCTCACCCTGCAGAACACGATCGACGCGGTGCTCGACCTGCCCGGACTGCGGGCGGGCGCGGTGTCGGCTGAGGACGCCGAGCACGCGTCGGGGCGCGCGGCCGTGAAGTTCGACCTCGACGTCATGGTTGCCGAGACCTTCGACGCGGCTGGCGCCCCGGCGGGGCTGGGCGGATCGGTCACCGTCGCCGCCGACCTGTTCGACCCCGGGTGGGCCGAGCGGATCGCCGACGCGTGGGCCGGGCTCCTGGAGCTGCTGTCGGAGGACCCGGGCCGGCGCCTGAGCGCGCTGGACGTCCTGGCCGAGGGCGAGCGCCGCCGGCTGCTGGTGGAGTGGAACGACATGGCGTGTGGGACTCCGGCCGGGCTGGTGCACGAGTCGTTCGAGGCATGGGTGGCTGGCGCGCCTGGGGCTGTGGCGATCGTCTCCGAGGGTTCCCGGGTGTCGTACGCCGAGCTGGAGGCGCGGG
>NZ_JBHYJI010000153.1:0-1737 GCF_042740435.1 Streptomyces sp. NPDC059002 | reverse complement strand
GGATACAGCCTTTGACAGCTATCACCGTGAATTCAGGTTGGGTAAAAAGCGTATCATTGTTCCACACTCAGCTATCAGGACAGTTGTTAACGCAGAAACCGAGGAATTTCACCGTTATTTTGACGCTAGTGACGAAGTATACGAGGCTTTCAACTTTGAAGATGTAGACAGGCAACAGATTGTTGACAACTCTATTGAGCTGAGAGTAGAAGAACACGTTAAGGCTATTCAATCCCTATTGGATCTTTTCGCAATGCAAATAGGGTTTAGTCCTGGCGTGTTCTCTTTTGATGGTCAGGGCGTAAAAACGGCTACTGAGGTAGTCAGTGAGAACAGCAAGACATTCCAAACGAAGAACAGCCATGAGACTGTGATCGAAGAGGGAATTATAAATCTGATTACCACTATTTGCGAGATCGCAAAGCTTTACAAGGTGTTTACTGTCCCTCCTGACTATGATGTGACCGTTGACTTTGACGACTCTATTGCAGAGGATCGGGATGCCAACGCCAACTTCTATCTGAAGTTAGTTAACAGCGGGCTGATGCCTCGTTATATGGGCCTTATGCACATTCTCAAAGTGCCTGAAGAGAAAGCGCGGGAGCTTATCAAAGAAGCGAAGGAAGAAGCGGCAACCGAGCTGCCAGATGTTAGTGAAATTGGCGGCGGCGGTGTCTGATGGCACGCGTAACACCTGAGAAAGCGGAACAATTGTCCTGGCCTATCGTTCAGATATATTCGTCCATTCAGACGGAGATATTAGAGAACATTGGCGCGCTGCTGGCGTAGGATACAAAAGCCTTGGAAGCGGACGTTAATCAATGGTATGCGCTGAAGCTAGAACAGATCGGCGGACTCACACGGGAGAATATACGGGCCATATCAAAGAAAAGTAAGCTTACACAAAAGAAGATCCGTGAAATCCTTCAGAACATTGGCATGGAAGGCATAGAAGCGAATGAGGCGGTACTTCAAAAGGCGATAGCTCAAGGTATTCCCCTTATGGCAGCACTGCCAGTCAAACAAGATCCGGCCATATGGCAGATACTAGACGCATTCGCAAGGCAGGCAACCGATATTTATAACCTTGTCAATTCGACAATGCTGACTCAAAGCCAGGTAGTGTATCGTGACATACTGACTCAGACAGTCGCAGGGGTTATCAGTGGACTAAAAACGCCACAACAAGCCCTGAGAAGCACCGTGCAAGATTGGGCGCAAAAGGGAATACCGGCATTAATAACAGCAGACGGCAAACGAAGGTATGCGGAAGGTTACGCTTATACGGTCATTCGAACAATGGGTAACAACGTTGCTAACGAAATGCAGGACTCAAGGTTTGATAGTTACGGCGTGGACTTGGTAGAAATCAGCTCACACGTAGGGGCACGGCCCAAATGCGCCCCGTATCAAGGCAGGATATTCAGCAGGAGCGGCAATGATCCGAAATATCCGGCGCTATCCAGCACAAGTAAGGGCGAACCGGACGGATTGTTTGGTATTAACTGCGGCCATGTTCAGTATCCCTACATTCCAGGCATTTCAGAACAACGTTATCATCCTGTTAATGCAGAGCGGAACGAAAAAGCATACAAAGAAAGCCAAAAACAGAGGGCGTTAGAACGCAATATAAGGAACAACAAAAGAGAGCTTGCCACATTCGAAAAAATGAATGAGGAAATTGGCGCGAAACGGGCACACAGGAAGGTTTTAGACGGTCAGGCACGGCTAAGGGCC
>NZ_JBHYJI010000152.1:0-1746 GCF_042740435.1 Streptomyces sp. NPDC059002 | reverse complement strand
CAGTGAAGGGGCGGCACGAATCAAGCCCTACACAGAACCAGCGGTCCTGAGCCCTGATCGGTAGAGCGGGCGTCGTGCCGCCCTGGAAGCACAGGGTTGAGGTCTTTACTACTGCCGAGATCGCATCTCTCGCTGGAGACGGACCCGACCCTGTGCTCAACACAGAGCACGAGAGCGGACAGGACCGCTCTCAATTCGAGGAATCGGGATGGTCTCTGGCCAACGCACCCGCCTCTCCCTCCTCCTTCGCTTCGCTAGACGTGGCCTGAGCCGGCCTCGTGGGACACCTCTCCACACACCGCAAGCGCGAACAGCGCTACAGAAGACCGAGGACCACGGGCTCGCTGGGGTTGCGAACGGCTGGTGGGATGTCGTGCCTCGAGCACTTCCATTAGGGAGCACGCGCCACCCTGCACAGGCTCTGGCCTGCAGAAACAACCTAGTCGAGGGAGCTTGAGATGGAGACTGCCGGGGTGCCGTTACTGGCGTTCTGCGGAGTGGACTGGGCCGAAGATCACCACGATGTCGCTCTGGTCGACAGCGACGGCAAGCAAGTCGCCAAGCAGCGGATCAGCGATGATGCTGCCGGATTCGCCCAGCTCACGGCGTTGCTGATCGAGTACGGCGACTGCGCAGACGCGCCCATCCCGGTCGCTATCGAGACCTCCCGCGGGCTGCTGGTCTCCTGTCTACGAGCGACGGGCCGCCCGGTTTACGCGATCAACCCTCTGGCTGTGGCCCGCTACCGCGACCGGCACTCGGTCGCCCGGAAGAAGTCTGATGCCATCGACGCAGCCGCCCTGGCGAACATCCTGCGGGTCGACAGGTCTGCGCACCGGCCCCTGCCCGCGGACTCCGAACTGGCCCAGGCCATCACGGTACTGGCCCGGGCCCAGCAGGACGCGGTCTGGGACCGGGTCCAGGCCCACAACAAGCTCCGCTCCCAGCTGCGTGAGTTCTACCCATCGATCTTGGCTGCCTTCGCCGACAAACGCGATGGCCTGTGCTCGCCGGAGGCCCGGACCATTCTGGCGAGCGCGCCGACTCCTACCCTGGCTGCCAAGCTCACCCTTCGTCGCCTCCAATCACTGCTGAGGCGAGCCGGCAGGAAGCGCGGGGCCGAAGCCGAGGCCGAGCGCCTGCATGAAGTCTTCCGGCGGGAGTACCTGCACCAACTACCCCAGGTCGAAGTCGCCCTGGGCCAGCAGACCCTGGCCCTCCTCAGGCAGCTGGATGTCGTCTGCGTCAACGTGGAGCGTCTCGAAGCCGCAACGACCGAGGCCTTCCAGCAGCATCCTGATGCACCGGTCATCACCAGCTTTCCGGGCCTCGGAGCGTTAACCGGGGCTCGGGTCTTGGCTGAGATCGGAGACGACCGAGGGCGTTTCGCCAGCGCTGGAGCGCTGAAGGCCTACGCCGGGAGTGCTCCGGTGACGCGCGCGAGCGGCAAGAGTTGCATCGTGATGAGCCGCAAGGTCAAGAACCAGCGACTTGCCGCTGTCGGTTACGTGTGGGCCTTCTCGGCATTGAGGTGGTCGGCGGGCGCCAAGTCCCACTACGACCGCCGCAGAGCCGCTGGAGACCGGCACACGGCTGCTCAACGCCACCTCTACAACCGATTCCTGGGAATGCTGTTCTTCTGCCTCCAACGCGGGGTGCCCTACGACGAAGAGACAGCCTTCCCTAACCGACCCTCGGCAGAACTCCTCCCGTCCGCCGCTTGACTCTTAGCAACGTGGGATGTCT
>NZ_JBHYJI010000151.1:0-1909 GCF_042740435.1 Streptomyces sp. NPDC059002 | reverse complement strand
CTCCGGCTCAATGTGCCCGAGGCGACGGCGTTGATCGCGGATGCGGTGTGTGAGGCGGCGCGGGATGGTGCTCGGCTGGCTGAGGCCATTGAGCGTGCCCGCTCGGTTCTGGGTCCTGAGGATGTGCTGCCGGGTGTTGCGGATGTGGTGACCGAGGTGCATGTGGAGGCCGTCTTTGATGACGGGTCGCGGCTTGCGGTGGTGTCCGGGCCGATCGGGGCGGGGCTTGGGGATGCGGCGCCGGGGGCGTTGCTGCCCGGGCCCGCGCATGCGGAGCCCGCGCCCGTCCGGACGCTGACGGTGTGCAACACCGCGTCGGTGCCGGTGTCGGTGACCTCGCACTTCCATTTCTTCGAGGCCAATCCGCGGCTGGATTTTGACCGGGCGGCCGCGTATGGCATGCGGCTTGCGGTGCCTGCGGGGTCTTCTGTGCGGTTCGGGCCGGGGGAGCGGGTGGAGGTCGGGCTGCTGCCGATCGGTGGTGAGCGGGTCGCGATCGGTTTCGCGGGCCTGGTGGACGGTCCGCTGGATGCGCCGGGGGCGCGGGAGGAGGCCCTGCGTCGGGCCGCCGCCTGCGGCTATCTGGGAGCGGAGGAGCAGCGGTGAATCCCTATGAGTACGCGGCCACGCATGGTCCGCGCGCCGGTGACCGTGTCCGGCTGGGTGACTCCGGGCTGACGGTGCGGGTCGAGTCCGATTCCCAGCGGCACGGCGAGGAGTTCCTTGCCGGGTTCGGCAAGACGGCTCGTGACGGGCTGCATCTGAAGGCCGCCGCGGTCCGTGAGACGTGTGACGTGGTGATCAGCAATGTGGTCGTGATCGATGCGGTGCAGGGCATCCGCAAGGTGTCCATCGGGATCCGGGAGGGCCGCATCCATGCGATCGGGCGGGCGGGGAATCCCGACACCCTGGACGGCGTCGACGTGGTCGTCGGCACCGGCACGTCCATCGTGTCGGGGGAGGGGCTCATCGCCACCGCCGGGTCCGTGGACACACACGTCCACCTGCTCTCGCCCCGGATCATGGAGGCGTCCCTCGCGTCCGGCGTGACCACGATCATCGGCCAGGAGTTCGGGCCGGTGTGGGGTGTCGGCGTCAACTCGCCCTGGGCGCTGCGTCACGCGTTCAACGCCTTCGACGCCTGGCCGGTCAACATCGGTTTCCTGGGCCGGGGTTCGTCCTCGCGCGACGCCCCGCTGATCGAGGCGCTCGCCGAGGGCGGCGCGTCCGGCTTCAAGGTGCACGAGGACATGGGTGCGCACACCCGGGCGCTGGACACGGCGTTGCGGGTCGCCGAGGAGCACGACGTCCAAGTGGCCCTGCACAGTGACGGGTTGAATGAGTGCCTGTCGGTCGAGGACACCCTCAAGGTGTTGGAGGGGCGGACGATTCACGCCTTCCACATCGAGGGCTGCGGCGGCGGTCACGTGCCGAACGTGCTGAAGATGGCGGGCGTGCCGAACGTGATCGGCTCCTCCACCAACCCGACTCTGCCCTTTGGGCGGGACGCGGTCGCCGAGCACTACGGGATGATCGTCTCGGTCCATGACCTGAAGACCGACCTGCCGGGTGATGCGGCGATGGCCCGGGACCGGATCCGCGCCGGGACGATGGGCGCCGAGGACGTGCTGCACGACCTGGGGGCGATCGGCATCACCTCGTCGGACGCGCAGGGCATGGGGCGGGCGGGCGAGACGGTGCGCCGTACGTTCGCGATGGCCGGGAAGATGAAGGCCGAGCTGGGGCCGCTGGAGGGCGACGGGGAGCGCGACGACAACGCGCGTGTCCTGCGCTACATCGCCAAGCTGACCATCAACCCCGCCCTCGCCCACGGCCTGGCCCACGAAGTCGGCTCCATCGAGATCGGCAAGCTCGCCGACATCGTGCTCTGGCGGCCCGAGTTCTTCGG
>NZ_JBHYJI010000150.1:0-1912 GCF_042740435.1 Streptomyces sp. NPDC059002 | reverse complement strand
AAAGACTACGACATATAAAACAGGTTTAGCTTCAGAGAAAAAGAGCATAAGGAAACTCGGTGCCACCCTAAAAAAAAGGGTGTCAAACAGGCTGTGCCTGTTGAGTTTCTATGCTCTTAGAACAGGTGCCGTTTTTGAAGCCAAAGATATAGCATAGATACCCCATAGATATAGCAGGGATATACCAAAATATCTCTAGAGATACGGGTATCTATGCTATATCTCTCTACAAGATTCCTCCACACGCTTGACGGAAATGCTTCAGCATTTTAGCACTCACTCGACAGAGTGTATAAGTGCGCCATTCGGAATTTCAAAGCTTCAAATTTCACAGAGAGTGCCCATTTATACACACCCCCTAAATCGTGGTGTGACAATGGGTTCTCGCCGGCTCGAAATCGGTTTGTCATTCTGACAAATAACCCTTCGGGAAATAAAAAAAACGGCTCCATAAAGAGGAACCGTTTTGCTTCAAAAATCACGTTTTGTGTTATACTGGAGAAACGAAATTGTGTTTTCAAAATTGTCATTTTCGACATGATAACTTTTCTCGTAGTGTGGTTTTGCCGAACCCACTACTTTTTTTATGTCTCCGAACTTCATTTCTTCCCGTTCCGGCTTAACAATCCCTTTTGATTTTCGATACATATTCATTCCGGAAGGATACATGTGCAGCCGTCCGCCTTTTAAAAATTTCTTTTCCCGACCTTCTACGATCTTTGTTTGCACCTCACAGCCCTCTGAAGCCACTTTTAAGGCTGTTTCCCTGTCTTGGACATCTTCTAGGTCTATATCAGTCAAATAAGCGCTCAAATAGGCTCCTATGTTGTCTATATCCTTTAATGACTTGATTGTTACAAATCCTAAACCCCATAGACTCCTTAATTCAGCATTTTTAATATAAATCTTATCCAAATCATTAAAGCGCATTAAAACATGACAATGCCAGGCTCCACGTCCTTGTGGCTCTACCACCGATAAATAATCTATCGAACTTTCTTTCTTGTATTTATAACGCAACCTGTCGATAAAATTTTGAAAATCACTATAAAGTTTTTTCGTGTCCGTCATATTTTTCTTGTATGTCAAAGTTATATGTAATTCATTTGGCCGTCCTATAAAATTGTTATTTATCAAATAACGCAGCTTCTTAAAGGTTTGTCTCAAAGAATTATAATTTTCCTGCCGATTTTCCGAATGCTCGAACTCCCGGATCTCCCCAGTAGAGAGGTCTACAAACCTATCCTTGTCCAATTTTTTGATATTATTTTTCCGGTTCATCTTCTCCATATGCTGAACTTCAATGACGTGATTCATAGTGGTCACTTTTACAACATCATTTGGAGCTATGAAAACCGCGTCACCATTGCGTTTATCCATCCATTTCCCCTCAATTTTTCCTGTAATGTTTAATTAAAATCAAGTTAATAATAAAGAACCCCAAATCCGAAGTCAGTTTTTCAACAAAAATTAGCGTCCTTTTCCCAAATAGTCCCTATACAATTCCTTAATAGCAAACTCAATTACAGCATCTTTTGAAACTCTTCCAAATTCATTGTGTTTTGTAAAATGTTCGGCTAATAACTCTAGCTTTTTAAATGTTTCAACAGTAATTCGAGGTCCAATTTGTTTTTTCTCTTCCATCCAAACACACTCCTAACAAGTTGTTAACATAATTCTAACATTGGAAATAATAGAATTCAAGAACAGAAAAAAGAAGCACACTCGGAATGATATTTCGTTTCCTTTTGATTCCGAGCCTCCACCCCTTACAATCCCCAAAGGCAACCGACAAGGGAAAATTCGTCCCTTATCGGCACCTCCGGAAATTGTACAGCAAGGGGTCACTCCCAATAAAAAGACTACGACATATAAAACAGGTTTAGCTTCAGAGAAAAAGAGCATAAGGAAA
>NZ_JBHYJI010000148.1:0-2001 GCF_042740435.1 Streptomyces sp. NPDC059002 | reverse complement strand
TCGGCGCCGCCGTCAACGGCCGCCCGGCCGACCTGGTCGGTTCGGACGAGATGGTGGGCCTGTTCATCAACACCCTGCCGATCAGGGTGTTCTGCCGGCCGCAGCAGAGCGTGGCCGACGTGGTGACCGGCTTGCAGGACCGGCAGATGGCGCTGCTCGACCACCACTACTACGGGCTCGCCGACATCCAGCGGGACTCCGGTCTGCCCGCCCTGTTCGACACGTTCATCGGGTTCGAGAACTACCCGATGGACCGCGAGGGCATCGTCGACGCGAACGCGTCGGCGGGGCTCACGATCGACGGCATCCGGCCGATCGCGGGCGCGCACTACGCGCTGGCCCTCGCCGCCGTCGACCCCTATCTGCGGCTCTCCCTCGACTACCAGAAGAACCTCTACGACTTCGAGGCGGCCGAGGCCGTCGCAGCCCGGCTCGTCCGGGTCCTCGACCAGGTGCTCGCCGACCCGACGGTGCCGGTCGGCGCGATCGAGGTGCTCTCGGACGAGGAACGGGAGCAGCTGCTGCGGGGCGTCAACGAGACGGCGCACACCGTGGCCGCGGACACCCTGCCGGGCGCCTTCGAGGCCCAGGCCGACCGCACCCCGGACCGCGTCGCCGTGATCGGTGAGCGCGAGACACTGACGTACGAGGAGTTCAACCGGCGCGCCAACCGGCTCGCCCACTGGCTCATCGAACAGGGCGCGGGTCCCGAACAGCCTGTCGCCGTGCGCATTCCCCGCTCGGTCGAGCTGATGGTGGCGGCCTGCGCGGTGGTCAAGGCGGGCGCGGTCTATGTGCCCGTGGACCCCGAGCTGCCCGGGGACCGGGTGCGGCACATGCTCGACAGCGCCAAGCCGCTGCTGGTCCTTGAGGAAGAGCTGCCGGACGTGTCCGGGTTCCCGGAGACCAACCCGCAACGTGGTCTTGCGCCGGACAACATCGCGTACGTCATCTTCACCTCCGGCTCCACCGGTGGCCCCAAGGGCGTGCAGATCTCGCACCGGTCGATCATGAACCGGCTCAAGTGGGGCCTGTCGCACTTCGGTGTCACGGCCGACGACCGGGTGCTGTTCAGCACGGCGCCCAGCTTCGACGCGTCGATGCCGGAGATGTTCGCGCCCTTGCAGACCGGGGCAGCCGTGGTGATCGCGCGTCCGGACGGGCGCAGGGACCCGGCGTATCTGGCCGAGCTGATCCAGCGGGAGCGGGTGACCGGCGCGGTCTTCGTGTCCTCCCTGCTGGCGGCGTTCGTGGACGAGCCCACGGCGAAGCAGTGCAGCAGCCTGCGCTGGGTCGAGGTCGGTGCCGAGCCGTTCCCGGCCGCGCTGGCCAACAGGTTCGCCGAGCTGCTGCCCGACTGCGTCGCGTACAACCTCTACGGGCCCACCGAGGCGTCGGTGGAGGTCACGGCGTGGCAGCACGTGCCGGGCGCGGACCGGGTGCCGATCGGTCTGCCGATCTGGAACACCCAGGTGTACGTGCTCGACGAGGCGCTGCGCCCGGTCGCACCGGGCTGCGCCGGTGAGCTGTACCTGGCCGGTGCCGCGCTGGCCAGGGGCTATCTCGGGCAGTCCGCGCTGACCGCGCAACGGTTCGTCGCCGGTCTCTACGGTGCGCCGGGCACCCGGATGTACCGCACCGGCGACGTGGTGCGGTGGAACGAGGAAGGGCGGCTCGAGTACATCGACCGGAGTGACTTCCAGGTCAAGATCCGCGGCCTGCGCATCGAGCTGGGTGAGATCGAGTCGGCGCTGACCGCGCACCCGGAGGTCGGCAGCGCGGTGGCCGTGGTGCGCGAGGACCGCGACGGTGACCAGCGCCTTGTCGCGTACGTGGTGCCCGGCGGCAAGGCGGACCCGGAGAGCCTCGACGTGGCGGCGCTGACGGAACTGCTCCAGGAGCAACTGCCGGAGTACATGGTCCCGTCGGCGCTCGTGCCGCTGGCCGAACTCCCCACGACACCGAGCGGGAAGCTCGACCGCGCCGCGCTCCCCGCCCCCG
>NZ_JBHYJI010000147.1:0-2009 GCF_042740435.1 Streptomyces sp. NPDC059002 | reverse complement strand
CCCGCGCCTCCAGCTCGGCGTACGACACCCGGGAACCCTCGGAGACGATCGCCACCGCGTCGGGCGTGCGGGTCGCCTGCCACTCGAACAGCGCGTGCACGAGATCGACGTCGAGGTCGGCCGCCGTGTCGTTCCAGTCGGTCAGCACGCGGCGGCGTTCGGCCTCGTCGACGATGCGGATCGAGCTCAGCGCGCGGCCGGGATCCGCCGTCGCCTGGTCGAGGACCTGGGTCAGCCGTGCGGCGATGCACTCGACCGACGCCACGTCGAACAGGTCGGCCGCCGCCGTCACCGAGCCGCGCAGGCCCGCCGGAGCGCCCTGCGCGTCGAAGACCTCGCGGACCGAGACGTCGAGATCGAACTTGGCCGCCCGCGTGCCCGCTTCCCGGCCCTCGGACCCGGACCCGGCCCCGGCCCCTGGCCTGGTTCGGGACTGGGTGTCGGAGGGCGTTTCGGAGGGTGTCTCGGATGGTGCTTCGGATGGCGTTTGGCCCGAGGCAAGGACGGTCCGCTGGTTGTTCTGGACGGTCAGCATGACCTGGAAGAGCGGGTGCCGGGCCAGGGAGCGGGCCGGGGCCAGCTCCTCCACGAGCTTCTCGAACGGCACGTCCTGGTGCTTGAAGGCCGACAGCCCGGTCTTCCGCACCTGTGCGAGCACCTCCCGAAAGGTGGGATCACCCGACAGGTCCGTGCGGATCACTAGCGTGTTGACGAAGAAGCCGACCAGGTCCTCCAGCGCCTCGTCCGTACGCCCCGCCACGGCCGTCCCGACGGGGATGTCGGTGCCCGCGCCGAGCCGGGACAGGAGGGTGGCCAGAGCGGCCTGGAGGACCATGAACGTCGTCACGCCCTCGGCCCGCGCCACCGTCGCGAGGCGCGCGTGCACCTCGGCGGGGACGCTCAGCGGGACGATGTGTCCGCGGTGGGAGGCCACCGGCGGACGGGGGCGGTCGGTGGGGAGCTCCAGCTCCTCCGGTACGTCCGCCAACGCCTCGCGCCAGTATCCGATCTGGCGGGACATCACGCTGTCCGGGTCCGTCTCGTCGCCGAGCAGCTTGCGCTGCCACAGCGCGTAGTCGGCGTACTGGACGGGCAGCGGCTCCCACTCGGGGGCCCGGCCCCGCACGCGCGCCTCATAGGCGGTCGTGAGGTCCCGAGCCAGCGGGCCCTCCGACCAGCCGTCGCTCGCGATGTGGTGCATGACGACGACGAGGACCCGCTCGTCAGCCCCGGCCCCGGACCTGGACCTGGACCCGGCCCCGGCCCCGGCCCCGGCCCCAGTCTCGGCCCCGGCTCCCGCCTCGAACAGCCATGCTCTGATGGGCAGCTCGGCGGCCAGGTCGAACGCGTACCGCCCGGCCTCGTCGATCGCGCCGTCCAGCTCTGCCGGGGTGACCTCGGCGACCGTCAGCTCCCAGTCCAGTTCGTCGAGCCCGAGGATCCGCTGGTACGGCTCACCGTTGGCGACCTCGTAGACCGTGCGTAGGACCTCGTGCCGCCCGATCACGTCCCTCAGGGCCGCGCCGAGCGCGTCGCGCTCCACGCCGCCCGGCAGGCGCAGCACGACCGGAACGTTGTAGGTCGAACTCGGGCCTTCCAACTGGCTGATGAACCACAGCCGCCGCTGCGCGAATGACAACGGAATCATCAGGACTCCTCCTGGTTACGCATCGGCTGCAACGCCGGCCTGGTTGACTTCACGCTTCCGAGCTGCTGGGCGAGTCCCGCCACCGTCGGTGCGTCGAACAGCGCCGCGATCTCCACCTCGACGCCAAGGGCCGTCCTGATGCGGTTGACCAGTCGCACCGCGAGCAGCGAGTGGCCGCCGAGTGCGAAGAAGTCGTCGTCGACACCCACCTCGGGCAGGCCGAGAACGTGGGCGAACGCCTCGCTCAGGACCTCTTCCTCATAGGTCGCGGGGCCTCGGCCGGAACCCGCGCCTTCGGCGTAGTCCGGGGCGGGGAGGGCCTTGCGGTCGAGTTTGCCGTTGGCGGTCAGGGGCAGGGCGT
>NZ_JBHYJI010000146.1:0-2192 GCF_042740435.1 Streptomyces sp. NPDC059002 | reverse complement strand
TCTTGATACTATATAGAAACAACATCATTTTTCAAAATCAGGTCAACGCCTTGTGTGTCAAGGGTTAAACGGCTTTTTGACAGGTAAAAACTCCTTCTGCTATTATTAAGGTGTCGAATCAAAATAATAGAATGCTAGAGAACTAGCTCAGAAGGAGTTTTTTTGTTGATTTATTCATCTGAAAACGATTATAGCATCCTCGAAGACAAAACCGCAACAGGTAAAAAGCGGGATTGGAAGGGGAAAAAGAGACGTACGAACCTCATGGCGGAGCATTACGAAGCGTTAGAGAGTAAGATTGGGGCACCTTACTATGGCAAAAAGGCTGAAAAGCTAATTGGTTGTGCAGAGTATCTTTCGTTTAAGAGAGACCCGGAGACGGGCAAGTTAAAACTGTATCAAGCCCATTTTTGTAAAGTGAGGTTATGCCCGATGTGTGCGTGGCGCAGGTCGTTAAAAATTGCTTATCACAATAAGTTGATCGTAGAGGAAGCCAATCGGCAGTATGGCTGCGGATGGATTTTTCTCACGCTGACGGTTCGGAATGTAAAGGGAGAACGGCTGAAGCCACAAATTTCTGAGATGATGGAAGGCTTTAGGAAACTGTTCCAGTACAAAAAAGTAAAGACCTCGGTTCTTGGGTTTTTCAGAGCTTTAGAGATTACCAAAAATCATGAAGAAGATACATACCATCCGCATTTTCATGTGTTGATACCAGTAAGGAAAAATTATTTTGGGAAAAATTATATTAAGCAGGCGGAGTGGACGAGCCTTTGGAAAAAGGCGATGAAATTGGATTACACTCCAATTGTCGATATTCGTCGAGTGAAAGGTAAAGCCAAGATTGACGCTGAACAGATTGAAAACGAAGTGCGGGAAGCGATGATGGAGCAAAAAGCTGTTCTCGAAATCTCTAAATATCCGGTTAAGGATACGGATGTTGTGCGCGGCAATAAGGTGACAGAAGACAATCTGAACACGGTGCTTTACTTGGATGATGCGCTGGCTGCCCGTAGATTGATCGGGTACGGCGGCATTTTAAAAGAGATACATAAAGAGTTGAACCTTGGTGATGCGGAGGATGGCGATCTGGTCAAGATTGAGGAAGAAGATGATGAGGTTGCAAATGGAGCGTTTGAGGTAATGGCTTACTGGCATCCGGGAATTAAAAATTACATAATCAAATAAAAAAGAGCAGATCTTAAAGGTCTGCTTTTCTATTTAGGAGGTTTGTTGTTCAGAATAGTTCGAAACACATTCTAATTCTGTGTGATAATTTTGCAATGTTGAAAATTGGTACTTTCTTAAAATATTTTCATCCCCTGTATTATAGGCTTGGACATAACGATTCACATATTTTTCAAAAGACTGGATTATACGGTTTTCTGAATTTACAATTTTTAAAAATTCATCTTGTGGAATTTTGAATGATCTATGTGAGACAAAACGAGGATCTGTAATTATTATTGCTTTTGTATAGTCTAATCCTTTTCTGTATTTCTTATTGTGTTGCGTGTAAATCTTTGTAGGAAAGTTTTCTTTATGTTTCATTTTGGAGCGTAAAGGGATAGCGAATTGGTATCCTTTTATTTCAATCATTAAAACACCATAACCTCGCCCTTTGTCTTCAAGATTGCCATTTGAATTTTTATCTGCTATCTCTGTTAAATGGCTATGTTCGTCATAAAAGTCTTGTGTTAATTGATGCAATTTTATCTTCGCCATTGTTTTCCCCTTAAGTGATTTAAAAAATAAAAAAGACCTAGTAAAAATACTAGGTCTTTTTGAAATATCTTACAACATATTTTTTATCATTCGATGGGATTTCTTTTTTTAACGTGGGTCACTCCCTACCACCATTACATCTTTCATTAAGGATTTCTTTTTTTTACGAGGGGTTTCCTTTACCACCTGCATCTAAACATATTATATGTTGCGAATTCTTGAAAAGTCAAGGTACTAGCTGGATTTTTCAAGGATTCATTTTTATTTTACCTAAATCACTTGAAAAAATTCACATGATTTTTGTTTTGCCATGAACAATTACATAATTAAGTAAAGCAGACCCTTAAAGGTCTGCTTTACTATTTGACTAGCTTGGAAACGTTTGGTAGAAAGCAACAATGCCGATCACGCTTAACACAACTAGGATTCCTAGAATGCTCCACAATGTTACTTTTACACGCTTAGAC
>NZ_JBHYJI010000145.1:0-2253 GCF_042740435.1 Streptomyces sp. NPDC059002 | reverse complement strand
TGCGCACGAACTCGCCCACCACGCGCGGGTCGATCGGCGCCACCGCATCCACGGCGACCCAGAGGCCGTCGCCGTTGTCGTCAACGGAGACGAGGAGCGGGTAGTTGGTGCGTTCGCGCGAGAAGACCGTCCTGATTCCGTCGAGCGGCTCATCGCGCGCCTCGTCCGCACGGTCACGCGGGGGCTCCTGGGCACCGCCGCCTGTGGTGTGCCGGTAGTTGAACAGGGCCGTGAAGAGTGGAGTGCTGCCGGGCATCCCGCTGGCCTGCTGCGCCACCGTGAGCGGCGCGTGCTCGTGCTCCAGAAGCTCCGCCAGCTGACCGCGCATCGCGGTGACCGCCGCGCGGACTCCGAGTCGATCCGTGCGGAGGCGGACCGGCAGCGTGTTCAGGAAGGGGCCTGGCACGCGGGATGCGCCCTCGCCCGCGTTCATGCGGCCGAACAGGATCGTCCCGAAGACCACGTCCTCGCGACCGCTGACCGCCGCGAGCACCCGCGCCCACGCCAGGTGCAGCAGCGTCGCCGGGCTCGCGCCGAGACGGCGGGAGACCTCCCGGAGCCGCACGGTCGACTCGTCTTCGAACGGCACCACGTGGCGTGCCGCCCCCGCGCCGTCACCGCGTACGTCCGCGATCCCGAAGGGGGCCGTCGGCTCGGCGACGTCGCCGAGCAGTTCGGCGAAGTACCGCTCGTGCTCCGAGCGGTGGAGCCCGCCACGCGCCTGGGCGACGAAGGTACGGAACGGCAGCGGCTCCGGCAGTTCCCGGCCGCGCCGCTCCAGGAACGCCCGCACCTCCGCGAGCAGCACTTCGAGGGCTGTGTGGTCGCGCACCATGTGGTGCACCCGCACCAGCGCCAGCCACTGGCCCGCCCCCGGGACCCGGCCCGTGTGGACCGTGATCAGCGGCGCCGCGCCGAGGTCCATCGTCGCGCCCCCGGCCGCCACCAGGTCGGCGAGCGGGTCGCCGCTCCGCGTGTCGAGGACGACCTCGGTAACGGGCAGGGTCGCGTGGCGCCAGACGACCTGGACCGGCTCGCGCAGGCCCTCCCACACGATGGACGTACGGAAGATGTCGTGGCGGTCGAGGACCTTCTGCAGCGCGTCGAGGAAGGCATCGAGCCGTTCGCGCGAGTCGAACTCGACCACCGTCGGCAGGACGTACGCGTCGTCCCCGCCGTCCGCGAGGAGGTGGTGGAAGAGCAGGCCCTCCTGGAGCGGAGCCAGCGGATAGACGTCGGCGACGTTCGCCGCGCCGCCCGCCACCGATGCCACGACCCGCTCCAGCTCCTCGGCGGTGAGGTCGACGAGCGGCAGCATCTCGGGGGTGATCTCGGTCGCTCCGGGCGGGATCAGGTTCTCCGGCACCTCGACCTGAACGGCGCCTGCCGCGACAGCGAGCCCGGCTGGGGTCGGCGTCTGGAACAGCGCCCGCACCGACACCGTCACCCCGCGGCCGCGCAGGATCTCGACCAGGCGGATCGCCAGGAGGGAGTGACCGCCCAGCCGGAAGAAGTCGTCGTCCACGCCGACCCCGTCCAGCCCCAGGACCTCAGCGAAGGCGGCGCACAGGATCTCTTCGCGAGCGTTGGACGGGCCCCGGCCGGCACCGGAGGCGTACTCCGGCGCGGGCAGCGCCTTGCGGTCCAGTTTGCCGTTGCCGGTCAGCGGCAGCGCGTCCAGGACGACGACCGCCGACGGCACCATGTGGCCGGGCAGCCGCCGGGCCGCGAACTCGATGATCGCCCGCGGCAGCTCGGCAGCCACCCCGTCGGCGTCAGCCGGGACGGCGTAGGCGACGAGACGCCGGTCGCCGGGGATGTGCTCCCGGGCGACGACCGCCGCCTGGCTGACCAGCGGGTGCGCGGCGACCACACCCTGGACCTCGCCCGGCTCGATCCGGAAGCCCCGGATCTTGACCTGGTCGTCGGCCCGGCCCAGGAACACCACCTGGCCGTCCGCCGTCCACTTGGCCCGGTCGCCGGTGCGGTACATGCGCTGGCCCGACTCGAAGGGGTTCGCCACGAACCGCTCGGCGGTCAGGCCCGCGCGCCCCACGTACCCGCGTGCCAGCCCGGCACCGGACACGTACAGGTCCGCGACCACCCCCACCGGCACCGGCTGCAGGTACGCGTCGAGAAGATAGAATCGGGTGTTGGCGATCGGCGAGCCGATCGGCACCACAGCGCCGGCGATCCGCTCGGCGGTGAGCCGGGTCGTCGCCACGCCGATCGTGGTCTCGGTCGGCCCGTAGT
>NZ_JBHYJI010000144.1:0-2346 GCF_042740435.1 Streptomyces sp. NPDC059002 | reverse complement strand
AATGGGTGCGGATCCTCTGGAGTGACGGCCAGGATCAAGCAGTGAGGCTGTAGTTCTGCTGGTCAGGGCCGGGGTAGAGGCGTTGGTGTTCGCGGGCAGCGTGGAAGGTCCAGTAGTCCTCGAAGTCGCCGTTTGTGATCAGCGCGCGGAGTTGGAGGACAGCTTCGGCGCCGTCGAGTCCCCAGCGGGCTCCGGTGATGTCGAGGCGGTCGGCGATCAGGTGCCGACAGGCGCCTTCGACGGCGCCGGTGGCGATCGGCCAGCCGTTTTTCAGGGCGGTGTCGTAGTGGAGTTGGTCGAGGTGGCCGGTGAGGTAACGGTGGCAGGTGGTGACGGCCTCGCGGCGGGCGGTGGGAAGGTGTTCGGCTGCTGCCTGGACGGCCATCTCGGTAGCCGCGCGGTCGGCATCTCCGGCAAGGATCGCGGTGAGTTTGTCCGCGGCCCAGACCTCGGCCTCGCGGCTGCCTGCCGGGTGGAAGGCATGCGCGGCCGTCCAGCAGTACTCGGCGACGTGCACGAAGTCGAGCAGGATGTTCGGGCGGATGCCGCGGCGGGAGGCTTCGGCGTGGATCAGGTCGAGTTGGTGGCGGGCGCCGTCGACGAGCACGATCCAGTCGCGCAGATGCCGCGGATCGCGGGCTTCGGCCTGGGCGAAGGCATTGGCGACCACCTGCTCGGGCGGACGGATCACCGAGGCTGTGCACCATTTCCGCTCCGCTTTCGGGCCCGGCCGCACCGGCCGCGTCTGGCTGCGGCCGCCGGGCGGGTGCACGATGTCGTGCGGCCGGCGTGGGCCAGGAACCGTGTCGAAGACGCAGGCCACCGTCGCCATCCTCTTGCGGTTGGGTTTCTCTCCTGGAGCCAGGCGTCCGCGCCGCCCGGCCGCCGCGGTCTTGGCCGCGGCCCGGCGGGTGGCTTCGCGCAGGGCTTCGGGACGCATCACCACGCCCTTGCCGTCGACCTGGATGACCAGCGGCATCTCGCGGGTGCACGGGGTGGGGATCTTCACCGCATAGTAGGCGGCGACATCGACGGCCGCGGCGAGGACCAGTTCCTTGAGACGGCGCTTGCCCAGCACTTTCCCGCAGCGTCGCTCGATCGCGGCGGCGGCCTGGTCGAACGAGCCGCGCACCGCTTCCAGGACCGCGAGCCGGGCCAGGCCGCGGGAGTGCCGGCCCGCGGGCAGCGACAACGTCTCGTCCGCCGGGTGCACGTTGGCGACACCTCGGCCGCGATAGGCGATCCGGTTCACCCGGACCGGCCCGAACACACAGGTCAGCCAGCGGCGATGCCCCGTCTCCCGCCAGGTTCGCCGCTGTCCTTCCGGGCCGATGACCGCCAGCTGCTTGGTGTTCGCGCGCACCGATTCCTCCTCCCTTCTGGCGCGCAGGTCGAGGTGGTCCTGCATCAGCTGTCGCAGCAGCTCGCGGCCCGACTGCTCGACATGCTCTTCCAGTTCGTCGTGGTGCATGTCCGCCGCCGGACCATCGGCCAGCGTCGAGATGAGGCGTTCGAAGGCACTGCGGGAGGCGGAGTACGGATCAGGCTGGGGCAAGGCGTCGTACGGTTCCATCGAGGGCTCTTCTTCGGGCGTGATTCGTTTCGGTTGGCACCTTCGAATCTACGAAGAAGAGCCCCTTGGTCACCGGGAGTTGGCCCGGCCAGCGCCCGGGTCTCGGCGGGCGAGGGTGAACTGTCCCGGCACGTCCTCGTCCAGCCAGCCCCGCTCCACCAGCCGCTTCAGCTTCCCCCTCGTGCCCTCAATCTTCCCGGTCGTCGTCGGCAGACCGATCCGCGGCACGATCTGCTTGGCCTGCAACGGGCCCGGAGCATCAGCGACGACCTCCACGATGTCCCGGTACACATCCGGCAGCACCGCCACGACCAGGCCCTCCCGCCACGGCGGCACCATCGTCACCCCGCTGCCGTGAGGCGCCGACGTCTTGTCCGGCTCCGGCACATCCCCCGCCACAATCTCCGGTTCGGCCTCTGCGGCCGACAGCTCCGCCAGCACCTGAACAACGGTCTCCCGCGTGATCTCCAGCCGCGACAGATCCTCCCGCGCCCTCTCCAGCCGGAGGGCCAACTCCGCAGCCTCAGCCTGGAGTTCCTCCACCCGCTGCCGTGCCGCAGCCTCCCGCGCCTCAAGCTCCTCCGGCAATGACACCATGGCGCCCCACCCCCACCCCACCACGGTAGAAGCACGACAGCGCCGCCTCGATACCCAACAGCGTCTTCCCAGCTCAGACCGTCTCGTAGGGCGGTTGTGCGTTTCGGGCCTTGCTGCGGTTGACGAGGAGCCGGATGGAGCAGACAACGGCGCAGGCCAGACCCGCATAGAGCAGA
>NZ_JBHYJI010000143.1:0-2472 GCF_042740435.1 Streptomyces sp. NPDC059002 | reverse complement strand
TGTCGGCGTACTAGCTCATCTGCAGAGCGAAGTACGGGCTCAAATGCAGAGGTGTGTACGAAGTTTTGGCCGGGTCGAGGGCGTCAGCCCTCGACCCGGCCGTGTGGGGTGAAGCCGCAGATTCAGGCGGTCGCTGCGTCACCGCCGTCGATCGCGAAGAGCTTGTTGCGGAGCCGGTAGCTGTTGCCGTTGATCGAGACGACTTCGCAGTGGTGCAGAAGGCGGTCGAGGATCGCGGTGGCCAGGACCTCGTCGCCGAAGACCTGTCCCCACTCGCCGAAGGTCTTGTTCGAGGTCAGGATGACCGAGCCCTTTTCGTAGCGTCTCGAGATCAGCTGGAAGACAAGGTTGGCCTCCTCGCGGTCGAGCGGAAGGTAGCCGACTTCATCCACCACGAGGACGTCGGGTCGCTGATAGAGCCGCATCTTGGCGGGCAGGCGGCCGATGGAGTCGGCCTCCTTAAGCTGGCGGACCATGTCGTCGAGGCTGGTGAAGTAGACGGTGAAGCCGGCCCGGCAGGCCGCGACGGCCAGGCCGACGGCGATGTGGGTCTTGCCGACGCCGGGCGGTCCCAGCAGGGCGACGTTGGTCTTCGTCTCGACGAACGACAAGGCGGCCAGGTCCCGGACCTTCCGGGGATCGAGATCGGGCTGGAAGGAGAAGTCGTACTCGTCCAAAGTCTTGTGGTGCGGCAGGCGGGAGAGCCGCAGTCCGGTGTGAAATCTGCGGTCGTCACGGATGGCGAGCTCTTCGGACAGGGCAAGGTCGAGGAAGTCGAGGTAGCCCATCTTGCTGGCGTCCGCCCGCTGGATCAGATGCTCCAGGCTGGTGGCGGTGTGGGGCAGGCCGAGCTTGGTGGCGGTGGACCGCAGTCGGGCGGTGACCAGTTCACTCACGCGGTGTCCTTCGAGTCCGGGGCGATGTGAGGACGGGGCTTGGGGCGGGTGCCGGCGATGTCGTCGTAGAAGGACAACGGCCGCTTTCCCACCGGGACTTGGGCGGCGGCAGACCGGTTGAGCAGGTTCTGCAGCGGGCTGTCGGAGGGGGCGGCCTGCCGCGGCCGGACGGCGAAGTCGGGAACCTGCGTGGTGGTGTGACGGCCCGTGCCATCAGGCAGGCCGTCCCAGTGCGACTTGTCCACGACCCAGGTCCCGCGGGCATGCGCTCGCGGATGGACGGCCAGCAGTGTGGACCCGCTCAGGTCCGGCGCCAGCAGATGCAGGGACACGGTGTCGCCCCCGACCCTCACCTCGATCAACTGCCGCGGGCGGACTCTTCGGGCCGGCACCGAATACAGGCTGGCCTCGAAGGCCACCAAGCAGTCCTTGCCGACGTGCCGCAGGTGGCGGTCGGCGACGAGATAGGGCCGCTTCGGCAGCGGCCGCAGGGCGGCGTGATCCCGCTCGGCCCGCAGGCCGATGACCTCCAGATGCGTGCGGTGAACCCGCGCCCGCCGCAACGGCACCCAGTTCACGAAGGCCGCGTCCAGCTCGATGACCGAGCCGAAGGACCGCCCGGCCAGCACATGATCGCGGACGATGGTGACCTGCCGCTCGACCCGCCCTTTGCCCTGGGGCCGGTAGGCAGCCAGAACATCGATGTCGAAGTTGTAGTGCCCGGCGAACGCAACCGCCTCCGGGTGCAGCGGGACCGCTTCGCCCGGAGCGACATGGCGGCGCACGACGGTCTTGGTCCGGTCGTAGACGATCGTCTTCGGGACCCCGCCAAAGTGCGCGAACCCCCGCCGGTGGCAGTCCCAGAACGTCGCCAGATCCATCGATGTGGTGAAGCAGCAGAACGGATCCCGCGAGTAGGACAGGACCATGTGGAAGGAGTACACCTTCTTGATCCCCACCGCAGCGAGGACGTCTCCCTCGTCTCCCCAGTCGACCTGGGCCTGAGCCCCCGGGATCACCTCGAACCGGCGGTGCAGACCGGTGAGTTCGTCGGGACCGATCCCGAGCTCCTCCATCACCTGTGGCCGGGCCTGCTGCAAATACAGCTTCACCCGCTGGTAGTTGCCGGTGAACCCGTACTGGTCGACGAGCCGTTCGTGGACCACCGTCCCCTTCAGCGTGATGTCGGCCCGCAACCAGGCATCGATCACCGGCTTGAACGGCTCGATCACCTGACCGTGACAGCCCTTGCGCGACGGACCCTTCGGCGGCACCACCGGCGGCGGAGCCTCGATGTACTTCTTCACGGTCCGCCAATTCAGCCCGGTCTCCCGAGCAATGGCGGAAATGCTCAGCCCTGCCTCATGCAGAGCACGAAAACGGCGCAGATCCATCCAACGCTCCGAGTGCAGGATCATCGAGACGGGACACCCTTCGCCTCCTCTCACCTCGCGCGATGGCTGTCCCGCCCGCAGTCCCTGTACTCACGATCCGCGTACGACACGCCCAAGATCAACCCGATCGAGTGTGTACGTGAGCCCGTACCCGCCTATGTGCATGAGCTTGTACGCCGACA
>NZ_JBHYJI010000142.1:0-2611 GCF_042740435.1 Streptomyces sp. NPDC059002 | reverse complement strand
CCCGCCCGCACGCCTCGCGCTCGCCGACGCGAGCCCGCCCCTCCGCCCGCGCGACAGCGCCCGCCGCTATCCGGGTTCCGCGCCGCGTGTCTGCCCGGTGTGTGCCGTCCGCACCGCCAAGGTCGTCCCCATGAACGCACCTCGTCTGCTTGCCGTACCGCTGCTCGCCCTCGCGCTGCTGGGGGTCGGGGCCGCCTCCGCGTCCGCTGCCGAGCCCTTCCCGCAGGGGGCCTCGGGATCCACCGCGTCGGCCGTTCCCTTCGGGGACCCGTTCGCCTCCGACCCGTTCTACGCCGACTTCTTCGACCGCGCGCAGGCCCACCAGGAGGGTGCGGACCCCCACCTGGTCGCGACCCGCGCCCCGCTCTGTCCGCCGCCGGTCGACGGCGGTGCGGGCAGCGACGCGCTGCTCGACTCGGACATCACGTCGAGCACGTCGATCCTGTAGGACCCGCGGGCCCCTCGGGGGCCGTGCCGCCCGCCCCGTCGGATGTCATCCGGCGGGGCGCAGTGCTGCCGTGGGGGCGCCCGCGGCCTGCCCGGCCTCGAAGGTGCGGCTCAGCAGGTCGTGGAGGGTGGCCCGCTCGGCGTCGTCGAGTGCGTCGAGCCCGGCCAGGGTGGTGTGCATGTTGGCGCGGATCGCGTCGATGGCCCGCTCGCCCTCGGCGGTGAGGACCACGTTCTTCACGCGGCGGTCCGTGGGGCTGGGCTCCCGATGGACCAGGCCGCGCTTCTCCAGACGGTCGATGATCCCCGTCATGTTCGAGGCGTCGCAGGACATCGTCTCGGCGAGGACCCGCATCGCGGCGGGTCCACGGCGCAGCACGCTGAGTGTCTTGCCCTGGCTCGCGGTGAGGTTCTCGCCCGCCGCGGCCACCGTGAAGTCCCCGTAGTAGGCACCGAGCGACACCGCGAGGAGCTCCATGAGCTGGGCGGTGTCGACGCGCGGAGTTCCAGGCATGTGACCCACTTTACGCCATGAAACTTGACTATCTCAAATATTGAGGCTTACCTTCTTCCAGTTACTTGAAGTGCTCAAGTATCGAGGTTCTTAAGTAGTCATCGGCTGGAGAAGAAGTCACCGTGTCCCACGTACAGCACGCGGCCCCGCCAAGGGCCACCGGACAGACCGCGGTCATCCTGGTCCTCGGGCTCGCCGCCATGGTCGTCTCGATGATGCAGACGCTGGTCGTTCCGATCCTGTCGATCATCCAGAAGGACCTGGACGCCACCACGGCGGGCGTCAGCTGGGTGACCACCGCCACCCTGCTCTCGGCCGCCGTCTTCACCCCGCTGCTCGGCCGCTTCGGCGACCAGCACGGCAAGAAGCCCACCCTGATAGGCGTGCTGCTCGTGATGATCGCGGGCTCCGTGCTCGCCGCCACCACGAGCTCGCTGGCCTGGCTCATCGTCGGCCGGATCATGCAGGGCGCGGCCACCGCGATCTTCCCGCTCGCGCTCTCCGTGCTCCGCGAGGAGATCAAGCCGGCCAAGCTGCCCGGAGCCATGGCCCTGGTCAGCGGCACGCTGGCGTTCGGCAGCGGCCTCGCCCTGGTGGGCGCAGGACTGCTGACCCAGGGCTCCGACCCCGACTACCACCGGGTGTTCTGGCTCGCGGTCGTCCTCGCCGTGCTCGCCCTGGTGGGCGTGGTGTTCGCGGTGCCCGCCTCGCGCTCGAAGACCGGCGGCCGCACCGACTGGCTCGGCGCGGGCACGCTGGCGCTGCTGCTCGTCCTGCTGCTCCTGCCGATCTCGCAGGGCCACGAATGGGGCTGGACCTCCGGCCGTACGCTCGGCTCCTTCGCGGGCGCCGTCGTCATGGCGGTCGTCTGGGTCCTGACCGAACTGCGGGTCAAGGAGCCGATGGTGGACATGAAGATGTTCGCCCACCGGCCCGTCCTCTTCACCAACCTCGCCGGACTGCTGCTCGGCTTCGCGATGTTCGCCCAGTTCATCGGCGTCTCGTACCTCGTGCAGATGCCCGAGGCGCTGGCCGGATACGGCTTCGGCGCCTCGGTGCTCGACGCGGCCGTCGTCTATCTGCTCCCGACGACGATCGTCTCGCTCGTCGGCGCGCAGTTCGGCGGAGTCCTGGTCCGCAGGGCCGGTGCGCGCATCACGCTGGCCGTCGGCGCCGCCTTCGGCGTCATCGGCTTCGCCTGGCTGACCCTGGCGCACGGCACCAGCGCCTTCGTGATCGGCGCGGGCATGGTCATCGGCCTGGCGATCAGCTTCGGCTACGCCTCGATGCCCGCGCTCATCGTGGCCTCCGTCCCCGCGCACCAGACGGGCATCGCCAACGGCATCAACTCCATCTCCCGCTCGGTGGGCAGCGCCGTCGCGAGCGCGATGATCACCTCGCTGCTCGCGTCGAAGACCATCGCTCTGCCCAAGGGCATGCCCGCCCTCCCGCAGGAGAGCCAGTTCACGCTGAGCTTCGCCATCGCGGGCGCGGCGTTCGTCGTGGTCGTGGCGGTGGCCCTGGTCGGGCTCACGGCCCGGCACGCGCCGCGTGCCTCGCAGCTCCCGTTGACCCCGCCCGTGCCGGAGCGCGCGGGCGTCTGACTGCCCCGTCAGGGGCGAGCCCCGTAAGGGGCGCGGGGAACTGCGC
>NZ_JBHYJI010000141.1:0-2659 GCF_042740435.1 Streptomyces sp. NPDC059002 | reverse complement strand
CCCTGGCCAGCACCCTCATCTGGCTCACCACATGATCGACAAGACGCTCCCTAGGACCTGATCCGCCGGACAGGCCCTAGCCCAGCTCGTACGTGTGGAACCCGCGGCCGCTCTTGCGGCCGAGGAGCCCCGCCTCCACCATGCGCTGGAGCAGCGGAGGCGGGGCGTACAGGGGTTCCTTGAACTCTTCGTAGAGGGATTCCGCGATGGCGGCGACCGTGTCGAGGCCGATCAGGTCGGCCAGCCTGAGCGGCCCCATCGGATGGGCGCAGCCCTGCTCCATGCCCGCGTCCACGTCGGTGGCGCTGGCGAAGCCCGACTCCGTCATCCGGATCGCGGCGAGGAGATAGGGAATGAGCAGGGCGTTGACGACGAAGCCCGCCCGGTCCTGGGAGTGCACGACCGTCTTGCCCAGGGTGTGCGTGGCGAAGTCCCGTACGGCCGCGACCGTGTCCGGGGACGTGTGCAGCGAGGAGACGACCTCGACCAGCGGCAGGACGGGCACGGGGTTGAAGAAGTGCAGGCCGATGACGTGGTCGGCGCGCCGGGTGGCCATGCCCAGGCGCATGACGGGGATGGAGGAGGTGTTCGTGGCGAGGATCGCGCCGGGATCCTCGACGACCTTGTCCAGGGCCGCGAAGACCTCCGTCTTCGCCGCGGTGTTCTCGACGACGGCCTCGACGACGAGCTGCCGGTCGGCCAGGTCGTCGAGGCTGCCGGTGAAGACCATGCGGGCCAGTGCGTCCTCGGCGGAGATGCGGTCCAACTTGCCGCGCTGGACGGCGCGTTCGAGGGAGACGGCGATCCGTTCGCGCGCCGCACGGGCGGCGACGGCGTCGGCCTCGCAGACCACGGTGTCCAGGCCCGAGCGGGCGCACACCTCGGCGATGCCCGCGCCCATCTGGCCGCCGCCGACGACCCCGATCCTGCGGATGGTCGCGGTCATGACTGCTCCTTCGGTCGGTGTACGAGATGGCGGGTGTAGGCGTCGGTGGTGAAGAACGGCGGCAAGTCCCTTGCCAGAGCGGTCCGTTCGAACAGGGCGCGGACCTCGTCGACGGCGGCCCAGGGATACTCCGCGCCGAGGGAGGCGAGTTCGCTTTCCACGAGTTCCTCGACCGTCGCGCGTTCGACGACCCGGTGCCGCAGCCACTGCCAGATCTGGGCCCGGGCGATCTCGGCCGTCGCGGCGTCCGTCACCAGGCCGTCGAGGGTGACGGTGCCCTGTCCGCGCAGCCAGGCGGCGAAGTAGCGCAGGGCGGCCGCGACGTTGGTCCGCAGGCCCTCCGCGGTGGGCGGTGCGCCGACACGGCGTACGGAAAGCAGCTGAGCCACCGTCACCTCCACGTCGTCGCGGGTGCGTTCGAGCTGATGCGGGCGGCCGTCGAGCACCTCGTCGAACGCCGCGCGGCAGACGGGGACGAGCGCGGGGTGGGCGACCCGGGAGCCGTCGAAGCCGTCCTCTGCCTCACGCTCCTTGTCGAGCCGCACCGTGGCGAGCGCCGCCTCGCGGGCCGCCGGGTCCTCGCCCGGCACCTGGGCCGCCAAGCCGCCGATGGCATGCGCGCCCCGCTGGTGGCAGGTGCGCACCAGGAGTTCGGTGCAGGCGCGCAGGAAGGGGGCCGTCATGGTGACCTTCGCCCGGTCGGGCAGCAGGAAGTCCGGGCGGTGCCCGAAGGTCTTGACGAGGCTGAAGAGATGGTCCCAGCGCCCGGCGTCGAGCCCCGCGCTGTGCTCGCGCAGCTCGTAGAGGATCTCCTCCATCGCGACGGCCGCGGTGACGGTCTCGATCGGGACGGTGGCCCGCACGGTCCCGCGGGGGATGCCGAGAAGGTCCTGGGCGAGGATGAACACGTCGTTCCACAGCCGTGCCTCGGCGCGGCTCTCCAGCTTCGGCAGGCTGAAGTACGGGCCGTACCCGGCGTCGATCTGTCGCTGGGCGCAGTGGAAGAAGTACAGCCCGAAGTCCACGAGCGACGCGGGCACGGGACGCCCGTCGACCTCCAGGTGCTCCTCGGTCAAGTGCCAGCCGCGCGGCCGTACGACGAGGGTCGCGAGCCGTTCACCGAGCCGGTACCGCTTGCCCTCCGGCGTGGTGAAGTCGATCCTGCGCTCGCTCGCGTCGCGCAGATTCAGCTGGCCGCCGATGATGTTCTCCCAGGTGGGGGAGGTGGCGTCCGCGAAGTCCGCCGTCCACACCTGCGCACCGGAGTTGAGGGCGTCGACGGTCGTCGCACGATCCGGCGGCCCGGTGATCTCCACGCGGCGATCGGCCAGGCCGGGCGCCGGGGGAGCAACCCGCCAGGAGCCGTCCGCGCGGATCCGGGCACTGGTGAGGGAGAAGTCGAGCGGGACCCCGGCGGCAAGCCGACCCCCCACCCGCGCACGCTCCTTGAGAAGGTCGACGCGCCGCCCGGCAAAGGCATCGACGAGCCGCCCGACAAACGCGAGCGCCTCACCCGTCAAAACCTCGTCGTGCCGTTCACCCGGCACACCGAGAACCCGGACGGCACGGGTCGAGAGGGTGGTGGACATGGGTCTCCTTTCTTGACTGGACGGAAACGGAGCAGGGGGGGCGCCCCGTAAGGGGCGCGGGGAACTGCACGCCCAGCCCCCACCGGGCCCGCAGCGGTGAACCGGCCCCCGGGCGGAGCCCCTA
>NZ_JBHYJI010000140.1:0-2712 GCF_042740435.1 Streptomyces sp. NPDC059002 | reverse complement strand
TCTGGACGCCCTGCCCCTGACCGCCAACGGCAAACTCGACCGCAAGGCCCTCCCCGCCCCCGACACCTCCAGCTCGGCCGGAACCGGACGCGCACCCGCCAACCGCGAGGAAGAGATCCTGTGTGCGGCGTTCGCTCAGGTCCTGAGGGTGGAAAGGGTCGGCGTGGACGACGACTTCTTCGCACTCGGCGGCCACTCGCTGCTCGCGACCGAACTCGTCACCCGCATCCGCGCGGCCCTCGACGTCGACATCGAGATTCGGGCTCTCTTCAATGCACCGACCGTGGCCGGTCTCGCAAAGCAGCTCGGCACGGAGAAGTCAACCCGTCCGACTCTTCGCCCGATGCGGGAGAGGTAGGAAGCGCGGGAAAGTCAAGGCGTTCCGCCTGAACAACAGAAAAGAGAGATGACATGCCTCGGCCGCCGTATCCCGTGAATTCGGTACGCCGGCCGACGCGTGTTCGCGCGGCGCTCCGTGGTCGTTCAACTGCCGTTCCGGGGCGGTTGAACAGCCTACCGAAGGGCCGATCTAGCTGCGGATTTCCGGATGACACCCGGCCGGGTGGGGGTGCGGAAGCAGAGCATTGATCGTCCGCACTGGACTGGGTCATAGTGGTTCGCGCCAACCATTCTTTTCAGGTGTACAAGGCCTCAGGGCTGCCTTGACCCCTTCACGCCGACCTTCCTTCCAGACGGGGGTGAGTGGCGGCAGACGTTTGACAATCAACCTGGGCCGACGTTGCGGCCGGGACGAAAAGCCAGGAAGGTTCCTGATGATTCCGTTGTCTTTCGCGCAGTGTCGGTTGTGGTTCATTCAGCAGCTCGAGGGCCCCAGCGCGACCTACAACATCCCGGTGTCGCTGCGCCTTTCCGGATCGGTGGACCGGGCGGCGCTGGGCGCGGCCCTGCGGGACGTCCTGGAGCGGCACGAAGTGCTGCGCACGACCTTCGGCGTGAGCGGCGGCGAGCCGTATCAGCGCATCCTCGACCTTGAGGAACTCGACTGGGAACTCCAGACTGTGGACCTGCCCGACTCCGCGACACCGGCGGATCTGGCCGGCGCGGTCGCCGGTGTCTTCGGCTACGAGTTCGATCTGTCGGCTGAACTCCCCATCCGCTCCTGGCTGTTCTCCGCCGGGCCCGACGAGCACGCGCTTGCCGTCGTCGTCCACCACATCGCGGGCGACGGCTACTCGATGCGGCCGCTGGCCCGTGACGTCTCGGTCGCGTACGCGGCACGGTGCGAGGGCCGTGCCCCCGAGTGGGAGCCGCTGCCCGTCCAGTACGCCGACTACGCGCTGTGGCAGCGTGAACTGCTCGGTGACGAGACCGACCCCGGCAGCGTGATGGCACGCCAGGTCGCCTACTGGCGCGAGGCGTTGCAGGGCGCGCCCGAGGAGCTGGCGCTGCCAACCGACCGCACGCGCGCGCTCGTCGCCTCCCACCGGGGCCACAGTGCCCCCTTCGAGATCCCGGCCGACGTGCATGCACGGCTGCGGGAGCTGGCGCGCGCCGAGGGCGTGACCACCTTCATGGTGTTCCAGGCCGCGCTGGCGATGACCCTGTCGCGTCTGGGCGCGGGGACGGACATCCCGATCGGCGCCGCCGTGGCCGGCCGTACGGACCTGGCGCTGAGCGACCTGGTCGGGTTCTTCGTGAACACGTTGGTGCTGCGTACGGACCTGTCGGGCGATCCGACGTTCCGGGAGCTTCTCGGTCGCGTACGGGAGACGGCGCTGTCGGCGTTCGCGCACCAGGACGTGCCGTTCGAGAAGCTGGTGGAGGAGCTGGCGCCGACGCGTTCACTGGCGCGGCACCCGCTCTTCCAGGTCATGCTCACCGTGGAGAACGCCCCCCAGTCAGCGGTCGAACTGCCGGGCGCGCGCGCCGGCTCGCTGGCCGACGTGACCTCGGCGGATGTGTCGGAGCAGCTCGCCACCAGGACGGTGGCCAAGTTCGACCTGGAGGTCGGCGTCGAGGAGGCCTTCGACACCGACGGCGCGCCCGCGGGTCTGCGCGGCTCGGTGATCGTCGCGGCCGACCTGTTCGATGAGGACTCGGCCGCCCGCCTCGCCGGGCGGCTGGCGCGCGTACTGCGCCTGCTGGTCGTCGACCCGCGGGTCCGGCTGAGCACGGTCGACGTCCTTGACGCGGCCGAGCGTCACCGGCTGCTGACCGAGTGGAACGACACCGTGGTCAGCGTCGACGCCGCCCTCGTACCGGAGATGTTCGAAGCGCATGTGGCGCTGACCCCGGATGCGGTCGCGGTGATCGCCGGCGGTGAGGAGGTCACGTACGCGGAGCTGGACGCGCGGGCGAATCGCCTCGCGCACTACCTGATCGGCCAGGGCGTGCGCGCCGAGTCGGTGGTGGGCCTGTGCCTGGGCCGGGGCGCCGAGATGATCGTCGCGATCCTGGCGGCCTGGAAGGCCGGGGGCGCGTACGTGCCTCTCGACCCCGAGCACCCGGAGGAACGGCTTTCCTTCATCCTGGCGGACAGCGGGGCCCATGTGGTCGTGAGCAGCCGGGATGCCGCCGACGGTGTCGCCGGACGGCTGGGCGTGGGCCGCGTGCTCTGGCTCGACGACCCGGCGATGGGCGCGGCCCTGGAGCGGCTGCCGGTCGAGGCGCCGCAGGGGCCGACGGTCCGGGACGGTCTGGCGTATGTGATCTATACGTCGGGTTCGACGGGGCGGCCGAAGGGTGTGGCGG
>NZ_JBHYJI010000139.1:0-2952 GCF_042740435.1 Streptomyces sp. NPDC059002 | reverse complement strand
CGGACGGCACACACCGGGCAGACACGCGGCGCGGAACCCGGATAGCGGCGGGCGCTGTCGCGCGGGCGGAGGGGCGGGCTCGCGTCGGCGAGCGCGAGGCGTGCGGGCGGGGTCAGGCCCGGGGATAGCGGGTCAGCCAGCCCGGGGAGGAGAGGGCGGGGCCGTGCAGGGCCGGGCCCTGGGTCATTTCCATGGCGAAGTCGTCGGCGAGTTCCAGGATGGTGGCGCGGCCCTCCAGTTCGGTGAGCCAGCCGGGCGGCAGCGCCGTCTCGCCGTGCAGGGCGCCGAGCAGCGCACCGCAGAGCGCGCCCGTGGCGGCGGACGCGCCGCCGTGGTTGACGGCGAGCCGCAGCCCGTGCCGGATGTCCTCGCCGACCAGGGCGCAGTACACGGCGGCGGCGAGCGCGCCGTCGGCCGTGCCGTCCGCGAGGAGTTCCTCGACGCGCGCGGGCGTGGGCATGCCCTGGCGTACGGCGCCGAGCGCGTGCCGGAGCGCGTCCGTGACGGGCTGATGGCCGGGGCGGGCGGCGAGCAGGGCGAGGGTCCGCTGGATCGCGCCGTCGAGGGATTCGCCGCGGGCCAGGCCGTGCACGATGACGGTGTGCGCGCCCGCCGCGAGATAGGCGGTGGGGTGTCCGTGGGTCTGCACGGCGCACTCGACGGCGAGCTGCAGGACGAGCTGCGGCTCCCAGCCGACGAGGAGGCCGAAGGGCGCGGACCTGGCGACGGCGTCGGCGTCGGCCGCTTCGGGGTTCTTGGGTGCTTCGAGGGTGCCCATCACCTCGTCGGCGAGGCCGAGCAGACAGGCGCGGGAGGGGTCGCGCCGCGAGTACAGCCACTCCTCGCGGGCCAGCCAGCCGTCCTCCTTGCGCCGCTCGTCGGGGCCCCAGTCGCTCTGGGTGGCGGCCCAGCGGCGGTAGGCGCGGTGCAGGTCGGTCGGCGGGTGCCAGGCTCCGGTGTCGCGGCGCACCTGGGCGCGTATGAGTCCGTCGACGGTGAAGAGGGTCAGCTGGGTGGCGGCGGTGACGGCGCCGCGCCTGCCGTGCGCGGGCGCGGGTTCGGTGAGTCCTTCGGCGCCGTGCGCCTCGCGTATCGCGTCGAGGGCGAGGCCGTCGACGGGGGCCCCGAAGGCGTCGCCCACGGCGGTCCCGAGCAGCGTGCCGCGCACCCGGCTGCGGAAGTCCTGCTGCTCGGCGCGGCCCCAGACACCGGTGGCTGCTGCAGTGCCCACCTGGCCCCCTCCCGTGGCTCGACCGGTTGCGACTGCGCAGCACTGTAATCGACCGGGAACGATCGGTTCAGGCGCCAAGTGGTTTGCGAGGAGTCGCCCTGGAGGTCGCTTTTGAACGACGTTCACGGGGCCCACGGACGACGTCCATCAGACCTCCAGAACACCCGACTCCCCGGCCCGCCCCCTGCGGCGGATCAGCTCCTGGTTGGACGGCTCGGCCGCCTCACCCGGCGCCATCGGGCCTCCCCCGTTGCGCACAGCCCGACACGTCCCCCAGTCCCCACCGGCTGTGCCGAAGTCTCCACCTGGGCCGGGCGGTTCGCCGGGCCGCCGACTCGCTCACTCCTCCCGCCCGGCGATCCGCGCCCGCTGCGCCCGTGCCCAGTCGTACGCCGGGTCGACGCGCAGCGCCTCGTCCAGGGAGGACAGGGCCTCCTCGATGCGGCCGAGGGCTTCGAGGGAGAGGGCCCTGCCGCCCCAGGCCCAGGCGTAGGCGGGGTCGAGGGCGAGGGCCGCGTCGTACTCGGCGATGGCCATGTCGTGGTGGCCCGTGAGGCGGTGGATGTCGCCGCGTTCGCCGCGGGTGCCGGGCGCGTCGGGGGCGAGGTGTTCGGCGCGGGCCAGGTCCGCGAGGGCGCCCTGGGTGTCGCCGGTGTGCCGGCGGGCGTGGGCCCTGCGGACCAGGGCCCAGGTGTAGTCGGGGCGCAGCGCGAGCGCGTGGTCGAAGTCGGCGAGGGCTTCCGTGTGCCGCCCCAGGCTGAACTTGGCCTGGCCGCGGCTGCCGAGGGTCAGCGGCTCCCTGGGGGCGAGGGCGTGCGCGCGGTCCAGCTCGCGCAGGGCCTCCTCGAAGCGGCCCGCCCTGCGGTAGGTCTCGCCGCGCTCGCGCACCACCCACTCGACGCCGGGCGCCAACTCGTCGGCGCGGTCGAGGTGTTCGTGCGCGGCGTCGAAGTCCCGCAGGGCGCGGTACACGAGGGCGAGGCCGTGGTGGGCCCACGGGTCGCGCGGGTCGAGGGCGAGCGCCCGGGTGTGCGCGTCGACGGCGTCCGGCATCCGGTCGAGGCGGAAGAGCCACAGGCCGCGCGTGTTCTGTGCGGCGACGCGGCCCGCGACGTCGAGACCGCCGCGGGCCAGGAGCAGGTCGAGGACGCCGAGGCAGCCGCGCTGTTCGTCGGCGAGCGCGGCCAGGCAGTCGGCGCCCCACGCGGCGAGTTCGGGCGCGTCCGCGTCCGCGCCCGCGTCGGCCAGCGCGCGCGCCCAGCCGCGGGTGACGGGCAGGTCGGCGCGGCAGGCGTCGACGCCGTCGAGCAGGGCGCCGGGCAGTGCGGCACGCGGGCCCGCGCACAGCAGGTGGTACAGCTCCTCCAGGCGCGGGGCCTGCCACACGGGGTGCAGCCAGGGGCGGCCAGGCTCGCCGCGGATCTCCTCCTCGGCGGCCGCGCGGCGCGCCGCGAACAGGTCGGCGAGGCGCGCGTGGCCCGCGGCCCACAGGCCGGGCGACGTGGTGCGGCGCAGCCGCAGCATGGGGGCGCGGACCACGTCGTGGTAGCGGGCGAGGCCCCTGCCGTCGGCGACCACGAAGGGCATGGTGCGCAGCCAGCCGAGGATCCCGGCGGGCCCGCCCCCCCGCGCCGCCCCCCGCCCCCGCCCCCCGCGTCCCCGACCGGCCGCCCCCGGTCGACCGCGACTGGATCCTCGGCAGCCCGCGCCCCGCCGCCGAC
>NZ_JBHYJI010000138.1:0-3102 GCF_042740435.1 Streptomyces sp. NPDC059002 | reverse complement strand
TGCGGCCGAACAGGACCGTGCCGAAGACCACGTCCTCGCGACCGCTGACCGCCGCGAGCACCCGGGACCACGCGACGTGCATGACGGTCGCGGGGCTGGCGCCGAGACGGCGGGAGACCTCCCGGAGCCGTGCGGTCAGTTCCTCGTCGAAAGGCACCACGTGGCGTACGGCTCCGGCGCCGTCACCGCGCACGTCCGCGACGCCGAAGGGCGCGGTGGGCTCGGTGACGTCACCGAGCAGTTCGGCGAAGTAGCGCTCGTGCTCGGAGCGGGCGACCGCGCCGCGCGTCTGAGCCACGAAGGTGCGGAACGGCAGCGGCCGCGCCAGCTCCCGGCCACGGCCCGCGAGGATCGCCTGGACCTCGTTGAAGACGATCTCCAGCGCGGTGTGGTCGCGCACCACGTGGTGCGCCCGCAGCAGCCCCAGCCAGCGACCCGTGCCGGGGATCCGCGCGGCGTGCATCCGGATCAGCGGGGCCTCGCCGAGGTCCATGCGCAGTCCGCCGGCCGCGAGGAGCTGCTCGGTCGGGTCGCCGCCCTCGGGGTCGAGGGTGACCTCGGTGATGGGCAGGGTGGCGTGACGCCACACGACCTGGACCGGCTCGCGCAGGCCCTCCCACACGATCGACGTGCGGTAGATGTCGTGGCGGTCCACGACCTGCTGGAGCGCGTCCGTGAAGGCGTCGAGCCGGTCGCGGGCGTCGAACTCGAGCACGGTCGGCATGACGTAGGCGTCGTCGCCGCCCTCGGCGAGGAGGTGGTGGAAGAGCAGGCCCTCCTGGAGCGGAGCCAGCGGATAGATATCGGCGACGTTGGCCGCGCCGCCGTCCACGGTGGCCACGACCGACGCGAGCTCCGCGGCCGTGAGGTCGACCAGCGGCAGCATCTCCGGAGTGATCTCGGACGTGTCGGCCGGAATCAGGTTCGCCGGGACCTCGACCTGGACAGCACCCGCCGAGGCGGCAAGAGCAGCCGGGGTCGGCGCCTGGAAGAACGAGCGAACCGAGACCGACACACCCTGCCTCTGAAGGCGGGCAACCAGCCGGATCGCCAGCAGCGACTGACCGCCGAGCTTGAAGAAGTCATCCTCCACACCCACGCTCTCGCGCCCCAGGACCTCCGCGAAAGCAGCACAGATGATCTCCTCCCGGGCATTGGCGGGACCACGCCCGACCGCGGCCACCTGCTCGGGAGCAGGCAGCGCCCTGCGATCCAGCTTCCCGTTGGCCGTCAGTGGCAGCGCGTCCATCACCACGACCGCCGACGGAACCATGTACTCCGGCAGACTCCGAGCCACAAACTCCACGATCGACACCGCGGGTTGACCCGTGGTCACCACGTACGCGACGAGGCGACGATCGCCGGGGGTGTCCTCCCGTACCACCACAGCGGCCTGCGCGACCTGCGGATGCGCGGTGACAGCGGCCTGGACCTCGCCCAGTTCGACACGGAAACCCCGCACCTTCACCTGGTCGTCGGTGCGGCCCAGGAAGACCAACTGACCCTCCGCCGTCCACTTCACCCGGTCACCCGAACGGTACATACGCTCGCCGTCCGCAAAGGGAGAAGCGACGAAGCGCTCAGCCGTCAGACCCGGACGGTTGACGTAGGCGCGGGCAAGCCCGGCACCGGAGACATACAGCTCACCCGGCACCCCGACCGGAACCGGCCGCAGCGCCTCGTCCAGCACGAAGACACGCGCGTTGGGCACGGGCCTACCGACCACCACGTCAGCCGAGTCGGCAAGACGGGCGATGGCGGTATCCACGGTGGCCTCGGTCGGACCGTAGAAGTTGAAGCCCTCCACACCCTCCAGCGCACGCAGCCGCTCCCACAGCCGATCCGGAACCGCCTCACCGCCCACACCGATCCGCGACGGATACACAGAACCCTCGAACAGGCCCTCATCCACAAGAACTTGCAGGTAAGAGGGGGTGACCTCGGCAAAGTCGATCCGTGAGGCCCGCATCCACGCCACCAGACGCCCCGCGTCCAGCCACGTCTCCGCGTCCACCACATGCAGCTCATGCCCCACAAACAAGGCCGACAGCTGGTTCCACGACGCGTCGAAGGACACCGACGTCGTCAACGCCACCCGCAGCCGCCCGCCATCCGTGGCGAACGCCGTCCGGCCATGGCCCTCGCACAGGCTCACCGCACCCTTGTGTGCCACCACCACGCCCTTGGGCCGCCCCGTCGAACCCGAGGTATAGATCACATACGCCGGATGCTCCGGCCGCACCTCCACACCCAACGGCCCCGCATCCAACCCCGCCAGCACCTCCGCCACGTCCGGGGCATCCAGCACCACCACGCCCACATCCGACCCGGCCAACACCCCCGCCGACCCGGAGGAAGCCAGCACCACGGCAGGCGCCGCGTCCTCGACCATGTACGCGATCCGGTCAGCCGGGTACTCCGGGTCCAGCGGCAGATAGGCACCACCGGCCTTCAACACCGCCAGCAGCGCGACGATCAGGTCGCCCCCCCGCCCCAGGCACACCCCCACCAGCGACTCGGGACCAACCCCCTGAGCCACCAGATGACGGGCCAGACGGTTCGCCCGCACCTCCAACTCCCCGTAGGGCAGCGATAATTCGCCCGCGACCACCGCGACCGCATCCGGCGTACGAGCCGCCTGCGCCTCGAACAGCTCCACCAGCGAACCCGCGGCCACCTCGGCAGCCGTGTCGTTCCACTCGGCGAGCAGCCCGCGCTCGGCCTCCTCCAGCACGTCCAGCGCGCTCAGCCGGAGCCCCGGATCCCCCACCAACAACTCGATCGCCCGCACCCAGCGGGCCACGAGCCGCTCGGCCGTCGCCACATCGAACAGATCCGCCGAAGCAACCACCGAACCACGCAACCCCGCCGGGGCGCCCGCCTCGTCAAAGACCTCCGACACCGACGCGTCCAGATCGAACTTGGCGGTCGACGCGCCCGCCGGGAATCCGGCGGCCCGCACGCCCGGCAGGTCGAGGACGGCCTCGCCGGTGTTCTGCACCTTCAGCATGACCTGGAACAGCGGGTGCCGGGCCAGCGAACGCGTCGGCGCCAGCTCCTCCACCAGCTTCTCGAACGGCACCTCCTGGTGCTCGAACGCCG
>NZ_JBHYJI010000137.1:0-3103 GCF_042740435.1 Streptomyces sp. NPDC059002 | reverse complement strand
TGCCCGGAGCATCCGGGCACCAACGACGTCTCGGATGAGTGTTGTCCGAGGCGATAGAGGTCACAGGGAAGATCCGGAGATTCTTTGCCGGAACGCAGCCCCACCCCCGCCGAGGGGAGAACCTGTCGTTCACGATCCGCAAGGAGTCCTCCATGGCCACGATCATCCCCACCACGACGGACCCCACGAAGACCTCGGTCCAGCAGGTGTTCGTCTTCGTCAGGACGGGGCCAGAACCTGACACCAAGGACCAGCTCACAGGCCCCGGCGTCGCCTACTACGTCGGGCACGACGGGATCGTCCGCCGTCCCGCCGCGAAGGAAGTCGGCACGGACGAACCGCTTCCGCCTGCGCTCATCGGCAACTACTGGGCGCCGGACATCGGCGCCGACGTCCCGGTCGCGATGCGGGCGCTCGCGGCCCGTGATGCGGCCTTGAACGGCGCGGACGTGGCCGTGGACCAGTTCGCCTCCGAGATCCTGGGCCTGTGGCGAGGCGGCCGGTGGCGGGAGTCCGTGTCGACCGCCCTGCTCGGCGACTGGGCCGACCCGCTGGCGCAGGACGGCGGCTGCCTCGCCCCCGCCTTCCTGGGAGCACTCAAGGCCGAGGCACGGACGGTCCACCGCCAGCTGACCCCAATCTGGCGGCGCGAGCGCGAGGGCCACCGGTTGTGGAGCCTGGATCGCATCGTCGGTGACGGGCTCGGACTGACTACCTACGACCTCGTCAACGGCGGCCCGGATCCCTACGAGGTCCTTATCGGCACCCTGCCCGACAATCCGCGGATCGCTGCGGTCCTCGCCCGGCTCACCCCACTGCAGAGGGCCGTCACACTGGCCCGGTTCCACTGGAACGTCACCAGCTGGCCCGAGGCCGCGGCCGAGGTCATCGCCCTGGCCCCGCACCTGTCCGCCGGGCTCTCCCCGGAGGCCTTGGGTGACAGCGTCCGCCGCAAGCTCCACCGGCTCGGCGAGGAGCACAAGCAGCGCGCCGACGCTGCGGCCGAGACGCGCGAACGGGGCTGACCGTGTCGCTGACCGCGCTGCTCCTGATCCTGCTGCTCACCGTCGTCACCCTGCTCGTCGGCGGCGGCGTGCTAGCCCTGCTTCTCCACCGCCCGGCCTGGGGCGCCCCGCTGGCCGGGGCTCTCGTCGCAATGACCCTCATGGCCACCGTCACCGGGCTGCTGGTGGCCGTCACCCGCGGCTGAACCCGCCCCTATCCCGCTGGATATCCAGGTGCTGTCCGAGGTGAGACGCTCCAGTCTGCGAAGTCTGAGATAGCGGCCGAAAAGCGTCAGAGCCACCCTGACGCCTCCCAAACCTCAGGCTGTTCCTGACGGACGACATCTAGTCAAGTCTTCCCTGACGGTGAGGAGTCGTCAGGGATTGCCTGGCGTTGAGGGGGCATCAGGATCCGCCCTTGGGTAGACCCGGAGGTGTTGACTTGGCCAGCAAATCGAGCATGCACTCCACTGTGAGGCATGATCCGCCGCTCCTGGGTACGCCACCTATGACCGACTCGCTGCCGGGCCGCAGGACAGCGCGCCCGCGCACCGCCGACGGCTGCTGCAGTTGTCGCGACAGATCGCCGCCCATCCTTACTGGGACAGCCCGGCGGGCACGCCCACAGCCCGGGTGGCGTGCAAGGTACTCGCCCGCACCGCGGTGTCAAGGGTGCGGGTGACTGACCTGCATGCCATCGTGTTCGCTCACCGACATTGAAGCCGCGCTGCGTGCGTCCTGGGCCGTGGATACCTGCTCGCCGGATGACCTTGAGCGCAGCGGATGGGGCGCGCACAACCCCGCCCTGGGATACTGCGACATCACCGCCCTCGTCGTCCACGACCTCTTTGGCCGCACGCTGCTGGTCGGCGAGGTGTACGCGGTGGACGGCGGGCAGGAGGGCTACCACTGGTGGAACCGGCTGCCCAGCGGACTCGAACTCGACCTGACCCGAGACCAGTTCCTGAACGGGCCAACCGTCACTACCCCACGCGAGATCGAGCGGCCCGCGGGGCGGCTGCCGCGCCGCCAGGAGGAGTACGAGCTGTTGCGCGAGCGTGTGACCGGCCGCGTTGGTTGCCCGCTGCCGGGCGGTGTCGGCGTCAGGTAGGCCAGCCGGTGGTGCGCCACTCTTGCCCCTCACCGTCGGCCGCACCGTGGGTGCGGTGGGCGGCGAGGGCCGTGGCCAGGTCGCAGTGGACGGGAATGGTCGGGCAGGAGCCGTCGGGGACGAGGGAGCCGTCGGCGGGGATCGCGGCCAGCTCCAGGTTCCGCCCGCCGTCCGCGAGGCGGCGGGCGGCTTCGGTGATGGCCAGCTGGCCCTCGTTCGACCAGCCCCGCAGCTCGGTGAGATCGATGATGACCGGTCCGCTGCCGCGGGCCAGAACCCAGCCGACCGCGCCGGTGAAGCGGTGGGCGGCGTCCCGCCCCAGGTGCCCGGCCACGGACAGGACGGCGATGTCCTGCTCGACGGTGTAGCGCCATTCGATGGTCATGTCGGATACGTCAACTTCCGTGCGGTGGGTGCCTTGTGCCAGGCCGTGGACCGGTCGTCCCTAGAGCGGCAGGGTGATCCAGATCGTCTTGCCCTGTCCGTCGGCGTCGCCGCGCACGACGGCGGTGCCGTCGAGGTCGCGGACGAGCTCCATGACGGTGGCCAGGCCACGAGTCCTGGCGCCGCTGCCCGTGACCGCCTCGGACAGTGACGGCTGGTGGGCATGACGATCGTGAACACCGAAGGCCAGGTGCTTGTTGCTCCCCGCGTAGATGACGGTCGTCTGCGGGGAGTCGTCCGCCGCGTGCCGGACGCTGTTGGTGACCAGTTCGCCCAGGATCAGCAACGCCGGTCCGACAGCGGGGTGGTTCGGTCTCACGCCCCACTCCTGCCAAGCCTGCTCGGCCATCTCGCGGGACAACCGCACGGCGGATGGCGTGGTGGGCATCGTCAGGACGTGACGGTAGGGAAACTCCTTCAGGCATGTTGTCAGGGTCGCGAGCATGTCAGCTCTCTGCTCCGGTGAGGCGGAAACCGGTGACGGTCTGGGGGTGGATGCGCAGCAGGGTGTCGTGCGGTCCGTGGGTCAGGGCGGGGAGGGTGC
>NZ_JBHYJI010000136.1:0-3127 GCF_042740435.1 Streptomyces sp. NPDC059002 | reverse complement strand
GCCAGGCACCGACCGGTGCCTGGCTGCGGGCCGTAACGGTTGAGGTCTAGGCCGCGGGCTGCGCCAACCAGTCCGGCAGCGACGCCAACTCATCCCGCCCAAGCGACAAGAGCATCGCATCCGCGGGAGTGGGCTCGAACGGCTGCCGCAGCAACGGCATCCCCGCCTCGTCCGGCGTCCGGTCCGCCTTGCGGTGATTGTCCGTCGCGCACGAAGCGACCGTGTTCAACCAGGAGTCCGCGCCACCCTGCGCCCGCGGCACCACGTGGTCCACCGTCGTCGCACGCCGGCCGCAGTACGCGCACCGGTGCCTGTCCCTGACAAGGACACCCCGCCTGGACCATGGAGCTTGTCTTCGGAAGGGCACTCGTACATACCTGCAGAGCCTGATCACCCGCGGCACCGGGATGTCGATCGCCGCCGCGCGCACACGCAGTCCGGGGTGGGCGTGCTCGACCACGGCCTTGTCCTGGAGCACCAGGACGACGGCCCGGTTGAGCGACACCGTCGAGAGCGGCTCGAAGCTCGCGTTCAGCACCAGCGTGTCCCGCATCAACCTGCCCACCTCCCGTTATGCACCGGCCCACCGCCTGGCGGGCTGGGATCAACTCTGGCCGGGCACGCCGAGATGGACAACGCAATAAAAAATGCCCGCCTCTGATCACTTCCATGACCAGAGGCGGGCAAACAAACGATGAACGCTCAGTTCTCCGCGAGGGCCGCGTACTCCGCGACGACCTGTGCGCGGGCGAGCGTGTGGAACCGGAGGTTGAACCCCACGACCGCGGGTGAGGCGTCCGAGTCGGGACCCAGCTTCTCCTGGTCCACCGCGTACACGGTGAACACATAACGGTGCGCCGGATCCCCGGGCGGCGGCGCCGCACCCCCGAAGTCCTTCGTCCCGTAGTCGTTGCGCACCTGCACCGCGCCCTCCGGCAGCCCCTCGAACTTGCCGCTGCCCGCACCACCGGGCAGCTCCGTCACCGAGACCGGGATGTCGAAGACGGTCCAGTGCCAGAACCCGCTCCCCGTGGGGGCGTCCGGGTCGAAGCACGTCACGGCGAAGCTCTTGGTCTCCGGCGGGAAGCCCTCCCACCGCAGCTGCGGCGAGGTGTTCCCGGCCGCGTAGACCTGAGCGTCCTTGAGGACCGCCCCCGGCTCGAAGTCCTCGCTCACGACCGTGAACGACGGCACGGGCGGGTGGAAGTCATGGGGAAGCGGCGGCCTCTTGAGCTCGCTCACGTCGGCACCTCCTGGTTGGTTGCTGGCTCTCGCTGCTCGCTCCGAGCCTAGAACCAGTTGCGCTTGCTGCCGACCTGGGACAGCCACTCGTTGAGGTACGCCGCCCAGTCCGTGCCCTGGAAGTCGTTCAGACCCACCTTGAACGAACGGAACGAGTCGCTGCCCTCGCTGAACAGACCCGGCTTCTTGTCCATCTCCAGTACGACGTCCATCTCGCGGTCGTCCGCGACGAAGCTCAACTCGACCTGGTTGAGGCCGCGGTACTGCTGCGGCGGGTAGAACTCGATCTCCTGGTAGAACGGCAGCTTCTGCCGCGTACCGCGGATGTGACCGCGCTCCATGTCGGCGCTCTTGAAGCGGAAGCCCAGCTGGATGAAGGCGTCCAGGATGGCCTGCTGCGCCGGCAGCGGGTGCACGTTGATCGGGTCAAGGTCGCCCGAGTCCACGGCGCGCGCGATCTCCAGCTCGGTGGTCACACCGATGTTCATGCCGCGCAGCTGCTGCCCGTCGATGCTCGTGACGGGCGTCTCCCAGGGGATCTCCAGGCCGAACGGCACCGCGTGCACCTGACCGGCCCGCAGGGTGAAGGCGCCACCGAGCCGCACCTTGGTGAACTCGATGTCCTGCTTGGTCTCCTGGTCGTTGCCCTCGACCTCGACCCGGGCCTGCAGACCGACGGAGAGACCCTCGATCTCCTGGTCCACGGACCCGCCCTGGATCCGCACCTCACCCTGGACCACGCCGCCCGGCACCACGTTGACCTCGGTCAGCACGGTCTCGACCGAGGCGCCACCGGCCCCCAGACTCGCGAGCAGCTTCTTGAACCCCATGACTCTCCATCCCCAGGCCGCCGCCTGTGGCTCGTCTCGACTTGAATCCTTGATCGGTACAAACGCGAGGGGACCGCGCCCGGTTCCGTGTCATCACCCTGGCAACCGGACGACCCGAGGACCACCCGTGCCCAAAGACCAGGTGCACTACGCTCGTACGCCATGATCGCGGCCCCTGACCGTACGCCCCTCACGCGTGACTTCTTCGACCGCCCCGTCCTCGAGGTCGCCCCGGACCTGCTCGGCCGCGTCCTCGTCCGTGACTCGGAGGACGGTCCGATCGAACTCCGTCTGACAGAGGTGGAGGCGTACGCGGGGGAGGTCGACCCCGGCTCCCACGCCTATCGCGGTCGCACCGCCCGCAACGGCGTGATGTTCGGACCGCCCGGACACGTGTACGTCTACTTCACCTACGGCATGTGGCACTGCATGAACCTGGTGTGCGGTCCACCGGGCATGGCGAGCGCGGTCCTGCTGCGCGCGGGGGAGATCACCGAGGGCACCGAACTGGCGCGCAAACGTCGACTATCGGCCCGCAACGACAAGGAACTGGCCAAAGGCCCCGCACGCCTGGCCACCGCCCTTGACGTGGACCGCAGGCTCAACGGCAGCGACGTCTGCGGAGACCCGGCCTCCCCGTTCACCGTGCTCTCCGGCACGCCCACCCACCCCGACCAGGTCAGGAGCGGCCCCCGCACCGGGGTGTCGGGGGAGGGCGGCGTCCACCCGTGGCGCTTCTGGACGGCCAACGACCCTACGGTGAGCCCCTATCGGGCCCATACGCCCCGACGCCGCCGAACTTGACGCGTCCTTGGGGCATCCGTAATGTAGTCCGAGCCGCTTGAACCGGTCACGGCAATCTGCCGGACACCGGAAGCGGCCAACCACTACCTACGACTTCCCCTCGGCGGGGTCTTATTTCGCATGCCTGCATGTCGAAATTCGAACTCGCGGAACTCGATTATGAGTTGCGGAGGGAATCCGCTAAAGTAGTGAACACGCCGAAAGGCAAAGGCCCTCCAACGGCCACCGGAAATGAAATCCGAACCGGGAAC
>NZ_JBHYJI010000135.1:0-3748 GCF_042740435.1 Streptomyces sp. NPDC059002 | reverse complement strand
GACCGCTGGTTCTGTGTAGGGCTTGATTCGTGCCGCCCCTTCACTGCCCATTAGGTTCTGTGGTGAGAAGTGACCGCACACCGGAGGTTGTTGACGTGACCGACATCGCCATGCTGCCCGCGTCCTGGCGCGGAGTCCTCGGCGAGGAGCTGCAGAAGCCCTACTTCAAGGAGCTCACCGAGTTCGTCGAGGAGGAGCGGGCGAAGGGTCCCGTCTACCCCCCGCGTGACGAGGTCTTCGCCGCCCTCGACGCGACGCCGTACGACCAGGTGAAGGTGCTCATCCTCGGCCAGGACCCGTACCACGGCGAGGGCCAGGGGCACGGTCTCTGCTTCTCCGTGCGCCCCGGTGTGAAGACCCCGCCCTCGCTGCGGAACATCTACAAGGAGATGAAGGAGGAACTCGGCCACCCCGTGCCGGACAACGGCTATCTGATGCCGTGGGCCCAGCAGGGCGTCCTCCTCCTGAACGCGGTCCTCACGGTCCGTTCCGGCGAGGCCAACTCCCACAAGGGCAAGGGCTGGGAGAAGTTCACGGACGCCGTGATCCGCGCGGTGGCCGACCGCCCCGACCCGGCCGTCTTCGTGCTCTGGGGGAACTACGCCCAGAAGAAGCTCCCCCTCATCGACGAGGAGCGGCACGTGGTCGTGAAGGGCGCGCACCCCTCGCCGCTCTCCGCGAAGAAGTTCTTCGGCTCGCACCCCTTCACGCAGATCGACGCGGCGGTGGCGGCGCAGGGGCACGAGCCGATCGACTGGCGGATCCCCGACATCGGCTGACGTCAGCCCTCCAGGGCATAGCCGAAGGTGTACGGGGTGGTGGGCTGCCCGCCCCGTGCCGTGAACGAACCGGCGCCGGTGAGCCCCGCCAGCTCACCGGTGGCCGAGCCCGGCAGCACGGTGAACGAGCACTGGATGGTGCCGTCGGCACCGAAGGAACCGCGCTGCTCGATGACGAACGAGCCCTTGCGGCCGTCGAGCGTGCCGTCGATGAACTCGTGGCCGACGTAGCTGCCGACCGTCTCGCTCGTGTACGCGATGGTGTACTGGCACGAGGTTCCGGCCGCCTCGATGCCGCCCACGTAGTCGTTGGTGACGGAGGCGTGCGCGATGCGGGCGCCGCCCTCGGCTCCGGCGATGGGCTTCTCGTCCCACTGGGCGAAGGTGAAGGTGCCGGTGATCTGCGCTGACATGGGGTCCTCTCGGTGGTGCGGACCCGGGGCGGGCCGCTCTGAGGGAGACTCTGACAGCGGTACCTGACACCTTCTGTCAGGTACCGGGGCAGACTTGACCGCATGCGCGCCGACCGGCTCCTCGCCCTCCTCCTGCTGCTCCAGAACCGCGGACGCATGACTGCACCCGAACTCGCCGAGGAGCTGGAGGTCTCGGTCAGGACCGTCTACCGCGACGCCGAGGCGCTCGCCGCGTCAGGGGTGCCCGTCTACGCGGAGCGCGGCCCCGCGGGCGGCTTCCGGCTCCTCGACGGCTATCGCACGCGGCTGACCGGCCTCACGGACGACGAGGCCGACTCCCTCTCGCTGGCCGGCATGCCGACGGCCGCAGCCGATCTCGGGCTCGGCGCGGAACTGGCCACCGCCCAGCTGAAGTTGGCCGCCGCGCTGCCCGCGGGCCTCGGCGAGCGGTCGCGGCGCATCCAGGAGCGCTTCCACCTCGACGCGACCGCCTGGTTCCGCACCGCGGACCCGGCGCCGCTGCTCGCCCGGGTCGCCGACGCGGTGTGGCGGCAGCGGGTGCTGCGGGGGCACTACCGGCGCTGGGGCGGCGAAGTGGAGCGCGTACTGCACCCCCTGGGCCTGGTGCTCAAAGCGGGCAACTGGTACCTGGTGGCCCTCGCCGACGGCAACGTACGGACGTATCGGGTTTCCCGGTTCCTGGAACTGACCGTGACGGAGGAGGAGTCCGCCGAACGCCCCGACGGGTTCGATCTCGCACGCCACTGGGCGCAGGCGTCGCGCGGCCTTGAGGAGCGCGTGCTGCGGGGGACCGCACACCTGAGAGTCTCGCCGTCGGGCCTTCGGCTGCTGCCTGCCCTGTTCGGGGCGGCCGGGGCGCGGGCCGTGGCCGGGGCGGGGGACGCCGACGCGGACGGCTGGGCCGAGGTACGGCTCGACGTGGAGGAACTGCCGGTCGCCGTGAGCGACATCCTCCGGCTCGGCCTCGACGCCGAGCTGCTCGGCCCGCCGGAACTCCGCGCCGAACTGGCCAGGACCGTCACCGGGCTGGCCCAGCGGTACGCGTGAGGGCCCCACGTCCGAACGTGCCTGACCGTGATTGTCAGTGGCTGCGGCTAGCGTCGGAAACGACGGGACAGCCGGCCGGTGGGCCGGGCCGTGCAGACGACGGGCGGACGAGTGCGGAGGACGCGGTGACGGATCAGCAGGAGCAGACGGCGGAGGACGCCATGATGACGCGGATCGGGCAGGCGGTCATGCTGCATCACGGCGGCGACCGCGAGGAGGCGCAGGACCGCTTCCTCGGCCTGTGGGGGGAGATCGGCGAGGACGGCGACCCACTGCACCGCTGCACGCTCGCGCACTACATGGCGGACACGCAGGAGGACCCCTCCGACGAACTGGCCTGGGACCTGCGGGCGTTGTCGGCGGCGGACGAGCTGACCGACGAGCGCCTGAACGCACACCACCAGTCCCTCGCCGTGCGCGGGTTCTACCCCTCCCTGCACCTCAACCTCGCCGCGGACTACGCGAAGCTGGGCCGCCCCGAGGCCGCCCGCAGCCATCTGCGCCGGGCGCGTGGAGCGACGGGGGCCCTGGGGGACGACGAGTACGGGAACGGGATCAAGACGGCCATCGCGAGGCTGGAGCGGGAGGTGGGGGAGGGGAGCGAGGAGGAGTGAGGGGAGTTGGGGGGCTGGGGGTGAGCGGGGAGGGGCGCCAGGGGGCGAGTAAGTGCGGGGAGGGGTGAGGCGGTACGGGGACGGGGAGGAGGCGGTGCCGGGGTGAGGGCGCTGTGCATCGGGGTGTGGCCGCGTGGGGGCGGGGTGTGGCCGCGTGGGGGCGCGGCCTCGGGGCGTCGCGTCAACCGCCGTACGTGTCACGGCAGATGACGGCTTGGGGGCTGTCCGGCGCCCAGCCGCCGTAGCTCTCGCCGAGCGCGCACACGTCCGTGCCGGGCGCGGCGGCGCTCGTCGGGGGAGCGGGGCGGGTGGCGCCCGCGTCGGGCCGGGTCGGGGCGGGCCTGCGGATCGGGGGTGGTGCGGAGTGTTCGGGGCGTGGCGCGTGGGACGGTGCGGCGGCGGGGGTGTGGGCCACGGGGGCGTCCTCAGCCGCCGGGCGCGGGGGCGGTCCCATGCGCTCCAGCGCCTCCCTGGCGGGGGCCTGCACGATCTGCGGTCGGCTCTTGCCGTCGGTCCTCGCCGCACTCGGCGTCACGGTGGCCGCGGCCGGTCCTGCCGGTCCGGGAGGGTCTGGTTGCCGGACACTCACGCATCCGGCGACTGCGGCTGAAACGGCCGCGGTGACAAGCAGCGCGGCGGCGGTGGTCGTCGATCGATGCACTCGCCCAACTCTGCGATGCGCGGGGGCGGTTGGGGGAGCGAACGCGGACAGGTTGCCCCGCACGGGTGACGGGGCGGGTTGGGGTGCGGTGGGGGCGCCGTTTCCACGGCCTGCCCCGGGGCCTGCCCCGCCTCCTCGGCCCGCCCCCCCCCGGGGCACCCTCACCCGTCCAACATCCCCCGCAACAGCTCCGCCACCCCCGCCCGCAGCTCC
>NZ_JBHYJI010000134.1:0-3752 GCF_042740435.1 Streptomyces sp. NPDC059002 | reverse complement strand
CCTCACACACCGCATCCGCGATCAACGCCGTCGCCTCGGGCACATTGAGCCGGAGGCCACGCGCCTTGCGGGACCTGGCGAGCTCGGCAGCCCCGAAGAGCAGCAGCCGGTCACGTTCGGTGGGCGTGAGTCGCACGCGCCGCCCCTTCCTGTTCCATGTTCCTGTTCCGCATTTAGAGCGTCACTCTAACCACGAAGCATCACTCTAACCACGAAATCCGCATGCGGGAAGCATTGACGCGAGGGTCAACTTCAGGCCACATTGAGCGCTGCTCAAAAGTAGGACCACCATCGGGACCAGCGAGCGTCAGGGGCACCCTCATGCCGATAGAACAGCGCGGAGTCGACACCATCCCGGACGGGGAACGCACCAGCGGTCCCCGCGACCTCGTGTCGATCCTGATCGGTTCCAATCTCTGCCTCGGGGTGATCGTCTTCGGCTGGCTGCCGGTGTCGTTCGGCCTCTCCTGGTGGGAGTCGGTGACGGCCGTGGTGGCGGGCACGGTGATCGGCACCGCGCTGACCGCACCGCTCGCCCTCGTCTCGCTGCGCACCGGAACGAACCTCTCGACCTCGTCCGGCGCCCAGTTCGGGGTGCGGGGCCGCCTCGTCGGCTCGGTCGTCGGGCTCCTGCTCTCCCTCGGCTACACCGCGCTGACCATCTGGATCGGCGGCGACGTGATGGTGGGCGCACTGCACCGCCTGCTCGGCCTGCCGACCGGCGGACTCTCGTACGCCCTCGTCTACGCACTGCTCGCCGCCGCCACCGTCACGGGCGCGGTCTACGGCTACCGCGTGCTGCTCCGGCTCTCCCGCATCCTGGCCTTCGGCATGACGGCGCTGCTGATCCTCGGCGTGATCGCGTACGCGCCCGACTTCACGACCGGCGCACTGCCGGGCGAATGGGGTCTCCCCTGCTCATTGGAGCTTGGGGAAGGCTATGCGCTCGGCTCGTTCTGGCCGACGTGGCTGCTCGCCCTGGTGGCGGCGGGCCTGTCGGGGCCGATCGCCTTCATCACCCTGCTCGGCGACTACACCCGCTACGTCTCGCCCGCCCGGCACAGCTCCCGCGCGGTGCTCGGCGCGGCCTGGCTCGGGCTGATCGCGGGGCTCCTGATCCCGCAGCTCTTCGGCACGTTCACGGCGTACGCGGCGCGCGCGGCCCTCGACTACGCGGGCGGGCTCGTCGGCGCGTCACCCGGCTGGTACCTGATCCCCCTGCTGCTCGCCGCCTCCGCGGGCTCGGTCGGCAACGCGGGCCTGATGCTCTACTCGATGGGCCTCGACCTGGACGCGATCCTGCCCCGCGCATCCCGCGCCCGCGCCACCCACACGGTCGCCGTCGTCGCCACGGCCTGTGTCTTCGTCGGCCACTACGCGTGGGAGGCGCAGGACGCGATGACGTCCTTCGTGCTGCTCCTCACCGCCATCGGCACCCCCTGGGCGGTGATCACCCTGATCGGCTTCGCGCGCTGTCGCGGAGAGTACGACGCGGACGCCCTCCAGGTCTTCAACCGCCGCTCCAGGGGCGGCGTCTACTGGTACCGCGCGGGCTGGAACGTCCGGGCCACCGTGTCCTGGGCGCTGGGCGCGGCGGTCGGGCTGCTCGCGGTCTCCCTTCCGTCGTACGAGGGTCCGCTGCTGTCCCTGACGGGCGGGGTCGACTGCAGTTTCCTGCTGTCGGGGGTGGTGGGCGGTGCGGCCTATCTGGCACTCACGCCCGGCACGGTGCGTGTCCCCGATCCCGTAGCCTGAAAGGACCGCCCTGACCAGCGGGAACTGATACCAACACGGGGAGCACGACCCATGGAAGAACTGATCGAACTCGGCATACGCGCGGTGAAGGGCGCCGGTTCGGCGGCCCTCGGCCTGGTCGACGTCTTCAGCCACGCGCCGGGCGGGGAGTCGACCGGCGGGGGCGAGAAGAAGGACGAGAAGGCCGAGAAGGACGAGAAGGCCGGGGACGGCAGCGAGGACGGCGGCAAGGCCGAGGGATAAGGATCCCTCAGGCGATGTCCAGGATCGCCTTGCCGTGCAGGCGGCGGTCGAGCAGCACCTCGACCGCCTCCGGCGCCTTCTCCCAGCCGCCCCGCCACGCCTGGCCCGCGTCGAGATCGCCGGCCGCGACCCGGGCGGCCAGCCACGTCAGATCGGGGCCGAGGTCCGGGCAGTCCAGCAGGTAGAACGTGGCGATGCTGCGGTCGTGGCGACCCGCGTCGCCGAAGAACGCGCCGTAGGGGAAGTGCTCGTCGTCGCCGCCCGTGTGACCGACGGAGACCAGCGTGCCGCCCGGGGCCAACCGGCCGAACGCCTCGACGAGTTGGCGCCCCGCCACCATGTCGACCACGCCGTCCACCGGGGCGCTCGCCGCGGCGGGCGTCGCGACCACCTCGTGCGCACCGAGACGGCGCAGCTCGGCGCCCTGCGCGGCGGGGTCCCTGGTCACCGCGACGACCTCGGCGCCGCCGAGCCGCGCGAGCTGCACCGCGTACCTGCCGACGCCGCCCGTGGCCCCCGTGACGAGGATCCGCCTGCCCAGGAGCGGCCCCGTCCGGTTCAGCGCCCGCAGTGCGCTCGCCCCCGCCACCGGCACCGTGCTGATCGCGCCCAGGTCGGCGCCCGCCGGGACCGTGCCGATGAAGTCCGTGTCCACCGCGCGGAGTTCGGCCCAGCCGCCGCCCTCCGCCAGGGTCACCACGGGGGTGCCCGCGGCGGGGCCCGAGCCGTCGGCGGCGGCCCGCTCGACCACGCCCGCCGCGTCCCAGCCGAGCACGGCACCCTCGGGCGAGCCCTCGATGCCCCACTTCACCTCGCCGTGGTTCAGGGAGGTCGCCGCCACCCTGACCAGGGCCTGGTGCGGGGCGGGCACGGGGTCCGGGGCGTCGCCGATGCGCAGCCCGCCGGGAACGGAACGGTCAACCAGGAGTGCGCGCATGGGAGTTGCACCTTTCGACGTACGCCAAAGAGAGCCGGTGACACCCGGAGCGGGGCTCGACAGCGGCAATAGTGCCACTGAGTGGCAGAAGCCATCAAGAGGCATTCGCTCCCCGGCTACACTCCCGTCATGGACATCGACCAGCTGCCCCTGAGGGAGCGCAAGAAGCTGCGCACGCGCCAGGCCCTCGTCGACACCGCCCTCGACCTGTTCACGGAGCGCGGCTTCGACGGCGTCACGCTCGACGCGCTGTGCGACGCGGTCGACGTCTCCAAGCGGACCTTCTTCCGCACCTTCACCAGCAAGGAAGACGTGGCGATGGCGCCGACCCAGGACCTGTGGGCGGCGTTCCTCGAAGAGCTGGAGAAGGCCGAACCCGCCGCGGGGCAGCGGCTGTTCGACGTGCTCCGTGACGTGCTGCTCACGGCGCTCGACCGCATGACCGCGGAGGGGTGGACCGAGCGGGTACTGCTCAGTCGGCGACTGACCGCGGTCACTCCGTCCATGGACGCGCACGGGCTCGCCTTCTGCGAGCGGACCAGCCGGGCCGCGGTCGACGTCGCCCGCGCCCGGTTCGGCCTGCCGGACGCGGGTGACCTGCGGCCGCGGCTCGCCGTCGACGTGCTCGTCGCGGCGTTCCACCTGGCGCTGGAGGCCTGGGCGGAGGGGGTCGCCCCCACGCGCCGGGGCCTCGCGGAGGGGGTCCGCACGGCGTGCGCGGCGGCCCCGGGCAGCCTCACCTTGCCGGTGGGGTAGGAACCGCCCCGTCAGGGGCGCGGGGCAGTGTCATGTGCGGCTCCGCCGCGTGGGCGCGCTC
>NZ_JBHYJI010000133.1:0-4013 GCF_042740435.1 Streptomyces sp. NPDC059002 | reverse complement strand
GCGTGACCTGTCGGTGGCGTACGCGGCGCGGCGCGCGGGCCGGGCGCCCGAGTGGGAGCCGCTGCCGGTGCAGTACGCGGACTACGCGCTGTGGCAGCGGGAGCTGCTCGGTGACGAGGGCGACGCGGACAGCCTGATCTCCCGGCAGGTCGACTACTGGCGCCAGACCTTGGCCGGTGCTCCCGAGGAGCTGGCGCTTCCGGTCGACCGCGTCCGGCCGGCGGCTCCCTCGCACCGGGGGCACGACGTCGCGCTGATGGTGCCGGCCGACGTGCACGCACGCCTCGTGGGGGTGGCACGGGCCGAGGGCGTGACCACTTTCATGGTGCTCCAGGCGGCACTCGCGATGCTGCTGTCGAAGCTGGGCGCCGGAACCGACATCCCGATCGGCTCGGCGAACGCGGGCCGTATGGACGAGGCGCTGGAGGACCTCGTCGGCTTCTTCATCAACACGCTGGTCCTGCGCACGGACCTGACCGGCGACCCGACGTTCCGGGAGGTGCTCGCTCGCGTACGGGAGACGAGCCTGTCCGCCTTCGCCCACCAGGACGTGCCGTTCGAGCGGCTCGTCGAGGAGCTGGCCCCGAGCCGGTCGATGGCGCGGCACCCCCTGTTCCAGGTCATGCTCCAGGTGCAGAACAACGCCGAGGCGGTCCTGGACCTGGAAGGCGTGCGGACCGGTGGTGTTACAGCCGGCGCGACGGCGGCGAAGTTCGACCTGGACGCGTCGGTGTCGGAAGTGTTCGACGCGCAGGGCGCCGCGGCGGGGCTGCGCGGTTCGGTGGTCGCCTCGGCGGACCTGTTCGACAGGGGGACGGTCGAACGGCTCGTGGCTCGCTGGGTGCGGGTCCTGGAGCGGCTGGCGGCCGACCCGGAGCTGCGGTTGGGCGCGCTGGACGTGCTGGATGAGGCTGAGCGGCACCGGGTGCTGACGGAGTGGAACGGCACGGTCGCTGAGGTGGCTTCGGGTTCCGTTCCGGAGCTGTTCGAGGCGCAGGTGGCGCGGACGCCGGGGGCGGTCGCGGTGGTCGCGGGTGGTGTGGAGGTGTCGTACGCCGAACTGGATGTCCGGGCGAACTGGTTGGCGCGTCGTCTGGTTGCCCAGGGGGTGGGTCCGGAGTCGTTTGTCGGGGTCTGTCTGGAGCGCGGTGTTGAGACGGTGGTGGCGCTGCTGGCGGTGCTGAAGGCCGGGGGCGCGTACCTGCCGATTGATCCGGGTTATCCGGCCGAGCGGATCGCGTACATGCTCGGCGATGCCGCTCCTGTGGTGGTGCTCGTCTCGACGGGCACTGTGGCGGCGGTGCCGCGGTCGGACGCGGCCGTGGTGGTGCTGGACGATATCGAGTTGGCCGGTGTTGAGGAGGGTCCGCTGGGGGTGGTGATCCGGCCGGAGCATCCGGCGTATGTGATCTATACGTCGGGGTCGACCGGGCGTCCGAAGGGTGTTGTGGTGGAGCACCGGTCGGTGGCGGGGCTTCTTGGTTGGGCGGCGGCGGAGTTCTCGGGTGAGGACTTCCGCCGGGTGCTGGTCTCCACGTCCTTCAACTTCGATGTCTCGGTCTTTGAGTTGTTCGGTCCGCTGGTGTCGGGTGGCAGTGTCGAGGTTGTCGGTGATCTCCTTGCCCTGGCCGATGCGGATTCTGGTGTGGGTGATGTGAGCCTGGTGAGTGGTGTGCCGTCGGCGTTTGGGCAGATGGTGGCCTCGGGGGAGATTCAGGCTCGGCCTCGTACGGTGGTGTTGGCGGGTGAGGTGCTGACGGCGGACGCGGTGGCCGGGATTCGTGCGGCGATTCCGGGTGGGCGGGTTGCCAACATCTACGGTCCGACCGAGGCCACGGTGTACACGACGGCTTGGTACTCGGACACGGATGTGGCGGGCGTGGTCCCGATCGGCCGTCCGATCTCCAATGCCCGTGTCTACGTTCTGGACGGCAGCCTGTCCCCGGTTCCGGTCGGGGTGGCGGGTGAGTTGTATATCGCGGGTGTGGGTCTGGCTCGGGGCTATCTGGGGCGTCCGGAGCTGACGGGTGAGCGGTTCGTCGCCGACCCGTTCTCGTCGGACGGCGGTCGCCTGTACCGCACGGGTGATGTGGTGCGCTGGAACGCTGACGGTCAGGTCGAGTACCTGGGCCGCGCCGACGAGCAGGTCAAGGTGCGCGGGTTCCGTATCGAGCTCGGCGAGGTCCAGTCCGTCCTGGCCGCCCACCCAGAGGTCGCGCAGGCGGTTGTCATCGCCCGTGAGGACGTGCCGGGCGACAAGCGCCTGGTCGCCTACGCCGTCCCGAACGACGGTGCGTCGGAGGGTGAACTGCCTGTCAGAGTCGCCGAGTTCGCCAGCGACCGGCTGCCGTCCTACATGGTCCCCTCGGCGGTCGTGGTCCTGGACGCCCTGCCGCTGAACGCCAACGGCAAGCTCGACCGCAAGGCCCTGCCCGCGCCGGACTACTCGGCGGGCAAGGCGGGAGCAGGGCGCGGCGCCTCGAACCTGCGGGAGGAGCTGCTGTGCGGGGTCTTCGCGCAGGTCCTGGGTTTGCCCGAGGTGGGCGTGGACGACGACTTCTTCGCCCTGGGCGGCCACTCCCTGCTCGCGGTGCGTCTGATCAGCCGGGTCCGTACGGTCCTGGGCGTCGAGGTCCCGCTGCGGGCCCTCTTCGAGACCCCGACCGTTGCCGGTCTCGCGGCCGGGCTGACCGGCGCCGGACAGGCCCGGCTCGCCCTGACGGCCGGAGAGCGCCCGGAGCGCATCCCGCCCTCCTTCGCCCAGCAACGCCTCTGGTTCATTGACCAGTTGGAGGGGCCGAGCTCGACGTACAACATCCCGTTCACACTGCGGATGGCTGGTGACGTCGACCGGGCGGCGCTCGGTCTCGCCTTCCGGGACGTGATCGGGCGGCACGAGGTCCTGCGGACCGTCTTCCCGACGGCCGAGGGCGGCGAGCCGTATCAGAAGGTGATCGAACCGGCCGACGTCGATTGGCAGTTGGGTGTCATCGCGGTGGAGCCCGCAGAGCTCGACGCCGCCGTGGCCGAGGCGGCGGCGTACGCCTTCGACCTCTCGGACGAGGCGCCGATCCGGGCCACGCTGTTCGAGGCCGGTCCCGGCGAGCGCGTGCTGGTCGTGGTGCTCCACCACATCGCGGGCGACGGCTGGTCGACTGCCCCCCTGGCCCGCGACCTGTCCACGGCTTACGCGGCACGGAGCGCGGGCGAGGCACCGGAGTGGGCCCCGCTGCCGGTGCAGTATGCGGACTACGCGCTGTGGCAGCGCGAGCTGTTGGGCGACGAGGCCGACCCCGGCAGCGTCATCGCACGCCACATGGGGTACTGGCGGGAAGCGTTGGCGGACTCCCCGGAGGAGCTGGCGCTCCCCTTCGACCGGTCGCGTCCGACGGTCGCATCCCACGTCGGACACCGCGTGCCGGTGGAGATCCCGGCCGAGGTGCACGCGCGGGTGGGGGAGGTGGCCCGCGCCGAGGGCGTGACCCCCTTCATGGCGCTCCAGGCCGCCCTGGCGATGACGCTGTCGCGCCTCGGCGCGGGGACGGACATTCCGATCGGCTCAGCGAACGCGGGCCGCACGGACGAAGCTCTTGACGACCTGGTCGGCTTCTTCATCAACACGCTGGTGCTGCGCACGGACCTGACCGGCGACCCGACATTCCGCGAGGTCCTGGACCGGGTGCGGGAGACGAGTCTGTCGGCCCTGGCGCACCAGGAGGTGCCGTTCGAGCGGCTTGTGGAGGAGCTGGCGCCGTCGCGCTCGATGGCCCGACACCCGCTGTTCCAGGTCCAATTGGACCTCCAGAACCACGCCGAGGCGGTCTTCGACCTCCCCGGCGCGGAAGGGGGCGGCACGTCCTCGGACACCGCCGTGGCGAAGTTCGACGTCGAGGTCCGGCTCACCGAGACCTACGACGAGCAGGGCGCCCCGGCCGGCGTCTGGGGCCAGGTGGTCGGGGCGGCGGACCTGTTCGACCGGGAGACGGTTGAGGGGCTGGGCGAGCGCCTGGTGC
>NZ_JBHYJI010000132.1:0-4170 GCF_042740435.1 Streptomyces sp. NPDC059002 | reverse complement strand
TGGATGCGGTGCTGGCCCGGCACGACCTGCTGCGCGCCCAGCTGCTGGCCGGGGAGGACCTCGCGCTGCTGGTGCGGCCGGTGGGTGCGGTCCGTGCCGCAGAGTTGATCTACCGGGTGGCGTGTGACGGGCGGTGGGCGCAGGCGTCCGCGCTGGAGCTGGCGGGCGCGGAGCTGGATGCGGCGGTCGGCCGGCTGGACCCCGCGGCCGGGGTGATGGCGGCCTTCGTCTGGCTGGACCCCGGACCCGGCGCGGGGGCGGGGGCGGGGGCGGGGGCGGGCCGGTTGCTGGTGGTGTTGCATCACCTGGTGGTGGACGGGGTGACCTGGCGCATCCTCATGTCGGATCTGGCCGAGGCCTGGCAGCAGGTGCGCACCGGCCGGGCGCCGGGGCTTGCGGCGGTGGGCACCTCGGCCCGCCGCTGGGCCCACGCCCTGCAGGAGCAGGCGCTGTTGCCGCAGCGGGAGGAGGCCGAACTGGCCTACTGGCGCGACCTGCTGGAGGCGCCGAACCCGGCGGTGGGCGGCCGGTTGCTGGATCCGGCGGTGGATGTGTGGTCCACCGTGCAGAGCGTGCAGGTGCAGCTGCCCGCCGCGGTCACCCAGGCGGTGCTGACCGATCTGCCCGCCCGTATCCGGGGCACCGCCACCGATGTGCTGCTCGCCGCCCTGGGGGTGGCGGTCAACCGGTGGCAGGGCACGGACCGTTCACTGCTGGTGCGCCTGGAGGGCCATGGCCGGGAGGAGGACCTGGTGCCCGGCGCCGATCTGTCGCGCACGGTGGGCTGGTTCACCAGCATGTATCCGGCCCGCATCGACGTGAACGGTGCGGATGTCGCCGAGGTGCTGGCCGGGGGCCCGGCCGCCGGGCAGGCAATCAAGCGGGTCAAGGAGCAGCTGCGGGCGGTGCCGGACAAGGGCGTGGGCTATGGGCTGCTGCGGTATCTGAATCCGGAGACGGCCGGGCAGCTGGCCGGGTATCCGGTGCCGCAGATCGGCTTCAACTACCTGGGCCGGATCTCCGAGACCGATGTGCCCGAGCAGCTGCGCGCACAGGGCTGGGGGCCCGCTGCCTGGCCGACCGAGCTGATCGCGACGCCGGATCCTGATCTGCCCGCGCTGTCGGCACTGGAGGTCAACTCGGTGGCCACCGACGGCCCCGACGGCGCCCAGTTGCAGACCGCGTTCCTGTTCCCCACCGGGGTCCTCTGCCGTGAACAGGTCGATGAGCTGGCCGAGTTGTGGGTGCAGGTGCTGCACGGCATGGCCGCCCACGCCGCCCACCCCGAGGCGGGCGGGCTCACGCCATCCGACGCCCCGCTGGTCACGGTCGGCCAGGACGAGATCGACACCTGGCAGACACGCTACGGCCCGCTCACGGAGATATGGCCGCAGTCACCGGGCCAGTCCGGCATCCAGTTCCAGGCCGCCTTCGCCCAGGACTCCTTCGACGTCTACCACATGCAGATCGTGCTGCATCTGTCCGGGCACGTGGACCCGGCACGCATGCGGGCGGCCGGACAGGCGCTCCTCGACCGCTACCCGAACCTGCGCGCCGCGTTCCTCAACGCGGACAGCGGCGATCCCGTGCAGGTCGTCGCAGAGCACGTCGCGCTGCCTTGGCGGCACCTCGATCTGACAGGTAAGAGCGAGGGCGCGCAGGACGCGGCGCTCGACGAGTTCCTGGCCGAGGACCGGGCCGACCGGCTCGACCCGACCCGCCCGCCGCTGTTCCGTCTGGGACTGCTCACCTGCGGTCCGGAACAGGCGAAACTCATCATCACGGCACACCACACCGTCTTCGACGGCTGGTCCTCACCACTGGTCATCAAGGACCTGATCCGCCTCTACGCCGGGACCGGCGAACTCACCCCCGTCCGCAGCTACGGCGACTACCTCACCTGGCTGTCCCAGCAGGACAGGGACGCATCGGCGGACCGATGGAAGGCCGAACTCTCCGGGTTCGACCAGCCGACGCTCGTGGCGGCAGACGTCGTCTCCAGGGGCGAGGCGTCGTCGCTCGGCCGGGTCGAGGTACCGCTGTCGATCGACAAGGGGCGTGAACTCGCCCGCCGTGCCGCGGAACTCGGGGTCACGCTGAACACCCTCTTGCAGGGTGCGTGGGCGATCCTGCTCTCGAAGCTGACCGGGCAGCACGACGTGGTGTTCGGCGCCGCCGTCAACGGCCGCCCGGCCGACCTGGTCGGTTCGGACGAGATGGTCGGCCTGTTCATCAACACCCTGCCGACCAGGGCCCACTGCCGACCGCACCAGAGCGTGGCCGACGTCGTCACCGACCTCCAGGACCGGCAGATCTCCCTGCTCGACCACCACCACTACGGACTCGCCGACATCCAGCGCAACACCGGACTGCCCGCCCTGTTCGACACGCTCCTCGTGTTCGAGAACTACCCGATCGACCGCGAGGGCATCATCGAGGCGAACGCGTCGGCGGGCTTCACGATCGACGGCATCCGACCGTTCGCCGGCTCGCACTACCCCCTCACGCTCAACTCCTCCGACCCCTATATGCGGCTCTCGCTCGACTACCAGAACGACCTCTACGACCGCGACACGGCCGGGATGATCGCCGCCCGCCTCGTCCGGGTCCTCGACCAGGTGCTCGACGACCCGACGGTGCCGGTCGGCGCCGTCGAGGTACTGGCGGAGGACGAACGGGACTGGCTGGTGCGGCGGGTCAACGACACCACGCACCCGGTGGCCGCGGACACCTTGCCGGGCGCGTTCGAGGCGCAGGCCGACCGCACCCCGGACCGCGTCGCGGTGATCGGTGAGCGCGAGACACTGACGTACGAGGAGTTCAACCGGCGCGCCAACCGGCTCGCCCACTGGCTCATCGAACAGGGCGCGGGCCCCGAGCAGTTGGTCGCGGTCCGCATACCCCGTTCCGTCGAGCTGCTGGTCGCGATCTACGCAGTGGTCAAGGCCGGGGCGGCCTATCTGCCGGTCGACCCCGAGCTGCCCGAGGCCCGCGTGCGGCATGTACTCGACAGCGCCAAGCCGCTGCTGATGCTCGACGAGGCGCTCCCCGACGTCTCCGGGTACCCGGACACCAATCCGCTGCGCGCGATCTCACCTGACCATGCCGCGTACGTCATCTTCACCTCCGGCTCCACCGGCGGCCCCAAGGGCGTCCAGGTCACGCATCGTTCGATCATGAACCGGCTGGCATGGGGCCTGTCGCACTTCGACGTCGCCGCCGACGACCGGGTGCTGCTCAGTACGTCGGCGAGCTTCGACGTGTCGGTGCCGGAGATGTTCGCGCCCTTGCAGGTGGGCGCGGCCGTCGTCGTCGCGCGGCCGGACGGGCGCAGGGACCCGGCGTATCTCGCCGAGCTGATCCAGCGGGAGCGGGTGACCGGTGCGGACTTCGTGCCGTCCCTGCTGGCGGCGTTCGTCGCAGAGCCCGCGGCGAAGCAGTGCACCAGCCTGCGCTGGATCGAGGTCGCGGGCGAGGCGTTCCCGCCCTCGCTGGCCGACCAAGCGGTCGAGCTGCTGCCCGGCTGCGGTGTACACAACCTCTACGGGCCCACCGAGGCGTCGGTGGAGGTCACGGCGTGGCAGCACGTGCCGGGCGCGGACCGGGTGCCGATCGGTGCGCCGATCTGGAACACCCAGGTGTACGTGCTCGACGAGGCGCTGCGCCCGGTCGCACCGGGCTGCGCGGGCGAGCTGTACCTGGCCGGTGCCGGGCTGGCCCGCGGTTACCTGGGCCAGCCCGGCCTGACCGCGCACCGATTCGTGGCCTGTCCCTACGGCGGGTCCGGCGCGCGGATGTACCGCACCGGGGACCTGGTCCGCTGGAACCAGGACGGCCAGGTCGAGTACATCGGGCGCACCGACTTCCAGGTGAAGGTCCGCGGGTTCCGTATCGAACTGGCCGAGGTGGAGTCGGCGCTGACCGCGCACCCGGAGGTCGACAGTGCGGTGGCCGTGGTCCGGGAGGATCGCGACGGTGACCAGCGCCTTGTCGCGTACGTGGTGCCGGGCAGCGGCACAGCGGGCGCGACCGAGCTGGACCTCACGGCCCTGACGGACCTCGTACGGGGGCGCTTGCCCGAGTACATGGTCCCGTCGGCGCTCGTGCCGCTGGCGGAACTCCCCACGACACCGAGCGGGAAGCTCGACCGCGCCGCGCTCCCCGCCCCCG
>NZ_JBHYJI010000131.1:0-4231 GCF_042740435.1 Streptomyces sp. NPDC059002 | reverse complement strand
GTCTCCTGGCGCGTCCTCGTCCCGGACCTCCGGGCCGCGTGCGAGGCGGTCGCCGCGGGGCAGCCCCCCGCCCTCGACCCGGTCGGAGTGTCCTTTCGGCGCTGGGCGGAACTCCTCCGCGCCGAGGCGACCGGCGAGCGGCGGGTCGCGGAACTCGCCGCCTGGCTGGAGGTGCTGGGCGAGACGCGACCGCGTCTGGGGCGGCGGGCGGTGGACAAGGACGTCGACACCGTGCGCGTGCTGCGCCACCGCACGTGGACGCTGCCGCGCGCGCAGGTCGAGACGTTGCTCGGCCGGACGACGGCCGCGTTCCACTGCGGGGTGGACGACGTGCTGCTCGCCGCCCTGGGCGGTGCCGTGGCGCACTGGCGGCCGCAGTCCGCGGCCGGGGTCCTGGTGGATGTCGAGGGGCACGGGCGCGAACCGCTCGGGGACGTGGATCTTTCGCGCACGGTCGGCTGGTTCGCGAGTACGCATCCGGTGCGGCTCGATGTGACAGGGGTCGACCTGCCGGAGGCACTGGCGGGTGGTCCGGCCGCCGGGGTGCTGGTGAAGGCGGTCAAGGAGCAGGCGCGCGCCGTGCCCGGGGACGGACTCGGCTATGAACTCCTGCGCCACCTCAACCCGGAGACGGCCCAGGTGCTGAGCGCGCGGCCGACCCCGGAGATCGGCTTCACCTACATGGGCCGGTTCGCGGCGGGAGCGCGTACCGGTCCGCCCGGGCCCTGGCAGCTGACCGGCGAGACCGCGATCGGCGGCTCCGCCGACCCGGACACGCCCCTGCTCCACCTCCTGGACGCCGGTGCGATGGTCACGGACACCCGGGACGGGCCCGACCTCGCCCTCACCCTGAGCTGGCCCGCCGCCCTCCTCGCGGAGGCCGAGGCCGAACTGCTCGGCCGTACCTGGCTGGAGCTGCTCGGCGGACTTGCCGCGCACACCGCGGCCCCCGCGTCGGGCGGGCACACGCCCTCGGACTTCCCGCTGCTCGACCTCGCACAGGACGAAGTCGACGAATTCGAGACCGGGTTCGCCGGAGACCGCTGATCGCAGACCGCTGATCGCAGACCGCAGACCGCAGACCGCAGACCGCAGACCGCAGACCGCAGACCGCTGATCGCAGACCGGAGACCGGAAGCCGGAAGCCGGAAACCGCACACCAGATCCCGGATCGCGGATCCCGGAGACCGCTGAGGAGACAGAACGATGAACCGATCCCTTGTCGAGGACGTCTGGCCGCTGTCTCCCCTCCAGGAGGGGCTGCTGTTCCACGCCGCCTTCGACGACCGGGGCCCGGACGTCTATCAGGGGCAGCGGATGCTCGAACTGCTGGGGCCGCTGGACGCACAGCGGCTGCGGGCGACCTGGCAGGCGCTGCTCGCCAGGCACGGCGCGCTGCGGGCCGGTTTCCGCGGCCGCAAGTCGGGTGAGGCGGTGCAGGTCGTCGCCCGTGAGGCGACGCTGCCGTGGCGCGTGGAGGACCTGTCGGGGCTGCCGGAGGCCGACGCGCTCGCCGAGGTCGACCGGCTGGCCGCGCGGGAGCGTGCCGAACGCTTCGACCCCGCGGTCCCGCCGCTGCTGCGGCTGCTCCTGATCCGCATCGGCGACGCACGCCACCGCCTGGTGGTGACGAGCCATCACCTCGTCATGGACGGCTGGTCGATGGCGGTGGTGTTCAGCGAGTTCTCCAGGGTGTACGCGGCGGGCGGCGACACACGCGTTCTGCCCCGGACGACCTCCTACCGCGAGTACCTGGCGTGGCTGAACCGGCAGGACGGCGATGCCGCGCGCGCCGCCTGGCGGGCCGAGCTGGCCGGAGCCGACGAGCCGACGCTCGTGGCGCCCGCGGACCCGGGCCGGACCCCGGTGGCGCCCGAGAGCCTGATCAGCCATCTCTCCGAGGAACTGACCGACGGACTGGGCCAGTTGGCCCGCCGCCTGGGGCTGACCGTGAACACGGTGGTGCAGGGCGCGTGGGCGCTGGTGCTCGCGCGCCTGGCCGGTCGGACGGACGTGGTGTTCGGTGCCACCGTGGCGGGCAGGCCCACGGATCTGCCCGGCGCGGAGTCGATGGTCGGCCTGTTCATCAACACGCTGCCGGTGCGGCTTCGGCTCGACGGCGCGAGCAGCATGGCCCAGCTGCTCGCCGACCTCCAGCGGCGGCAGTCCGCGCTCATGGCGCACCAGCACCTGGGACTTCCGGAGATCCAGCGGCTCGCCGGGCCGGGCGCCGTCTTCGACACGATCGTGGTGTACGAGAACTACCCGCGCCCACCGGAGGAGCCGCCCGCGCCCGACACCTTCGCCGTCCGCTTCATCGGCGGCGAAGAGGCCGCGCACTATCCGCTCACGCTGGTCGTCGCGCCCGAGGGCGAGCGGATGGGCTTCAAACTCGACTACCGGACCGACGTGTTCGACCTCGCGGCCGCGCAGTCGATCGTCGGACGCCTGGTACGGGTCCTCGAACAAGTGGTGGCGGACCCCGCCGTGCCGGTGGGCCGGATCGACGTGGTGGGCGCGCGGGAGCGCGGGCTCGTGGTGGAGGAGTGGAACACGACGGCCGCTCCCGTGCCCGGCGCCTCGGTACCGGAACTCTTCGCGCGGCAGGCGGCGCGCACGCCGGATGCGGTGGCCGTCGAGGACGGCGAACAGACCCTCACGTACAGGGAGTTAGATGAGGCGGCAGGACGGATCGCGACCCATCTGACGCACACCGGAGTGGCCCGAGGCGACCGGGTCGCCGTGGCCATGGGCAGGTCGGCCGGGCTGCTCGCGGCGCTTCTGGGGGTGTGGCGGGCGGGCGCCGTCCATGTGCCCGTCGACCCCGAGTACCCGGCGGAGCGCGTGGCGTTCCTGCTGGCGGACTCCGCACCGGTGGCGGTGCTGTGCACCCGGGCCACGCGCGGCGTCGTGCCCGAGGGCGCGGCGGTCCGCCCGGTCGTGCTCGACGACCCGGACGTGGCGTCGGCGATCGCGGGCAGCAGGGCGCGGCGGACCCCCGCCCCCGTGGGCGCGCAGGACCTGGCGTACGTGATGTACACCTCCGGGTCGACCGGTGTGCCCAAGGGCGTCGCGGTGCCGCACGGGAGCGTGGCGGGCCTGACCGGGGACCCCGGCTGGTCGGTCGGCGCGGGCGACGCGGTGCTGATGCACGCGCCGCACGCCTTCGACGTGTCGCTGTTCGAGGTGTGGGTGCCGCTCGTCGCGGGCGGCCGCGTCGTCATCGCGGGACCGGGCGCGGTGGACGCCCAACGGGTGCGCGACGCGGTCGCCGCGGGCGTCACCGCGGTGCACGTCACCGCAGGGCTCTTCCGGGTCGTCGCGGAGGAGTCCCCGGACTGCTTCACCGGGTTGCGCGAGGTGCTGACCGGCGGCGACGTGGTGCCCGCCGGAGCGGTGGCACGGGTGCGCGAGGCGTGCCCCGACGTCTCGGTGCGCCACCTCTACGGGCCGACCGAGATCACGCTGTGCGCGACCTGGCACGTGCTGCCCGCCGGCTCGGCGTGCGGGCCCGCGCTGCCCATCGGCAGGCCGCTGGGCAACCGCCGGGTGTATGTGCTCGACGCCTTCCTGCGCCCGGTGCCCCCGGGCGTCGTGGGCGAGGTGTACGTGGCGGGCACCGGCCTGGCGAGGGGCTACCTCGGCCGGTCGGGCCCGACCGCCGAACGGTTCGTGGCCTGCCCGTTCGACGACGGCGGCCGCATGTACCGCACCGGCGACCTGGCCCGCTGGACCTCGGACGGTCAACTCCTGTTCGCCGGGCGCGCCGACGCACAGGTGAAGGTCCGCGGCTTCCGCGTGGAGCCGGGCGAGGTCGAGGCCCTGCTCGCGAGGCACCCCGCGGTCGCGCAGGCCGTGGTGGTGGCCCGCCAGGACGGCCCGGGCGACAGGCGCCTCATCGGCTATGTGGTCGCGGACGACGCCGAGGACGTCGACGTACAGGCGATCCGTGCGTACGTCGCGGACCGGCTGCCCGAGTTCATGGTCCCGGCGGCGGTCCTGGCCCTGGACGCCCTGCCGCTCACCGTGAACGGCAAGGTCGACCGGGCCGCCCTGCCCGCGCCGGACTTCGCGTCCCGGGTCTCGGGCAGGGAGCCGGGCACGCCCACGGAAGAGACCTTGTGCGCCTTGTTCGCGGAGGTGTTGGGCCTTGAGCGGGTCGGCGTCGAGGACGGCTTCTTCGAGCTGGGCGGTGACTCGATCAGCTCGATGCAGCTGGCGTCGCGGGCGC
>NZ_JBHYJI010000130.1:0-4317 GCF_042740435.1 Streptomyces sp. NPDC059002 | reverse complement strand
GGGCGAGGGTGCGTTCGGGGTTGAGGACTTCGACGAGGTGCTCGAAGGGGACGTCTTGGTGGGCGTAGGCGTCGAGGTCGGTTTCCCTTACCCGGCCGAGCAGTTCACGGAAGGTGGGGTCGCCGGAGAGGTCCGTGCGGAGTACGAGGGTATTCACGAAGAAGCCGACAAGGTCATCGAGCGCCTCGTCCGTACGGCCCGCGATGGGCGTGCCGATGGGAATGTCGTCCCCGGCACCGGACCGCGCGAGCAGCGCGGCGAGTGCCGCATGAATGACCATGAAGGGTGTGACGCCGTTGGCGCGCGCCAACTCGACGAGTCCCGCGTGGAGTTCGGCGTCCCAGTGGAAGGTGAGGGTGTCACCTTCATGGGTTGCCGAGGCGGGGTAGGGCCGGTCGGCGGGTAGCTCTGTGCGCTCGGGGAGGTCGGCGAGTGTCTGCTTCCAGTGGGTGAGCTGGTCGGCCATGACGCTGTCCTGGTCCGTGCCGTCGCCGAGCAACTGCCGTTGCCAGAGCGCGTAGTCGGCGTACTGGACCGGCAGCGCGGACCACGCCGGGGAACCGTCACCGAGCCGCGCCTCATAAGCGACGGAGATGTCGCGCCAGAGCGGCGCCAGGGACCAGCCGTCGGCGGCGATGTGATGCGCGACCAGGACGAGTACGTGCTCGTCGTCGTCCGGCAGCGACAGCAGTTCGGCACGGAGCAGGACGTCACGCCCCAGGTCGAACGGGTGACGCACCGCCGACGCCAGCGCACTCGCGACCTGCCCCTCGGACACCTCGGTGACGACGAACGGCGGCCTGGCCTCCGCCGCATCGAGCACCTGCTGGAACGGGGCGCCGTCCTCCTCACGGAAGACCGTGCGCAGGCTCTCGTGCCGGGCCACGACATCGGCCAGCGCGTCTTCCAGGGCCTGCCGGTCGAGGGGACCGGTGAGACGTACGGCCAACGGAATGTTGTACGTCGCCGACGGCCCTTCCAAGCGGTGCAGGAACCACAGCCGGTTCTGCGCGTACGACAAGGGCAGCTTCTCCGGTCGTACCGCAGGTCGCAGGGCGAGACGCGCCTGCCCCGCACTGCCGAGCACCTCGGCGAGCGCGGCGACGGTGGGCGCCTCGAACAGGACCCGCACGCCGATCTCCACATCGAACGCCGACCGCACCCGCGACACCAGCCGCGTGGCCAGGAGCGAGTGCCCGCCGAGGTCGAAGAAGCTGTCGTCGACGCCCACTTCGGGCCGCGCAAGGACGTCCGCGAACATGCCGCAGAGAATCTCCTCGGCGGGCGTCCTCGGCGCACGGGCCGGTGCGGAGTCGAGGACGGGGTCCGGGAGCGCGGCCCGGTCCAGCTTCCCGCTGGCGGTCAGCGGGAGTTCATCGAGAGCCATCAGCGCGACCGGGACCATGAAGTCCGGCAGCCGATCGCGTACGAAGGACTTGAGATCGGCGGCGAGTTGCGGACCCGCCGCGGTGCCGGGCGCGGGCACGACGTAGCCCACCAGGTGCGCGTCGCCGTGTGCGATCACGGCGGCCTGGTCGACGTCCGGATGCCTGGTCAGCGCGGTTTCGATTTCGCCGGGTTCGATGCGGAAGCCGCGGATTTTGATCTGGTGGTCGGCGCGTCCGGTGAATTCGAGGCGTCCGTCGTGGTGGCGGCGGGCGAGGTCGCCGGTGCGGTACATGCGTTCGCCGGGGGTGTTGCTGTGGGGGTTGGCGGTGAAGCGTTGGGCGGTGAGGGCGGGGTGGTGGGTGTAGCCGCGGGCGAGGCCGGGGCCTGCGAGGTAGAGCTCGCCGATCACGCCGGGGGGTACGGGGCGCAGCCATGGGTCGAGGATGTAGGTGCGGGTGTTGGGGATGGGGTGGCCGAGGGAGGGGATGGTGGGGTTGGTGGTGAGGGTGGCGCAGACGGTGGCTTCGGTGGGGCCGTAGGCGGTGATGAGGCGCCGACCGCTGGCGGTCCACTGCTCAGCCAGGTCCGGGGGGCAGACTTCGCCGCCGGTCAGGACGTACTGGAGCGTGGGGACCCCGTTGCTGGGGAGGGAGGCCAGCAGTGAGACGGGCAGGGCGACGTGGGTGGCTGCGCTGTTTGTGAGGGCGGTGGCGAGTTCGTCTCCGGCGAGTTGGCCGGGGCTGTCCAGGATGAGGGTGGCGCCGGAGCCGAGGGTGGTGATGAGGTCGCAGACGGCGACGTCGAAGCTGGGGGAGACGGCCTGGAACACCCGGGATCCGGGGGCGAGTTGGAGTGCTTCGACGTGGGACGTGTGGAGTGCGGTGATGCCGGTGTGGGTGACGGCGACACCCTTGGGGCGGCCGGTGGAACCTGACGTATAGATCACATATGCCGTGCTGGTCGGCTCCTGGCGCACGAGCAGATTGGTGTCCGCGTACCCCTCCGTGGTCACGGGGCCATCGATGACAAGGACCGGCTGGGTGTCGTCCAGCATGAACTGAATCCGCTCGGCGGGATACGAAGGGTCGATCGGAAGGAATGCGGCCCCGGACTTCAACGCCGCGAGCGAGGACACGACGAGGTCCACGGATCGGGCCAGCCGCAGCGCGACGACCCGCTCGGGTCCGGCGCCCCGCTCGCTCATCCACCGCGCAAGCCGGTTGGCCCGCGCGTTCACCTCGCCGTATGTGACCTCGGTGTCGCCGCAGACCAGCGCCACTCCATCCGGCGTGCGCGCCACCTGCGCCTCGAACAGTTCCGCCACGGTCAGCACGGGCAACTCCCGCGCGGTGTCGTTCCACTCGACCAGAGCCCGCTGCTGCTCTGCCTCCGAGAGCAACTCAAGTGCCCCCACCGGCGCATCGGGATCGGCGACCACGGCCCGCAGCAACCGTTCGAGGCGCGCCGCGATCCCCTCCACCGTCTCGCGGTCGAAGAGCTCCGCACTGAACTCGACGAGCCCGTCGATGCGGACCTCGCCGTCGGTCCCGGTCCGGTTCTCGGTGAGGCTGAAGGCGAGATCGAGTCGTGCGGCCTCCGTGCTGACCGCGAGGGTCTCCGTGCTGAGGCCCGGCAGAGTCGGCTGGGACTCTGCCGTGTTCTGCCAGGCCAGGAGCACCTGGAACAGGGGGTGGTGGGACAGGGCGCGGTTCGGGTTGAGTACCTCGACGAGGTGCTCGAACGGGACGTCCTGGTGCGCGTACGCGTCGAGGTCCGTTTCCCGTACGCGGGAGATCAGCTCGCGGAAGGTCGGCTCGCCGGACATGTCCGTGCGCAGGACCAGGGTGTTGACGAAGAAGCCGACCATGTCGTCGAGCGCTTCGTCCGTGCGGCCCGCGATGGGGGAGCCGACGGCGATGTCGTCCCCGGCGCCGGAACGCGAGAGGAGTGCCACCAGGGCGGCATGTACGACCATGAACATGGTGGCACCGCTGGTGCGGGCCAACTCGGTGAGGCCTGACCGCAGTTCGGCATCCCACTGGAAGGTGTGGGACCCGCCCCGGTAGGAGGCGACCGCCGGGTGGGGCCGGTCGGTCGGCAGTTCGATCCGCTCCGGGAGGCCGGAGAGGGTCTCCCGCCAGTACGAGAGCTGATCCGCCATGGCGCTGCCCTGATCCGCGCCGTCCCCCAGGACGTTCCGCTGCCACAGGGTGTAGTCGGCGTACTGGACCGGCAGCGGCGCCCAGTCGGGAGCCCGCCCCTCCTGCGACCGTGCGCCGTAGGCGGTCGCGATGTCCTGCCAGAGCGGAGCCAGCGACCAGCCGTCGGCGGCGATGTGATGCATGACGAGTACGAGCACGCACGCGTCGGAGTCGAGCACCAACAGCCGTGCGCGCACGGGCAGTTCCGCACTCAGGTCGAAGGCGTGCCGCACCGTTTCGTCGATCGCCGCGTCGAGGCCGGACTCGTCGACCTCGGTCACGCCGAGGACCGGGCGTGCGGCCTCGCCCTGGAGCACCTGCTGGAACGGGGTTCCGTTGACCTCGGGGAAGACCGTGCGCAGGCTTTCGTGCCGTGCCACGACGTCGGCGAGGGCGGCCGCCAGCGCCTGCCGGTCCAGCGCACCTGTCAGGCGTACGGCCAGCGGGATGTTGTAGGTGGCGGACGGCCCTTCGAGCCGGTGCAGGAACCAGAGGCGGTTCTGGGCGTACGACAGCGGCGGGCGCGACGGACGCGGCACGGGCAGCAGCGCGGGGCGCGCGTGCCCGGCCCTCTCCAGCTCCTGCGCCAGAGCGGCGACGGTGGGCGCCTCGAACAGCACGCGGACACCCGGTTCGACGCCGAGCACCGAGCGGATCCGCGACATCAGGCGGGTGGCGAGGAGTGAGTGTCCGCCGTGGTCGAAGAAGTTGTCGTCGATGCCGATGT
>NZ_JBHYJI010000129.1:2210-4511 GCF_042740435.1 Streptomyces sp. NPDC059002 | reverse complement strand
CTGATTTTCCTTGACAATCCCACATTTCTGTGCTAATTAACATGAACCACGGGAACTGTCAATAAATAAAATATCCTCCCGGAAAAGGGAGGACTATTCTTTAGGCGATATATTAAAGTGTTTTAAATATACAAGAATTTCGTAAACATCCATATTGTTGTACTTCTTATCTATCCAATCCTTTAAAAAGTGTTCAATATGCTTGTATTTCGTATCTAATTTCATATTAATAATATCTAATATTTCTAGATTTGGCATAAATTATTCATCTCCTTTAATGGAGAGAGTATATACACACTTATTTTAGTTTGTCAATAATAACCTGTTATAAACATTTATACTCAGTGCGAACATAAGAGATAGGACATTTCTATCCCTGATACCCAGTTATTTCATATATAATAGGACTTTACATTCAGGAACATGTGTTCTATTATTGGTACAGAAATATTTTCTTCTCCTACCAATATGTCGCATAATGTCGAATCCTTCCTGAAAAAATTCTGAAGAAATTTGTAAAAAGGGGTAGACATGATATATCCCTTGATGGTAAGATAAGGTCATCAAAGGGAACATAAAGGAATCTGAAGCCCTTTAAAGGAAGTGATACATATGTAGAGGGAGGTACGCTTTTTGTCTAGTGAAGAGGTTTTAACAGTTAAACAGGTAGCCGAGATATTAAAAATATCTGAAAAAACGGCTCGCAAAATGCTGAACAACGGAGAAATTAAAGGTTTCAAAGTCGGTCGAGAATGGCGCGTGTCAGCTGAAAAATTCAATGAATACTTAAAACAAAATTAATTCTTTGGGGGAATTTTAAAATGACAAACACTATTAAAAACACTGAAAACACTACTGACGTATTGGCAACTGAGGACATTGCAACAGCATCACCAAGTATTTTTGAACAAGGTACACAACAAATGTTTTCAACTATCCAGGCAACGGACAGAAAGAGCAGCATCAAACTTTACAACGCGGTAAGCAACGCTGAACACTCTCTATCAGACCATATCGGAGAAGTAATTGAAATTACAGACATGGTCGCCCATGCGGTTGAATTAGAGGATGAAGTCACGAAAGAGACAATTCAGGCAATGCGCGTTGTTCTTTTAACAGCAGACGGACAAGGCTATCACAGTGTATCTCAGGGCGTAGCAAGCTCCCTACAACGTATCATTGGGATTGTAGGGCAAGGTCCTTGGACGGACGAGCCATTAAAAGTTGTTCCAAAAGAAGTTAAAACCCGCCGCGGCTTTAAAACATTGACACTTGCGCTTGTGGACTAATTAAATAGTCGCTCCGATCGGGGCGGCTTTTCTTATATTAAATTACTATATACGGAGGTTGCTAGACTTGGATAAAAACGTAATGATTTTCGACAACGGAGAACGCCGCACAGAGATTAAAGAGGATAGAGTGGAGAATATGTATTGTTTCGCTCAAAAGCTTGATGACGATACACAACAGATTATTAGTTTCACTCGTTCAGAAATGCTTGCAATAGTCTCCTATTTTCATGCTGAAGCACAAGACGAACTGTCACGCGGTTCTGTTCGCTATATTCCGACACAAAAAGCAGAAGCCATTTAAATATTAAATTGACAGGGAAATTCGTTTCCCTGTGACTTTTGTGTTTAAAGGGGGTGTCACTGATTGGGAAGAAAAAGCGGCTGAAGAAGAAACAGCAGAAAAAACAAAATATAGCTGCCTTGAAAAAAGTCGGAATTACTGACAAAAAGGTTATAAAGGAATTAAAAAATAAACCTGCCACAGTAAATAAAATTGTTAAGAAAAAGAGTCGTAGTTTAATTGCAAATGAACGATCTGAATTAATTAAACGGTTAGGATTTAAAGTCTCCGAACATTCCGCAAAAAGGTATTGGAGCGAATCACGATTTAATGAATGGTATAACAAAGAATTAAATAAGCGGGCGAAGGCTGAAGAAAGAAAAAGAAAAGCGGCTGAAAGAAAAGCCCGACAAGCTACTGAACCCTATTTAATGATTTACTGGAAAGAAAAAACCGACACAATGATGGATGCAAATGTGATAGAGGACTTAAAACGGTCTTACAGACATGTGAGCGTTGATTATCTTATCGAATCTATAAGAGGTTTTTTAGGTGCTAAACTTCCCGCTGAAATAGGAACAATAAGTATGCATGTTGTCCCCAATAATAAAAGGAAACAGCATAAAGCATTTATGAGAAATTTTGATTCTCTTAGACTGGCTGATATGAATTCATGGATTTTGCTATATGAAGGAAAAGCCGATTTAAGGAGATATAAAGATTTATTAA
>NZ_JBHYJI010000129.1:0-2200 GCF_042740435.1 Streptomyces sp. NPDC059002 | reverse complement strand
AGCTCATCATCTTTATTAATTGCAATAAATGCAGGCATGAGGGTTTTATATGACAATGAAGAAAAGGCTCAATTTATTGGGGATTTAATTCAGAAATATCTCCCGCAAGTAAATATCAAAACGGCGAAACGTTTAGCGAAGGATTTACGATGGAGAGGTGGATTTTAAATGAGTAAGGAAAAAGAGAATAAAGAAAAAAGCGCAAGTAAACCCGTTAAGATACTTACGCTTGATACTGAGACGCGAGGACTTTTTGGGGAAGTCTTCCGCGTCGGATTATATGACGGTAGTAGATACCGTGCGACAAACACTTTTAAAAACCTGAAAACGGTTCTCTCACAGTATACCACAAAATACGATTGTCATGTATTTATTCATAATCTAGATTTCGACATTTCAAAAATCGCAAAGGACATTTTACCTGAAGCGGATTTAAAAAATTCGATTTTTATTAATAATGTCGTTACGGTATTTAAAACAGGTCTTAATGAATCCCAAATAACTGAAGAAAATGAAATTATTTCGCAACCTATTACATTTCATGATTCCAGCAAGCTTGTAATGGGTTCATTAAAAAAGATATGTGAGGATTTTAATATTTCGCAAGAAAAAGCAAAAATAGATTTAAAAGACCATATTTTGAAATTGGGATGGGCGCTTGACGCTGACGGAAACCCCACAAATGACCCGGGTAAATATGATGACCGGGAATCCCAAGGGAATTATTTTATGAAGGTCGATCCGTATGAACCTGAATTAAATGAATATTTACGGTTGGACTGTGTGGCATTATATGAAATTGTTACAATGCTTATTGAAATATCCGGCTTGCCGATTCATGAATTTTTAAAATGTCCTACTACCGCAAGTCTTGCAATGAAAGTATATCAAATGAATTATCCTGAAGATTATGAAAAGGCTATTTCCACGAATTACGGTTATAGCAAATGGGGCGAGTTTACAGAGGATTTTATACGCAAGGCATATTATGGTGGACGTACAGAAGTATTTCAAAGTGAATTAAATGGCGGCTTTCATTATGATGTAAATTCATTATATCCGTACGTTATGAAAGTGAACCCAATACCTATAGGGAAACCGCGTCACCATAAAGGAGACAAAGCCCGAAACGTATTTAAATATTGGTACAGCTATAGACAGGGCGGCGGTTTTTTAGAATGTGATATTCACATACCGACTACTTTACATATACCGCCTCTACCTCACAGAATGTACAAAAAATTATGTTTCCCGGTCGGTAACCTTTCAGGGATATGGACGTTTGAAGAAATTGAATTGGCGTTAGAAATGGGTGCTAAAATAAAAGAAATTCATCAATGTATTTATTTTGAAAAGACCGATTATATATTTAAAGATTTTGTCTCCTATTTTGAAGAGATTAAAAATACAAGTGATGGAGCAAAAAAGACGTTTGCAAAATTAATGCAAAATGCACTGTACGGAAAATTCGGTATGCAAAGGGTTCGGCAAACGATTTTACCTGTCACAGAAATTGAGACATGCGAAGAAAAAGGCTATCCTTATGTTGAATTATTTAACCCTGTATATGGACAAGAATTTATTGAAGCAGCCGTCCCCAGCAAAGCGCCGTATATTCAGCCGCATATAGCCGCCTACGTTACGTCATACGCGCGTATTTTATTATATAGAGGTTTAATTAAACAATTAGAAAAAGGCGATGTGGCATATTGTGATACCGATTCAATAGCATGTGAAGCTATTTTTGATGATGACATGGTTGACGATAGAGAGTACGGTAAATGGAAACTGGAAGGTATTCTTGAAGAAGGTTTATTCATTCAACCAAAAACGTATTATGAAAAATATGCTGATGAAATAAAACCAGAAGAAATAGAAAAAGAAATATCCTCTTTTTCTCGGAATGTATTTAATTATCCCGAAAAAAGCAAAGTAAAACAATATCGTTTGGTCAAAGGTTCGGAGACAATGAAATTTAAAGGCATTCCCGGCGCGTATATCAAGAAATTAAATAGAGGGGTATATTATGATATCCTAGAGAAATTAAAAAGCTTACAGGCGCGTCAGGAGCGCGGAGAAATGATAACGAAAAAAGAAGCCTATTATTCTATTTATAAAGGCGAATTATAAAGACGAAAATTTGCTACTATGCTTAAAATGGGTTCTGTCGATTTTGATTTAAAGCAGGAAGTAAACAAGG
>NZ_JBHYJI010000128.1:0-5063 GCF_042740435.1 Streptomyces sp. NPDC059002 | reverse complement strand
GAACTCCCCACGACACCGAGCGGGAAGCTCGACCGCGCCGCGCTCCCCGCCCCCGATTACGCCGAGGCCGCGGCCGGACGCGGGCCGCGCAACCACAAAGAGGAAGTCCTCTGCCGGCTGTTCGCCGAACTGCTCGGGGTGGCGGAGGTCGGCATCGACGCCGGGTTCTTCGACCTCGGGGGGCATTCGCTGCTGGCCACCCGGCTGATCGGCCGCATACGCAATGAGCTCAACGTCGACGTGAAGGTCACGACGGTCTTCACCAACCCGACCGTGGCCCAGTTGGCGGAGCGGCTCGACGAAATGGCCACGTCGAACCGGCCCCAGCTGCGACAGATGACCGTTTAGGAGAAGCGTTCGATGATCCCGTTGTCCTTTGCCCAGAGCCGCATGTGGTTCCTCCACCGTCTGGAAGGCCCGTCCGCCACTTACAACGGCCCGTTCGTGCTGCGCCTGGAGGGGCCGCTGGACACCGCGGCCCTGGCCGCGGCGGTGAGGGATGTCGCAACCCGGCACGAGAGTCTGCGCACGCTGGTCGTGGAGCATGCGGACGGCACGCCGGAGCAGCGGGTCCTGCCGCCCGAGGAAGCCGTCATCCCGTTCCGGGTCGTCGACGTGGCCGCGGACGCGCTCGATGCCGCGATGCACGAGGCGGCCTGCGAGACGTTCGACCTGGACACGGAACTTCCCTTGCGGGCCACCGTTCTCCGCGTCTCTCCGCAGGATCACGTGCTGGTGTTCGTGTTCCATCACATCGCCGCGGACGGGGCGTCGATGGCGCCGTTCCTGCGCGACCTGCTGACGGCCTACACGGCCCGCCACCAGGGGAGCGCGCCGGACTGGGCGCCGCTGGCGGTGCAGTACAAGGACTACACCCTGTGGCAGCGGCAGCTGCTGGGCGACGCGACGGACCCGGACAGCGTCGCCGCCGCCCAACTCGCACACTGGCGCAAGGAGTTGGCGGGCGTTCCGCAGCCGGTGCAGTTGCCGCTGGACCGGCCGCGGCCGACCTCCGCCGACCACCGGGGCGGACATGTCGACTTCACCCTGGATCCCGAACTCTTCGCCGGAATAGGAAAGTTGGCGGCGGACCGCGGTGCGACGGCCCCGATGGTCGCCCAAGCCGTCCTCGCCGTGCTCCTGCACCACTTGGGTGCCGGGAACGATCTGACGATCGGCAGCCCGATCGAGGGGCGTGCGGACGAGCAACTCGACGACCTGATCGGCTTCTTCGTCAATACGTGGGTGCTGCGCGTCGATCTGTCGGGCAACCCGACGTTCGGTGACCTCCTGGAGCAGGTGCGGGTCAGGGCGCTTGCGGCGTATGACAATCAGGATCTGCCGTTCGAGCATCTGGTGGAGCTGCTGAGTCCGGAGCGGGCCACGTCGTATCAGCCGTTGTTCCAGGTGATGCTGGCCTGGCAGTTCCCGTGGTCGCCGATCGAGATGCCCGAACTGCGGGTCACCCCGGTGCCGTTGGGCACCGGGACGGCGAAGTTCGACCTGTTCTTCAACGTCATCCCCGACCCGGCCGGCGGCGCGTACGGGCGTCTGGAGTACGCCACCGAACTCTTCGACCCCGCCACCGCGCAGGGTCTGGTCGAGCGGTACGTGCGGGTGCTGCGCCGGGTGGTGGCCGACCCGCAGACCCGGCTGGGCGCGGTGGATGTGCGCACCGATGCCGAGCGGGAGCGGCTGGCCGAGGTGAATGAGACCGCCGCTGCGGTGCCGTCGGTGACGGTGGCGCAGCTGGTGGCCGCGCAGGCCGCGCGCACTCCGGAGGCCCCGGCGGTGATCTGCGGCCGGACCGTCTTCTCGTATGCGGAGGTGGAGGCCCGTGCCGGGCGGCTGGCGGCGGTGCTGCGCGGGCGCGGGGTGGGCCCCGATGCCTTGGTGGCGGTGGCGCTGGCGCGCTCCGCCGACCTCGCGGTGGCCCTGCTGGGGGTGCTGAAGGCGGGGGGCGCGTATCTGCCCATCGACCCCGCCTATCCGGCGGCCCGGGTCGACTTGCTGCTGGACACCGCACAGCCGCTGCTGGTGTTGACCGACCGGGCGAGTGCCGACACGGTCGCGCAGGGTGATGCGCCGCTGCTCCATCTCGATGAGCTGGACCTGGACGGCCCGGCTCCGGCCGCCCTGGAGGCGGGTGTGGGGGCGGGGCATCTGGCGTATGTGATGTTCACGTCCGGGTCGACCGGGACGCCCAAGGGGGTGGCCCTCAGCCATGCCAGTGTGGTGAACGGGGTGCGGGATCTGCGGCGGGTGGCCGGGGTCGGGGCGGGCGCGCGGATGCTCGCGGCGACCTCGGTGAACTTCGACGTCTCCGTCTTTGAGATCTTCACCGCGCTCACCTCGGGGGCGAGTGTCGAGATCGTGCGGGATGTCCTGGAGCTGGCCGAGCGCGAGAGCTGGTCGGGCACCACCATCAGCGCCGTGCCGACCGTGTTCTCCGCTCTCCTGGACCAGCTCACCGACACCCCGGACAGTCTCCAACTGGACGTGGACACCGTCGTCTTCGCCGGGGAGGCCCTCTCCACCGACCTGGTCCGCAAGACCCACCAGGCCCTGCCCGGGGTGCGGGTCGTCAACGCCTACGGGCAGACCGAGAGTTTCTACGCCTCCACCTTCACGGTCCCCGAGCAGAAGCCCGAAACCGGGGCGATCCCGATCGGGCGGCCGCTGGCCAACATGCACGCCTACATTTTGGGGCCGGAGTTGGCGCCGGTGGCGCCGGGGGTGGTCGGTGAGCTGTATGTCGGCGGGCTGCTCGCGCGCGGCTATTACCGCAGTGGTGGCGGGACGGCGGAGCGGTTCGTGGCCTGCCCGTTCGGGCCCGTGGGGGCGCGGATGTATCGCACCGGTGACCTGGCCCAGTGGGACGCGGACGGCCAACTGCGCTACGCCGGGCGGGCCGACGCCCAGGTCAAGGTCAACGGCATCCGTGTCGAGCCGACCGAGATCGAGACCGCCCTCACCCAGCACCCCGCGATCAGCCAGGCGGCGGTCACCGTGTGCGAGGACCACAGCGGCATCATGCGGCTCGTCGGCTATGTGGCGCCGGTGGACGGCGGGGCAGGCGACGGCGATGTGGACCTGGACGCCACGGTGTCGGTGGCGGAGTTGCGGCGGTTCGTGGCCCGGCGGCTGCCGGACTACATGGTGCCCGCGCAGCTGATCGTGCTGGACCGGCTGCCGCTGACCGCGAGCGGCAAACTGGACCGGGCCGCGCTGCCCGCCCCGGAGTTCCCCCGCACCCACTACCGCGCCCCGCGCACCGAGCCCGAACGCGTGCTGGCCGAGGTGTACGCCGATGTGCTGGGCGCCGAACAGGTCGGCATCGACGACGACTTCTTCGCCACCGGCGGCGACAGCATCCGCTCCATCCAGGTCGTCGCCCGCGCCAAGACCCGCGGCGTGTCCGTCACCACCCGCGAGGTCTTCGAACAGCGCACGGTGGCCCGGCTCGCCGAACTGGTCGAGGCCCGCGCCGGCCAGGAGCGGGAGACCCTGGCCGAACTGCCCGGCGGCGGAGTGGGCTGGGCGCCACTGCCGCCCACCGCGGCCCACATGCTCGCCCTGGGCGGCGGCATCGGGCGGATGTGCATGTCCGCGATGGTCACCCTGCCCCCACGCATCGACCGGACCGCGCTGGCCGCGACCGTGCAGGTGGTGCTGGACCGGCACGACGTGCTGCGCTCCCGCCTGGACCGCAACGAACCGGGCCTGGTCATGGCGCCGGTCGGCAGCCTCAACGCCGACACCCTGATCCGGCAGGTCGCGCACGACGCCGATGCCCAGGCCGAACTGGACGCCGCCGCCGACCGCCTGGACCCCGACACGGGCGTGATGGCCCAGTTCATCTGGTTCACCCCCCACAGCACGCCTGACACGGGCCGTCTGCTGATCGTTCTGCACCACCTCGTCGTGGACGGCGTGTCCTGGCGGATCCTGCTGCCCGACCTGGCCGCCGCCTGGCAACACACCCACACCGCACACACCCCCCACACCGCCCCACCGGTACGGACCGGGACCTCGCTGCGCCGCTGGATGCACGCCCTGGCCGACCAGGCCACCACCCCCCAGCGCACCGCGGAACTCCCGCTCTGGCAGGAGATCCTCACCGGCGAGGAACCCCTCCTGGGCGCCCGCGACCTGGACCCGGCCCGGGACGTCACGAGCACCGTGGACACCCTGCGCATCCAGGTCCCCGCCGATATCACCCACACCCTCCTTAACACCCTGCCCGCCCTCTACCACGGCGGCATCGACGACGGCCTGCTCACCGCCCTGGCCCTGGCGCTGGCCCGCTGGCGCCAGCGGCACGGCCAGGCCGCCACCGCCACCCGCATCCGCCTGGAGGGCCACGGCCGCACCGAACACCTGGTACCCGGCGCCGACCTGTCCACCACCCTGGGCTGGTTCACCGCCATGTACCCGGTCCGCCTCGACCTCACCGGCCTCGACCTCGACCTCGACCTCGACCTCGACGAGGCGCTGTCCGGCGGCCCGGCCGCCGCACGCGCGCTCAAGACGGTCAAGGAACAACTGCGCGCGATACCCGACCACGGCATCGGCTACGGCCTGCTGCGCCACCTCAACCCCACCACCGCCCCCGCCCTGGCCGCGGCCTCCCAGCCGCGGATCGGGTTCAACTACCTGGGCAAGTCCTCCGGCGCGGACATCCCCGCCGAACTGCGCGGCCTGGGCTGGGCGCTGGACACCCGCCACCCGGACCTGATCGCCGCCCCGGACGCGGACCTGCCGGTGCTGTCCGCCCTGGAGATCAGCGCGGTCGCCGCCCCCGCTCCGGGCGGTGGCGAGGAGCTGACCGCCTACTTCGGCTTCCCCACCGGCGTCCTCTCCCGCACCGAGGTCGCCGAGCTGGCCGACTTGTGGGTGCAGGCCCTGACCGCGCTGGCCCACCACGCCACCACCCCCGACGCGGGCGGCCTGACACCCTCTGACGCGCCGCTGGTCGAGGTCGGTCAGGACGAGATCGAGGCCTGGGAAGCCCGCTTCGGCACACTCGCCAAGATCTGGCCCACCACCCCGGCACAGTCCGG
>NZ_JBHYJI010000127.1:0-5961 GCF_042740435.1 Streptomyces sp. NPDC059002 | reverse complement strand
CGGCTGCATCCCTCACACCGAACCCAACGATCCGATGATCGGAAAGACACCCCCTCGGGCCCCTGGGCATGCGTGAACGCGTCATCGCCATCGGCGGCCGACTGCAAGCCGGGCCGCGTGAGGAGGGGGGCGGGTGGCGGCGGTCAGACATGACCTGTGTGTCGGCAACACGGTTACGCAGAAGCTAAATTGACGGTGTGACAGCTGCTCACCCGCCTCCGCCGCCTCGGGTTCCGCCACCGCCCGCACCCACTCGCACTGAGACCATCCGTCGATGGTGGCGGTCGCGGGGGCAACTGCCCAAGCTGCTGTACTGGATCGGACGTCGGGGTCTCCCCCTTCTCGCTGCCTTGATCGCACTTGAGGTTCTGAGCGGGGTAACAATCGGTTGGTGGAGGACGTACGAGGTCACGCTGGGCATCACGTCACCGGCGGTGACGCAGGCACCCTGGATCGCGCTGCCGGTGTCCATGGTCGGCTGGCTCTTGGTGCCGGCGGTGGTTGGCGGCCTGGCCGGCTACGTAGTGAGCACCCAGATCGACTCTCATCGACGACAATCAGCCGCAGAGGCGCTGGCGGAATTCCGGCGACGCAATCAGGGGGTCGAGTGAGCCCACGCGCCATACGTCGCCTTGCGGTACTCCATCAACAGGGGGGCGAGAAAAGCAGGTTCGCGGAGTCATACGTCCTGCGTCACGGACAGTGGCTAACCGCTCAAGACCACTGGGAGCAAGTCGTCAGCATGTTTCTCGGCTGTAAAGAAGTGGGTGATCTCTCAGGGGCGGCCGCCGTCGACGCCGCCGAGCGATACGCCAGGGAGGCCCTCATGTCCATGCTCACCACTCAACGCCACTTCTGCCCTGTGTGTGAGCGGCCATGACGCGCTGGGAAGAGGGCACGTATCCTTCGAGCATGGGGAGCCAACGCTCGCTGGCCGATGTCTGCCGAGACCTACTCGCTGCAGGCTACCCCGACGCTCCCTCCGCCGAGCTGGACTCGGCCGCAATGATCATGGCGAACCAAATGGCCAGCGCCCCTCCGGCCGGTCTCACTGCCGAGGCGATCGATGAAGTGGCGGCCCAGTTGGATCACTTGGAGCCTGCTAGCTCCTCCAGGCCCAGCAGCCCTCAAGTGGGACCGGAAGAACCTTCGTCATCTCATGTCGGGCCTGGGAACGGGTCGGTGAAGTGGTGGAACGCTGAAAAGGGGTACGGCTTCATCACCATGGACGCCGGGGTGGACGTCTTCGTTCACTACAGCGCCATCAAGATGGCTGGATACCGGACCCTCGAAGAGGGGCAGCGGGTCCAGGTCGAGATCTCACAGGGCCAGAGGGGGCCGCAGGCGAGCACCGTTCGCGTCGCCCAGTAGTCGGCCTCACATGCGGCGAGCCAGCCGTGAACCACGGGCAAAGCCCGAACTTCCAGGCGCTCCAGATGCCGTCCTGGCGTGAGGGTGCTGTACGCATGGTGATCGAGACCGGGAGGCCGATCCCGGAAGTCGCCGAGGAATTCGGCATCCACTCGGGCACGTTGCACAGCTGGGTGTCGTGATGGCGACGCAACGGGTCGACGTCGTCCGACCGGCCCGATGCATCCTGGCCTTGGCGAAGGGCGTCGACCGTGATCCCCGTTGGCACCTCGCCCGTCAACACCGGGCGTACCGGCCCGTCCTGAGCGTGCACGGTGCCGAGTCTGTCAGGGCGGAGGCTGGCAGCAGAGGGCCCTTGGCAGCCGTGCCGTGCTCACACGCCAGCAGCGCAGTCTCCGACGGCGACCTCCGATCCAGGCCCTTGGACCACTGCTCGCGGTCAGGGGCGAGGACTGGCGGGCGGTGTTCACGGCCCGTCCGGGACGCCGAGCGGCACGGTGAACCGCGGCTGCCAGCCTTCCTCCGTCAGCACCACCAGCTGGACCGCCATCGCGCGGGTGTGCAGCGGCAGCAGGCTGCTGATCGCAGCGCGGACATGGGCGGCAGCTGTCGGGTTGTCCGCCCCCATAGCGACCGTGACATGGGCGGCGGGCTGCGCCCCGAAGCGGCCCTTGTACGGGCGCAATCCGGGCCACTGGGTGCGGAACGCATCGACGATCGTTTGGAGTCCTGGAACGGCGACGGCGACGAAGCCGGACGCCGTCACGACCTCCTCCAAGAGCAGATCGGCTGCCGGGAACCTCGCAGCCAGGGCACGCACGCCCTTCTCGTCCTGATCTGTCAGTGCCGATTCCGGCACGAACGGGTAGAGGAGCGAGACGTGTGCCGGTACCCCACGACGCACGAGAGTCGGGTCGACACGACACGCCGCATCGAGGAGCGGGGCGGCATCGGGCAAGACAATGACGACGGCAGTGGTCCCTGGCTCTGGCACGCCGTCATCATCGCAGGTCAGTCCGCTCCTGTGCGCGTTGCATGGGGAGGTGGTCGAGGGCAACGAGTTGGGTGTGGTCGAGGCGGTCGTCGGCCGACGTGTTGGCTGTTGATCCACGTCCCGTATGGCGCCCGCTTCCGTCCGGGACGTGCTCGATGCGGGCTCGTCCGGCGATGCCGCCCTCGCGTGTGGCTCCGGGTTCGGGTTCGGGTCCTGACTTACTTTCAGGATGTTGTTGGTGATGTTGTCGAGGCATGTCGGCGCGGAGGTGTTGCACTCCCTGGGGCTGCCGGATGTGCAGCTGGCGGACGTGCTCTCGGTCTCCCCGGCGAACGGCCCGGCTCAACCGTGCGTCACGCGACCAGCGGTTATTCGCATGCACCGTGGTTCCACCTGAAGATCACCAACAGCATTAAAAATCGCCGCCGTTCACAGGTCTTCCACCTGGTCAAACAGCTACAGCCAGGACCTCGCTCCTAGGGGCTGTGTGATCGCCGTGACTAGGGGTGTAATGACCACGAGCGTTGTTGACAGTGATCTCGATCCAGTCGGGCGCGCAGGGTTGGCGCGTCGGCGCGTCGAAGTCGACGGGGTGCCTGGCTGCTCTCGAAGGACGTCGTTCCCGCGTGGGGGTGTCTCGCCGAACGTCTGGCTGTCGACCGCTACTCGCCCCTACTCGGGGGAGGGCTCGGCTGACCCGGGGGCGAGGTCGGGTTCGGCAGCACGGCTGGCCAGGACGCGCAGGGCGTCTTCGGAGTCGCTGCCGGGCTCGGCGCCGTAGGTGAAGAGGATCAGGCCGTCGCCGGGCAGGTCGAGCGTTTCGTAGGAGAGGTGGAGAAGGCCGGCATCAGGATGCTGGATGACCTTGGCGCCTTGGTGGAACTGGAGGATGCCGTGGCCGGCCCAGCGGGTGCGGAACTCCTGACTGTGGGTGGACAGGTCCGCGACGAGATCGGTAAGGCCCTTGTCGTACGGATCGCGGCCGGCCTGGGCGTGCAGGAGGGCGACGAGGTTGTCCGCCGCGCCCTCCCAGTCGCCCCAGAACTGGCGGGAGCCGGGGTCGAGGAAGGTGAACCGGGCGTGGTTGGGCGTGGTGTCCCCGGCGGACTCGATCATGGGGGCGTAGAGGATGCGGCCCAGGGCGTTGGCGGCCAGCACGTCACCGCAGCCGTTGACGACAAAGGCCGGGCCGGTCATGGAATCCAGCAGGTGCTGAACATTCGGCCGCACCGTGGCAGTGGCAGCCGGACGGCGACGGTGCCGGTGTCCCATGCCGGCAGTGCGGGCGAGGCTCTCCAGATGGGTGCGGTCGTGCTCGCTCAGCCGCAGTGCACGGGCCAGGGCGTCGAGGACCTGGTCCGACACCCCCGACAGGTCGCCGCGCTCAAGGCGGGCGTAGTACGCGACGCTGATCCCGGCGAGCTGGGCGACCTCGGCGCGCCGTAGCCCCGGTACCCGGCGGGTGCCCTGGGCGGGCAGTCCCGCCTCCTGGGGACTGATTCCGGCGCGGCGGGAGGTCAGAAACGCCCGGGTCTCGGCTGCATGGTCCACGGGAGCCAGGTTAGGGGGATTCGCCTGGGGGAGAGGGTGCGGAAGAGGCGCGGAGGGGTGTAATGCCAGTACACCCTTCACCAGTGGCTTCCCCCGGGTCCGAGAGCTAGGTTCCTATGAGGAAGGGGGCGTATCGGGCGATTTCGCCATGGGGGAGAAAGTGAAGGTGAGACTGTCATGGCCGACACCTCGGAAATGATCAACGGCCTGGTCGGCGGGATGTTCACCCACCCGGTCCGGACACCGCTCCTGCACACTCCGGACGAGTACGGGATGGCCTACGAGGACGTCACCTTCCCGTCCCTGGACGGCACCCCGCTGGAGGCGTGGTGGATCCCCGCCCCTGGCTCGGACAAGCTGATCGTCGCCAACCACCCGCTGCCGATGAACCGCTATGGCTTCCCCTCGCACCTGGAGCCGTGGAAGCAGATGGTCCCCGGCGGCAACGACTTCGAGGTCAACTTCCTGCCGGAGTACAAGGCCCTGCACGACGCCGGCTACAACATCCTGACCTACGACGCCCGCAACCACGGCCACAGCGGTGCCGCCAACGGCGAGCTCTTCACCTGGGGCCTGTTCGAGTCCCGTGACGTCGCCGGCTCGCTCAAGTACGTCAAGTCCCGGCCCGACACCGCCGGTATGACGCTCGGTCTGCTCAGCCGCTGCATGGGCGGCAACTCCACCTATGTCGCGATGGCCCGCCACCCCGAACTCTTCGAGGACGTCCGCTGCCTGGTCAACCCGCAGCCGGTCTCCCTGCGTGTGATGGCCGGACAGGCCCTCGGCGCGATGGGCATCGCGGACCGGATCGACGACTTCGACCGGGTGTTCCAGCTGGTCACCAGCTTCACCATCGACCAGGTGTCGCCCATCGAGTACGCGAAGAGCTGCCAGGTGCCCACCTTCATCACCCAGGTCCGCGATGACGTACTCACCCGGCCCGAGGACGTACAGGCGATCTTCGACGCGATCCCCGTCGCCGACAAGAAGCTGTTCTGGATCGAAGGCAGCACCCGCCGCTGGGACGGCTACACCTACTTCCCCGAACACCCGGAGCAGCTGCTCGACTGGTTCGACACGCACATGAACTGAACCCATAGAGCCCTCGGGCCGCCCGAGCGGTCCGAGGGTTCGCAGAACGGTGATGAACTCCACCGCCGCCACGGCGGCGACGCGAACGTCCCGGCTTCACGTGTCTCGTTTGCGCCCCACCCTCATGACTCCGGCCCACCCGAAGCCGGGGTCAGGCCACTTGACCGAACATGCTCGGCCCGGATCCTGGCGAGGTTGCTTGGTGTTGTTTCCTGTGGGCGGGCGCTGCCTCTGATCGCCTACTCGACCTCCTCCCGGGGGCTCGTGCCCCTTTCGGCGTTCAGGTGTGCAGTCTGCCGAAATCGGGACCGCTCCCGGCCCGGTCAGCTGTAGGCCAGCCCCGGACGGCCAGGTGCCACAACAACTGGCGGTGGCCGGTGCGGAGACCGGACGCACACGCACGTGAAGGCTTGGCTCTGGGGGAGTGGTGATTCAGAAGTCGGCGTCTGCAAGGCGAGGAGGCGCCGGTCAGGGCGTAGCCGAGATGAGCGAGCCGACGTACCGCTTCGGCACCCATGTCGATCAGGGCACGGGCATCATGCATGAGGGCAGATCCTCACTTCACCGGCGAGTGCGCTGGGGACATCGCGGCGATGGTGCCATCACCCGCTGTTCGTCGATCCGTACTTTTCGCGCGTCACCATGGCCTCACGCTGGAATCCTGCGGCCCTCCGACGCCGGGAAGGTCAACGGGCCGTCGGGTGGGTTGCCTTGGGGTACGGCCGTTGTCAGAGGGGGTGGCTACTGTCCGGCGCACGCCGAAGAAGAGGAAGAAGAAGCCGCAGTCGCGGGCCCGACGCACCGGCGAGGTTGCCCCGCACGAGCAACTGCCCTCCGTGATCAAGCCCGGTGGCCCGCGGGCGCCGTCGCGCGGATGGGCCTTTCAGACGTTGATCGACGGGGGGGTGCCCCTATGACTTCGGTCAAGGGGCTGGGGCGGTTTGGGGTTGGTA
>NZ_JBHYJI010000126.1:0-6429 GCF_042740435.1 Streptomyces sp. NPDC059002 | reverse complement strand
GCGCCAGTTGGGCCTTCTCCTGGGGCTCCAGGTCGTCGGCGACCACGTAGGCGACAAGCCTCCGGTCACCGGGGACGTCCTCACGGGCGACCACGGCAGCCTGGTCCACCAGGGGGTGCCCGGTCAGAACGCCCTGGACCTCACCCGGCTCGATCCGAAAGCCCCGGATCTTGACCTGGTCATCGGCCCGGCCCAGGAACACCACCTGACCGTCCGCCGTCCACTTGGCCCGGTCACCGGTGCGGTACATCCGCTCACCCGACCCCGACTCGAACGGGCTCGCCACAAACCGCTCCGCCGTCAACCCCGCGCGCCCCACGTAGCCGCGCGCCAGACCCGCACCCGCGACGTACAGCTCGCCCGCCGCGCCCGGCACGACCGGGTTCAGGTGCTGGTCCAGGACATAGAAGCGGGTGTTCGCCACCGGAGACCCGACCGGGACGGCCTCCCCGGCCACCCGCTCCGCCGTCAGCCGCGCGGTCGCCACGCCGATCGTGGTCTCGGTCGGCCCGTAATGGTTGTGCACCTCGCGCTCACCGGCGGCCGCGATCAGCTCCCGCAACCACACAGGCGACGCGGCCTCGCCACCGAGAACCAGCGACCGGGCCGGCAGGACGCCGTCGACACCACCGGCGGCCGACAGGGCGACCAGGTGCGAGGGCACGGCCTTGAAATGGTCGATCCGGTGCTCGGCCAGATACGCCGCCACCGCCTGCGGATCGGTGACCGCACCCTCCTCCAGGATGTGCAGCTCACCACCCCTGGCCAGGCTCGCGAAGACCACCGTGTTGCCAAGGTCGGTCGCCTGCGCCTGCAACAGCGCGTACCGCACACCCCCGCCACCGAAACCCACCCGCCCCGGCACCGAGGCGGTGTAATTCGCCAGACCACCATGCGTGACCGCCACGCCCTTGGGCCGACCGGTCGAACCCGAGGTGTAGATAACGTACGCGAGCGACTGCGGCGCGACGAGCCGCTCGGGACGATCCACCGAGGCCGCCCCGAGCTGCATCTCCACGAACGCGTTGTCGATCGCAACCAGACGAGAACGGCCGGCCGGAAGCTCGTCCAGAATCTCCTCGGTCGTCAGCGCCAGCGCGGCCCGGCTGTCGCGCAGCATGAACGCGATCCGGTCCGTCGGCTGGGCCGGGTCGACGGGCAGATAGCCCGCGCCCGCCTTCCACACGCCCAGGATCGCCGCGATCATGTCGACGCCACGCGGCAGGCACAGACCCACCACCGACTCGGCCCCGATCCCCTGACCAATCAGGTAATGCGCGATCCGGTTCGCCCGCGCCTCCAGCTCGGCGTACGAGACCTCCGCGCCCTCGCTGACGATGGCGGCGGCCTCGGGAGTGCGGGTCGCCTGCCGCTCGAACAGCTGGTGGACGACGGTCGCTTCGCCGTCGGTCGCCGTGTCGTTCCAGCCGACCAGAACCCGGTGGCGCTCCACCTCGTCGAGCGCCGGGACGCCGCTGAGGCGGGTCTGCGGGCTGTCGCCGAGCAGGTCGAGCACGCGCACCCAGGCCCGGGCGATCCGCTCGGCCCACTCCGCGTCGAACAGGTCGGCGGCCACCGTCACCGAGCCGCGCAGCCCGGCCGGGGCGCCCTCGGTGTCGTACGTCTCCCCCACCATCACGTCGAGGTCGAACTTCGCCGCACGGGTATCGGTGGACATGCCCCCGGTCCACACGACGGGCGTGGCCAGCGCGTCGAGACCGGCGCTGACGGTGTTCTGCTTCGTCAGGACGACCTGGAAGAGCGGGTGGCGGGCCATGGAGCGGGCCGGGGCCAGCTCCTCCACCAGCCGCTCGAACGGCACGTCCTGGTGGGCGAAGCCGGACAGGACCGCTTCCCGCACGCGGGCGAGCAGTTCGGTGAAGGCCGGGTCGCCCGCGAGGTCCGCCCGCAGCACCTGCGTGTTGACGAAGCAGCCGACCAGGTCGTCCAGGGCCTCGTCGCCGCGGCCCGCGTGCGCCGAGCCGATCGGGATGTCGGTGCCCGCGCCCAGCTTCGAGAGCAGGACGGCCAGGGCGGCCTGGAGCGCCATGAAGGGGGTCACGCCCTCGGCCCGCGCCATCTCGACGAGCCGCGCGTGCACCGGTGCCGGGACGTCGAGCGGGACGCTGTGCCCCAGGTGCGAAGCGACTGCCGGGCGGGACCGGTCGAAGGGCAGCTCCAGCTCCTCCGGCGAGCCTGCCAACGTCTCGCGCCAGTAGTCGAGTTGGCCGGCGATCACGCTGCCGGGGTCGTTCTCGTCGCCGAGCAGCGCGCGCTGCCAGAGCGCGTAGTCGGCGTACTGGACCGGCAGCGGCGCCCACTCGGGTGCCCGCCCCTCGACGCGCGCCGCGTAGGCCGTGGAGAAGTCCCGGGCCAGGGGCGCCCGCGACCAGCCGTCGCTGGCGATGTGGTGGACGAGGACGACCAGGACGCGCTCTCCCTCGCGGGTCTCGAAGAGGGTGGCCCGGATCGGCACCTCGACGGAGAGGTCGAAGGCGTACCGCGCGGCCTCGGTGACCGCGCCCTCCAGCTCCGCCGCGTCGATCGGGACGACATCCACCTTCCAGTCGAGATCGTCGGATTCGATGACCTTCTGGTACGGCTCGCCGTCCGCGACGCCGAAGACGGTACGGAGGACCTCGTGGCGGCCGATGACGTCGCGCAGGGCCGCGTTCAGGGCCAGCCCGTCGACCTCGCCGGACAGGCGGAGGGCGATCGGGCTGTTGTAGGTGGCGCTGGGGCCCTCCAACTGGCTGATGAACCAGAGGCGTTGCTGGGCGAAGGAGAGCGGGATGCGCTCCGGGCGCTCTCCGGCCGTCAGGGCGAGCCGGGCCTGTCCGGCGCCAGTCAGCCCGGCGGCGAGACCGGCGACGGTCGGGGCCTCGAAGAGGGCCCGCAGCGGGACCTCGACGCCCAGGACCGTACGGACCCGGCTGACCAGACGCACCGCGAGCAGGGAGTGGCCGCCCAGGGCGAAGAAGTCGTCATCCACCCCCACCTCGGGCAAACCCAGGACCTGCGCGAAGACCCCGCACAGCAACTCCTCCCGGAGGTCCGACGGCCCCCGCCCGCCCGCCGCCTTGCCCCCCGAGTAATCCGGCGCGGGCAGGGCCTTGCGGTCCAGCTTGCCGTTGGCGTTCAGCGGCAGGGCGTCCAGGACCACGACCGCCGAGGGGACCATGTACGACGGCAACCGCTCGCTGGCGAGGGCGGTGAGGATGCGCGGCAGCTCCTCGGCTGACTCGCCTTCCTCGGCCGGGACGGCGTAGGCGACCAGCCGCTTGTCGCCCGGCACGTCCTCACGGGCGATGACGACCGCCTGCGCGACCTCCGGGTGGGCGGCCAGGACGGACTGGACCTCGCCGAGTTCGATACGGAACCCGCGCACCTTGACCTGCTCGTCGGCGCGGCCGAGGTACTCGACCTGACCGTCGGCATTCCAGCGCACCACATCACCCGTGCGGTACAGACGACCGCCAGTGGTGGAGAACGGGTCGGCGACGAACCGCTCACCCGTCAGCTCCGGACGCCCCAGATAGCCCCGAGCCAGACCCACACCCGCGATATACAACTCACCGGGGACGCCCACCGGGACCGGGGACAGGGTGCCGTCCAGAACGTAGACACGGGCATTGGAGATCGGACGGCCGATCGGGACCACGCCCGCCACATCCGTGTCCGAGTACCAAGCCGTCGTGTACACCGTGGCCTCGGTCGGACCGTAGATGTTGGCAACCCGCGCACCCGGAATCGCCGCACGAATCCCGGCCACCGCGTCGGCGGTCAGCGCCTCACCCGCCAACACCACCGTACGAGGACGAGCCTGAATCTCACCCGAGGCCACCATCTGCGCGAAAGCGGACGGCACACCACTCACCAGGCTCACGTCACCCACACCCGCATCGGCGTCAGCCAGAGCCAGCAGATCCGGCACCACTTCCACTCTGCCGCCCGACACCAGCGGACCGAAGAGCTCGAAGACCGAGACATCGAAGTTGAAGGACGTGGAGGCGAGAACGCGAGAGAAGTCCGCTCCCCCGAACTCCGCCGCCGCCCAACCCAACAGCCCGGCCACCGACCGGTGCTCGACCACCACACCCTTGGGGCGCCCGGTCGACCCCGACGTATAGCTCACATACGCCGGATGCTCCGACCGGATCACCACCCCCAGCGGACCCTCCTCAACACCAGCCAACTCGATATCGTCCAGCACCACCACGGCCGCGTCCGTCTCCGGCACCGCCGCCACAGTGCCCGTCGAGGCGAGCACCACCACCGGCTGGGCATCCGCGAGCATGTACGCGACGCGCTCGGCCGGATAACCCGGATCAATCGGCAGATAGGCACCACCCGCCTTCAACACCGCCAGCAGCGCCACCACCGTCTCAACACCGCGCTCCAGACAGACCCCGACAAACGACTCCGGACCCACCCCCTGGACGACCAGATGACGCGCCAACCGGTTCGCCCGGACATCCAGTGCGGCGTACGACACCTCCACACCACCCGCGACCACCGCGACCGCCCCCGGCGTCCGCGCCACCTGCGCCTCGAACAGCCCTGCCACCGTGGCGTCGCCCGGCAGCTCGACCGCCGAGTCGTTCCACTCGGTCAGCACCCGGTGCCGCTCGGCCTCATCCAGCACCCGTACCGCGCTCAGCGGCACGTCCTCGTCGCGGTCGAGGGCCGATTCGAGCGCGGAGACCAGGTTTCCGGCCGCCGTGCGCACGAACTCGCCCACCACGCGCGGGTCGATCGGCGCCACCGCATCCACGGCCAGCGAGATCCGGTCGCCGTTGTCGTCGACCGAGACCATCAGCGGGTAATTGGTGCGCTCCTCGAAGAACACCCTCCTGATCCCGTCCAGCCGCTCGTCGCGGACCTGGGGCACCTCGGCCGCACTGCCGCCGCTGTTGTGGCGGTAGTTGAACAGCGCGGTGAACAGGGGCACGTCACCGGTCACCCCACTGGCCTGCTGCGCCAGCGTGAGCGGCGCGTGCTCGTGCTCCAGAAGCTCCGCCAGCTGGCCGCGCATTGCGGACACCGTCGTGAGGACGCCGAGTTCGTTGGTGCGCACGCGGACCGGCAGCGTGTTCAGGAAGGGACCCGGCACCCGCTCGGAACCCGCACCGGCGTTCATGCGGCCGAACAGGACCGTGCCGAAGACCACGTCCTCGCGACCGCTGACCGCCGCCAGAACCCGTGCCCAGGCCAGGTGCAGCAACGTCGCCGGGCTCGCGCCCAGTTGACGGGAGACGTCGAGCAGGCGCGCGTGCAGCTCGTCACCGAAGACGACCCGGGCGCGCGTGGTGCCGGTGCCGTCGCCGCGGACGTCGACCAGGCCGAAGGGGGCCGTGGGCTCGGTGACGTCGCCGAGCAGTTCGGCGAAGTACCGCTCGTGCTCGCCCGTGGTCACTCCGGCGCGGGCCTGCGCGACGAAGTCGCGGAAGGGCAGCGGCTCCGCGAGGGCGCCGTCGCGTCCGGTGAGGAACGCGTTGACCTCGGCCAGCATGACCTCCAGAGCGGTGTGGTCCTGCACCATGTGGTGGATCCGCACCAGCGCCAGCCACTGGTCCCCGCCGGGGACGCGGCCCGCGTGGACCCGGATCAGCGGGGCCCGGCCCAGGTCCATCGACCCGCCGCCGATCGCGAGCAGCTGCTGCACCGGGTCGCCGCCCTCGGCGTCCAGGGTGACGGACTCGACGGGCAGGGTCGCCTGCCGCCGCACCACCTGGACCGGCTCGCGCAGGCCCTCCCACACGATCGACGTGCGATAGATGTCGTGGCGGTCCACGACGCGCTGGAGCGCGTCCGCGAAGGCGTCGAACCGCTCGCGCGAGTCGAACTCGACCACCGTCGGCATGACGTACGTGTCCTCGCCGCCCTCCGCGAGGAGGTGGTGGAAGAGCAGGCCCTCCTGGAGCGGAGCCAGCGGATAGACGTCGGCCACGTTCGCGGCGCCGCCGTCCACGGTGGCGACGACGGCCGCGAGCTCGGCGGCCGTGAGGTCGACGAGCGGCAGCATCTCCGGGGTGATCTCGGTCGCGCCGGCCGGGATCAGGTTCGCCGGGACGGCCACCTGCTCGGAGCCCGCCGAGGCGGCGAGCCCGGCCGGGGTCGGGGCGTCGAAGAGCGCCCTGATCGAGACCGAGACACCGCGCGTACGGAGCAGGGCGACCAGGCGGATCGCGAGGAGCGAGTGGCCGCCGAGCCGGAAGAAGTCGTCGTCCACGCCGACCCCCTCGACGCCGAGGACCTGGGCGAAGGCCGCGCACAGGATCTCCTCGCGGGCGTTGGCGGGCCCGCGGCCCCTGCCGGCGGCGTATTCGGGCGCGGGCAGGGCCTTGCGGTCCAGCTTGCCGTTGGCGTTCAGGGGCAGGGCGTCCAGGACCACGACCGCCGAGGGGACCATGTACGACGGCAACCGCT
>NZ_JBHYJI010000125.1:0-6485 GCF_042740435.1 Streptomyces sp. NPDC059002 | reverse complement strand
CTTTCTTCTGGTCCCTGGGTCGCGTTTTTTCAACATCTCCCGCGGCGCGGCCCGGGGGGGGGGCGGGCCCCCGTTTGTCGGGGGCCCCCCCCCCCGCCCGGGGCCATCACCTGCCCTTCGGACTGGCGGGATTCGGCGGCGGTGTGACGGTCGATCAACTACGGGTGCTGCGGCGGCAGTTACTTGACGACGCCGAGCGAGACGTAGTCGTAACGGCCGTTGTAGGCGTCGGACATGTAGGCGTTGGTCAGCCTCGACCCGCGCCAGGTGATGTTCTTCTCGTACAGGAAGGGCATCCAGTCGGCCTGGTCGAGGATGCGCTTGTCGAGTTCCTTGTAGATCTCGCCGGCCTTGGCCGGGTCGGTCTGGGCGATCGCCTTGTCGAAGAGACCGTCGACCTTCTTGTCCTTGATCTGGGACTCGTTGTAGTTACCGGTCGACTTCAGGAAGCGGCTGTCGAACAGCGGCTGCGCGTAGCCCTGGCCGGAGGGGAAGTCCGGGCCCCAGCCGCTCATCGTCATGCCGTAGCCGCGCTTCTTCACGACGGACGGCGAGCCGGTGATGCTGGAGGTGTCGGCGCCGTCGAGCGCGTCGACGTCGACCTTGATGTTGGCCTTCGCGAGCTGGGCCTGGAGCGCCTCGGCGGCGTCGACCTCACCCGGGTTGTTGTTGCGCGCGGTGAGCTTGGTGGAGAAGCCGTTCGGCTTGTCGCACTGCTTCAGCTCGTCCTTGGCCTTGGCGAGGTCCGGCTTGCCCTTGCGCTTGAGGACGCCGTACGGGTCGTAGTCGCTGTGACCCGGGATCGCCACGGGGAACGTGCTGTTGGCGATGTCACCGGCCGCGACCTTGCCGCCGCGGGTCTGCTGCAGGCTCGCGAAGTCCGTGGCGTAGAAGACGGCCTTGCGGCAGTGCACGTTGTCGAACGGCTCCGCCGTGTGGACCAGTGCGACGTAGCGCACGAAGGACGTGTGCATGTTGTCGACGTTGCCCCGGTGGTCCGAGACCGCGGAGACGCGGCCGGACTGGGTCATGCCGGTGCCGTTGAGGTCGACGTCGTAGTCGCCCTCCATCAACTTCTTGTCGTTCTCCTCCAGGTTGGCGGAGATCGTCACGTCGATCTTGTCGGGCAGCGCCGCGCGGATCGGGTCCGAGGACTTCTTCCACTTGTCGTTGCGGACCAGCACGATCTTCTTGTTGGACTTGTACTCCTGGAACTTGTACGGGCCCGAGGAGAAGGGTCGCTGCGTGTACTTCGCCTTGGTGTCCTTGGACTCCTTGACCGGCGAACCGCTCGGCATGGCGAGGAACTGCTCGAAGTCACCGTTGCGCTTGGGCAGTTTGAAGACGATCGTCTGGTCGTCGGGGGTCTGGATCGCGTCGAGGCCGCCCTTGTCCTTGTACGGCCCCTTGTACTTCCCGTCGGGGTCGAGCGTCTCCATGATGTAGCCGGGGCCACCGGTGATGGTGTCCGTCGCCCAGGCGCGCTCGATGCCGTACTTGACGTCCTTCGAGGTCAGCTTGGAGCCGTCCTCCCAGGTCAGGCCGTCACGCAGCTTGTACGTGTAGGTCTTGCCGTCGTCGGAGATCTTCGCGGTGGAGGTCGCGAGGTCCGGGACCAGCTTCGTGCCCGCCTTGCCCGGCTTGGTGTCGTAGGACACCAGCTGCCGGGTGTAGAAGCGCATGAAGTCCCAGGACATGCCGTAGTAGGCGCGCTGGGGGTCGGCCGAGTCGAGGTCCTGCTTGCCGACCATCTTCAGCGTCCCCCCCTTCTTCTTGGACGCGTTGGCGACCTTGTTGAGCGCCGCGTTGTAGCCGGCCCCCTTGCCGTCGCCGCCGTCGTCACCGTCACCGCTGCCGCAGGCCGTGGTGGTCACCAGCGCCGCGACGACGAGGGCCGCACCAGCGGTGAGCCGTCGTTTCGAGGAAACTGTGGGCATTTTCTCGTAACCTCCGAGATTCGCGGTCCCTGGCCTTGAGCTGCCGGAGAACCATGGGTAGAGCCACCTGACGTGCGGCAGGGGCAAGTCAGTTGAGGACTTCTAACGCGTCCCCTTCGGGTCGAGCGCGTCCCGCAGCCCGTCGCCGAAGAGGTTGAAGGCCAGGACCGTGATGAAGATCGTCACGCCCGGGAAGACCATGAACATCGGGTCGTGCTCGTACGTTTCGAGCGCGTCGCGCAGCATGCCGCCCCACGAGGCCGTCGGCGGCTTGACGCCGGCGCCGAGGAAGCTGAGGGCCGCCTCCGTGAGGATGTTGGTCGGGATCATCAGCGTCGCGTAGACGGTGATCGGGGCGACCAGGTTGGGCAGCAGCTCGCGGAAGAGGATGTGGCGCCGTCCGCCGCCGAGGCTGCGGGCCGCTTCCACGTACTCGCGCTCACGGAGCGAAAGAGTCTGGCCTCTGACGATCCGTCCGACGTACGGCCAGCCGAAGAAGCCGATGACCAGGACGAGGATCGCGACGCGCACGCTGGTGCCCTGCAGACCGAGCAGGTCGTCCGGCAGGACGGAGACCAGGGAGATGATGAAGAGCAGCTGCGGGAAGGAGAGCAGCACGTCCATCACGCGGCTGATCAGCGCGTCGACCCAGCCGCCGAAGTAGCCGGCGATGATCCCGAAGAGGGTGCCGAGCGCGACGGCGACGATGGCCGCGAGGAACGCCACGAGGAGCGAGATCCGCGCGCCGTAGACGATGCGGCTGAAGACGTCGCGGCCCTTGTTCGGCTCGACCCCGAAGAGGTAGTCGCCGCTCACTCCGCCGAGTGCGCCCTTGGGCAGGTTGGTCAGCTCGTCCAGCTTCTCCTGGTGGAAGTCGTTGGGCGGATGGCCCAACAGGCTCACGATCAGGGGCGCGAAGACGGCGACGAGGATCAGGACAAGGACCGTGATGCCGCCCGCGAGGGCGACCTTGTCCCGCTTCAGCCGGTTCCAGGCGATCTGCTTGAGGGACCGTCCCTCGACCTTCTTCACCCCTGCATCAGCTGCGGGGGCGACGTCCTCGGTCGGGTCCGCGTCCGCAGGTGTGTCATGCAATGGCGCCGTCATCGTGGCAGGGACCCCTCTCAACCGGTGGTGACCGGCCCGCACTTGCCGCTGTAGCGACGTGATCAGTCCGTCGTACACAGGGGCGAAGGCCCCTGGAGCGGGAGTCTTCATCCACGTCGCGATCTGTTACCAGCCTTGACGGGGAATGGATGCGCAACCGTGATGCTGATCGAGGTGTTCCGTTATGCGGACGCGTGTGAACGAGGGGCGAACACGGGGCAGTTGGGGTGCAAGGAACCACGGGAGCCCATAGGGCCCCACCCGCATCAGAACGGACATCGCGCCCGTTCCTGCTGTTCAGTACTGCGCCGGGTATCCGTAACCGCCCGCGGGCGCCGCGGCCGCCTGGGCCTCGCGGTCGTAGAACGGCCGGGCGTTGGCACGCAGCCACATCGCGACCGGATCGTCGTCGTCGGACATCGCGACGGTCGACACCGGCAGCCCCTCGGGGACGGCCCCGATGGACTGCTGCATCATCGCGCGCACCGCGTCCACCGACGGCGGCGACGTGTCGTACACATCGAGGCCGATGGCCAGATAGGGCGCACCGAGCGCGGGCTGCACCCAGGCCCTGCGCAGCGAACGCACCGCGGGGGTGCGGTGCGCGTTCTGCGTCAACAGGGCGTAGAACTGGGGGATTTCGATGCTCGGCTCGGTCAGCCTGAGCGGCCCCGCGGGCAGCAGGTCGAGGCCGGTGGCGATGCGGCGCAGATCGAGCCAGGGGATGCCGACGCCGCCGCCGGGGGCGTGCGGGTTGAGCCAGAGGCCGTAGTGGTCGGGGTAGAGGGTGCGCGCCACGTCGAGTCCGCGCACCACTTCATAGCTGCGGTTCCAGCCACTCGCGGAGAGCTCCTGGGCGGAGGTCACGCACGGTGCGTAGCCGAGGCCCTCGACCTCCATGTTCCCGTACTGGGCGTCGGGGGATCCGGCCTGGCCGTGCCAGAGCAGCATCCACACCTGGTCGGCGGCGAGCGCGCGCAGCAGTGCCTCGTACGCGTCGTAACGCCCCGGCGTCACCTGGCGCAGCATCTGCTCGACCTGACCGGCCGCGCCCGTGCCCGACGCACTCACCCGTAACCGCCCCTTCTTGACGAATTCGACGAACCCCGTCGCCCGGCACCACGGTGCCCCGGCCGGGTCATGGAACCAGCTTAAGCGGCGATCCCGGCGCGGACTTGACGTACGCGGCCTCAGACCTCACGACGTACGCGGCCTCAGACCTCACGACGATAGAAGGGCCGCACCCGCTCGCGCAGCCAGTCGCCCACCGGGTCCTGCGCCACGTCGAGCAGGACGAGGTTCACCGGCCACGGCGCGGGCACCTGGCCGAGGGCGCGGCCGAGCGCCTCCATCGGCAGCTCGCGGGCATTGCCGTCCCAGGTGGCCAGCTCGACGCCGACGAAGAGGGTCGGGTCGTCCGTCTCGATGTCGGCGAGGCAGCGGCGGGCGGTGAGCACCACGCCCGTCGCCTCGAACTCGCGCCCGGCGGCGGCCAGGAAGTCCACCGGGTCGTGCTGCCAGTCCGGCTCGTACAGGCGCACGCGGCCGCCGGTGGTGGGCCCGTCGAGCTCGGTGCGGCCGACGCGTGCGAGCTCGGCGACGGCGGGCGGCGGCAGCGGGACGCCGACGGTGCCGTCCGGGTTGAGGGCGATGCCCAGCTGCGGGGGCAGGCCGCGCGCGAACTCCACGGCGGGCGCCACGGTGCAGCCCATGCGGTCGGCCGCGTCACCCAGTGCCTGGCGGAACTGCTGCTCGGAGCTGAAGACGGGGACGTACGCCTGGCCGTCGATCTCCAGCGTCGGCAGGTCCAGGGTGCCGCTGTCGGGGCCGCCGCCGTTCGGCAGCGGGATCCAGATCGGGCTGCGGCCGAGGACCTCGACGATGCGGCCGCCGGCGGACGCGGACGCGCCGAGGGAGGCCGCGAGCACCTCTTCGAGTTCATTGCCCGGCCATCCGCCATACGGATGGGCGTGTGCCTGCGCCGGAAAGTCCATCTGTCCAACCCCTGCTCGACCGCTCTGCCTGCGGCTCGAACCTTAACGCCGGTCGGTGCGGGGCCGGACGCGTGCACCCAAATGGACACGCTCCGCATCCGTCTGGTTGCGAGGTGTAGCCACCGCTTCGAGGGTGGCCGTAATGCCGTACGCCCCGGCATGCCGTGCCACCCGCCGAAAGGACCCCGTTCATGAGACCGCGCAGGACCGTCCCGCTCGCCCTCGGCGCGTCCCTCTGCGGCGCTCTGCTGCTGGGGGCCGCGGGGCCGGCCGCCGCAGCGCGGCCCGCCGAACCCGCGGCACCCGCCGCACCCGCCGTGCCCCGCACGGTGCAGGACCTGGAGTCGCTCCTCGAGGCGTGCCAGTACCTGCTCGACACCTCCTTCGGCGGGTGGATCAACCCCGACGGCCTGGCGAAGGTCAGCGCCGAGCTGGACACCCTGCTCGGCGCGCCCACGCCGGACACGGCACAGCCGGGCACCTGGCCCGGCATGGCGCGGGCCACCTTGAAGAAGGAGGTCGACGCGCTGGTCGCCGCCGCGTCGGAGGGCGACTGGATCAAGGTCATCGGCTCCCTGCAGACCGTGCCGAAGGCCGCCAACGACCTCCTGTTCGCGGTCGGCCTGAGCCAGTGGATCGACTCGCTGCCGCCGGCCCCCGAGGTGGATCCGGCCACCGCACAGCTTCCGCAAACCCCCCAGTAGTCCAGCCAGTTCAGCCAGTTCAGCCAGTTCAGCCAGTTCAGCCAGTTCAGCAACCAGAAGGGACCCTCCCATGCGACTCAGCAGGACCGTCACCGCCCTCGCCGTCACCGTCTCCCTCTCCGCGGGCGCCGTCGCCATGACCGCGGCGCCCGCCTTCGCGGCCCCCTCCGTCACGCGCTCCGCCGAGGACCGCGCGGTCCTGGTCGAGCAGGGCTTCGACGCCCTCTACGCCGCCATCGACGAACTCACCGAACGCGCCGCCGACGGCACCGCGGACGAGTCGCACAGCGCCGCCGTGGACGCCGCCATGGAGCGGGTGCTCGGTGCGATCGGCGCGGTGCGCGCGGCCGACCCGGAGCCCAAGCCCAAGGACGACGACCCGGCGGCCGCGGCGGAGGCCAAGCTGAAGTCCCAGGTGGACGTCCTGATCAAGGCGGCGGCCAAGGCGGACCTCCTCGGCCTCGTCGTCGCCCTCAACGCGGTCCCGCAGCTCGCGGTGGACCTGCTCATCCAGGTCGGCCTCGGCAAGCTGGCCAAGGACCTGCCGAAGCTGCCGGAGGCGCCCAAGATCCCGGGCCTGCCCGAGGTCCCGAAGGTCCCGGGCCTGCCCGAGGCCCCGGCCGTCCCGGCGATCCCCGGCCTGCCGAAGATCCCGGGTCTGCCCTTCTGACGTACGACTGCTTCGTACGACTGCTTCGTACGACTCCCTCGTACGCAGCCGGGGCCCGCGCCGACGGATGGCG
>NZ_JBHYJI010000124.1:0-6877 GCF_042740435.1 Streptomyces sp. NPDC059002 | reverse complement strand
AACTGGCGACCTCAACCTTGGCAAGGTTGCGCTCTACCAACTGAGCTACGTCCGCTTGTCTTTCCCGTTTCGCTTGCGCGTCCCGGCGACGTGTTGAACTCTAGCGGATTCCTGGGCCAGTACAAAAACGCGTTTGCGCAGCGTGCTGCGCTGTCGTCGGTCCGGGGCGCCGCCGGGACGCCGGTCATAGACTCACAGCCGTGCACAGCCCCCCTCTGACGTCCTCCTCGACGCTTCCTCCCATGGCGCGCTTCGGCGGCCGCGTGGCCACCGGTCTGCGCGATGTGACCAGCGACCCCGCGGCCCTGGACTCCACCGGCTTCTGGGTGGTGTCCGCGGATTTCGAGGGGGGTCTGGTCTGCGCGCGCTTCGACGACGTACGCGAGGAGGCGGTGCCCGCCCCCGTGCCCGGCCGGTGGCACGGTCCGGCGGCCGGTGACTGGACGTCGTCCCTGGACCGCGCCGCGTACACGGAGGGCGTGCGGCGGGTGCGCGCGTACATCGAGGCCGGGCAGGTCTATCAGGCGAACCTCTGCCGGGTCCTGTCCGCGCCGGTCGCCCATGACGCCGACGTGGACGCCCTGACCGCACTCCTCGCGCGCGGGAACCCCGCTCCCTATGCCGGAACGATTCGGCTCCCGGAGCACGGCGTCGAGATCGCCACCGCCTCGCCCGAGCTCTTCCTGCGCCGCGCGGGCCGGTCCGTGGAGTCGGGCCCCATCAAGGGCACCGGACGTACCGAGGCGGATCTCCTGGAGAAGGACTACGCGGAGAACGTCATGATCGTGGACCTCGTCCGCAACGACCTCGGGCGGGTCTGTGCGACGGGTTCGGTGACCGTCCCCGAGCTCTGTGTGGTCGAGAAGCACCCTGGGCTCGTCCACCTCGTCTCCACCGTCCACGGCGACCTGCGGCCCGGCGCGGGCTGGCCCGAGCTGTTCGCCGCCGCGTTCCCGCCAGGTTCCGTCACCGGCGCCCCGAAGTCCAGCGCCCTGCGGATCATCGAAGAACTGGAGACGGCGCCGCGCGGCCCGTACTGCGGCGGCATCGGCTGGGTCGACGCGGACCGGGGCACCGGAGAACTCGCGGTCGGCATTCGCACCTTCTGGATCGACCGTGCCTATGGCGTGCTGCGCTTCGGCACGGGAGCGGGCATCACCTGGGGCTCGGACCCCGAGGGGGAGTGGCGCGAGACCGAGCTGAAGGCCGCGCGACTGCTGGCGGTAGCGTCGGGGTCGTACGAAGCGAGTGGAGGAACCCCGACGTGAAGATCTGGCTCAATGGCGGGCTGCAGGACCTGGATGACGCCCGCGTCTCCGTGCTCGATCACGGATTGACGGTGGGCGACGGCATCTTCGAGACGGTGAAGTCCGCGGCGGGGCGACCCTTCGCCCTGACCCGGCACCTGACCAGGCTCGCCCGGTCGGCGCGCGGCCTCGGGCTGCCCGAGCCGGACCTCGACGAGGTGCGCCGCGCCTGCGCCGCCGTCCTGGACGCCAACCCGCTGCCCCGGGGGCGGCTGCGGATCACCTACACCGGGGGCCTCTCGCCGCTCGGCTCGGACCGCGGCAACCAGGGCACCACGCTCGTCGTGGCCCTCGCCGAGGCGGGCGAGCACGCCGCGTCCACCGCCGTGATCACGGTGCCGTGGACCCGCAACGAACGCGGCGCGCTGACCGGCCTGAAGACCACGTCGTACGCGGAGAACGTCGTCGCTCTCGCCCGCGCCCACGAACAGGGTGCGTCCGAGGCGCTGTTCGCGAACACCGTGGGGCAGCTGTGCGAGGGCACGGGCACCAATGTCTTCGTCGTCGTCGACGGCGAGATCCACACGCCGCCGGTCGCCTCCGGGTGCCTCGCGGGCATCACGCGCGAACTGACCGTCGAGTGGACGGGCGCGCGCGAGACCGAACTGCCGCTGGACGTCCTCGAGCGCGCCGACGAGATCTTCCTGACCTCGACGCTGCGCGACGTCCAGGGCGTGCACCGTGTCGACGCGCGCCAACTGCCCGGCGCCCCGGGCCCGGTGACCGCCAAGGCGATGCGGGTCTTCGCCGAGCGGGCCGCGGACGACCTGGATCCGTAAGCCGCACAAATCCCGGTGACGACGGGGCCGCAGGGCGGGTAGAACCTCTGTGATGACCACGACCCTGCGGCCTTCAGCGCCGCTCCAGCAGGGCGCCGACGGCGCGAGATCGCGCACGTACGACGTCTGTGTGAACAGCCGCCCCGTGGGCTCCATAGCCCTGGCCACGCACCCGGTCTTCGGACCGGAGGTCTGCCAGGTGCGTGACCTGCGGATCGACGAGCCGGACCGCAGGCGGGGGCGCGCCACGGTCGCGGCCCTGGCCGCAGAGGAAGTGGCGCGCGGCTGGCGCTGCAAGCGCATCGAGGCGACGATCCCGGCCATGGCCACGGGAGCGCTGCGCCTTGCCGCCGCCCTCGGATACGTCGAGCGCAACCGTCAGATGGCGAAGCCGCTGACCGGCGACGTGTCCGCGCTGCCCGACGGCGTCGCGTGGCGGCCGATGACGGAGGACGAGTACGGACCGTGGCTCGCGCACGAGGAGGACGGCTACACGCGCGACTGGATCGAGCGCGGTGTGCCCGAGGCGGCGGCCCGCGCCAAGGCCGCCGCCGACCATGCGCGGCACCTCCCCCAGGGCCTGGCGACACCGGACACCTGGCTGAGCGTGCTCACGCGGCACGGCGTCCGGGTGGGCACTTTGTGGCTCGGCGTGATCGGCGACGAGGCGTTCGTCTTCAGCGTCGAGGTCGAGGAGGAGCACCGGGGGCAGGGCCTCGGGCGTTCCCTGATGCTGTGCGCGGAGGCACAGGCCCGCGCGGCGGGCCGGAACCGCGTCGGCCTCAACGTCTTCGCGGGCAACGCCCCGGCCCTGCGCCTGTACGAGTCACTCGGCTATGAACCGACCTCGTACTACCTCTACAAGCACCTGCTCTAGAGGCCGCTGCCGCACGCCGCTGCCTCAGGAAGCGCCTTCGGCGAGCAGCCGGTCGACGATCTCCTCGACGCGCTCGCGCAGCCCCTCCTGGCTCTTGCCGCCGTCCAGACGCTCGCCGCCGATGACGTACGTCGGGGTGCCGGTGACCCCGATCGCCTTGCCCTCGGCCTGGTCGGCGTCGACGATCAGGATGTGCCGGCCGTCGATCAGCGCGGTGTCGAACTCCTCGGCGTCGAGGCCGAGTTCACGGGCCGCGTCGACGAAGACGGGCTCGCCCTTGCGGTCCAGCTCCTCGACCCGGTCGAGCACCGCCTCGACGTACGGCCAGCCCTTGCCCTGCTCGAAGGCCTCCTCGGCGGCCTGCGCGGCGGCGAAGGAGTGCTTGTGCTTTTCGAGGGGGAAGTGCCGCAGGCGCAGCTCGACGCGGTCGCCGTAGCGCTCCCGCAGGGTGCGTACGTCGTCGAGGGCGGTACGGCAGTCCGGGCACTGCAGCTCGCACCAGACGTCGACGACGACGGGACGGGCGGGGGTGGAGTCACTCATGGGCCACAGTCTCCCAGCCCGTGCGGGAGCCGCCCAACCGGGATCACCGGCCACCTGACCTGGGTCCTGCGGAGGAGGCCGACCCGGAGATGACCCGGAGATGTCCCTGAGGTCTGCCCCGGACGTGGCTCCGCGGTGCCCACTCGGTGCAGGATGGAAGGGACGACAGTGTCATATCCCTACGTACGCCTGTTTGCCTGGAGGACCGGATGATTGCCGAGACCGTCTGTTCCGCCGTATCCGCGGCCGGGCTGGGCATCGCCGCGGTCACGGCCTACCGCAAGCGCTTCCTCTCCGCGGCGCGCCTCGCCGCGTATTCCCTGGTCCCGGTGGGCCTGGTGCTGACGGGAGTCGTGGGGTGGGCGGCCGACACCGCGTTCAGCCTGAAGGCATGGGTGGGCTTCGGCGTGCTCGGCGTGGCCTGGCTCGGGTTCATGTCGACCCGCGCGATCGAGCGCCGCACGGGCGGCACCCGCAAGGAGCGCAAGGCCGCGAAGGCCGCCCAGCGCGAGGCGGTGGCCCCCGCGGCATCGGCACCCTCGCTCGGCGCGGCCGCCCGCCCGGCCGCCCAGCCCGCGCCCAAGCAGAAGGCCGCCGCTCCCGCGGAGGACTTCAGCGACATCGAGGCGATCCTGAAGAAGCACGGCATCTGAACGAAGACGGCCCGGCAGCCGCGGGTGGCCGAACGACGGCCCTCCCCGCGGCGTGCGGCTGCGGGCGGCGCGTCCTCAGCGCCCGCCGAGGCGCACCTCCGCCAGCACGTTGACACCGTCGACCCAGGGCACCGAGGCGTTCGCGCACCGCACGGCCCGGCCTCGTCCGGGAAAGTCCGGGTCGGGAAGCGCCAGGCCGATGCGGTGCGGGCCCCGCGTCCCCGGCGGCACGACGAGCTCCGCGCGCACGGTCGTGGGAGCGGGCGGCGCGTGATCGTCCCCGGTCTCCGCGCGCCCCTGGGGCAGCCACGCGCGCCAGTCGGCCCCCGTGCCGGCCGATGCCACCGTCCGCCCCGCCGCGTCCAGGAGCACCAGCCGTACGGGACGGGGGTGCTTCGGCGCGGCGAACCCGCGGTTGACCACGTCCACCTCCACCGGCAGCCGCCCGCGCCGCCGCACCGCGGACGGATCGTGCCGTGACTCCCGCACCTCCACCCGGTAGCCGAGGTGATCGCGGAGGTACTCGAACTGGGTGCGCGCCACGGAACGCCCCGCGCGGTCCCGGAAGTACCCGTCCGACACCGGCAGTTGAGCCTCCGTCGCCTGCCGCTCGGTCAGCTCGGCCGCCTTCCAGCCGGGCAGGGTGACCGTGGCGTTGTGCACCAGGGAGAGGCTGTCGAAGCGGAGCGTCTGCAGCCGGCGCGCGGCGGCGATCCCGGGAATGACGGTGCTCCAGGCGTACGGGTCGGAGCTCTGCCCCTTGTCCCAGGGCATCTCGCCGTCCATCATCCGCGTCGGGGAGACCTCGAGATATCTCGGCCAGCCGGGGTTGCCGGGCACGTAGTAGTCCCACTGGCCCTCGCCCAGCGTCACGTAGTCGTTGTGGAACCCGACGCGGTCCAGGATCGCCCTGTTGGTGATCATGTCGCGCTTCTCGGCGTATCTGACCTGGGTGTGCAGGCCCGGCGGCAGCGCCTCGACCAGGGTCGTCATGATGGCGGTGACGGCGTCGGGGTAGGTCTCGTGCCGGTAGTAACTCCCGTGCCACTCGCCCCAGGTGCCGAGGAAGCCCGCCTGCCAGACCGCGACGACGTCACTGTTGCGGGCGACCAGCGGCGCCAACTGCCCGATGTGGCGCTGGATGTCCTGCACGGTGTAGCGCCGGTTCTCGCGCACCCCGTCGTCGTACACGAAACGCAGGACCGCCGCGTACCCCTTGCTCCGCAGCCCACGGAAGACCCGCTCGATGTTGTCGAGCGCGCTCTGCGGGATCGTGGAGGTCGCGAAGTCCCAGAGGTAGAAGTACAGCTGAGTGAGGTTCGCGCCGGGACCGTACTCGCGCTCCAGGAGGTCGAGCGTCTCGGTGACGTCGGGGGAGTGGTCCTGCTCGTTGGGCCAAGGGCTCGTCAGGTCACGGGCGTTGTACGACATCTCGTAGCGGAAGCCGCGGCGCGGATTGGCCAACGGGGCGCGCCCTTCGGGATCGTCGGGGCGGATGCCGCGGTGCGGGACGGTGTGCCAGGACGCGGACCGCGCGGCGGGGGAAGCGGCCGCGGCGGGTCCGAACGGCACGGCCGCCACCGCGGCGGTGCCGAGCGCCGTCGTCAACAGCCGTCTGCGTTCCATGGACATGGGCGGCTCCCTCGTTCGAGTGCGGGCGTTGCCGCAGAGTCTCGCGAGGTGACGGGGGCGTGAGCCATGGACGGAACGCGCCGGACGCTGGACTTTCGCCCGTTCACGGAATCCGGCGAACTCCCGCGGCGGTTTGGCGTGTTGGTCGGCGGAGGTGCCCGGCCTGCGTCATCATCACCGCGAGATGCTGGACACCACACAGGGCGATGCCGCCCCGCCGGACGACGGACGGCGATCGGCACCGGCCCATGAGCGACGCGCTACCGACGAAGAGTGGCGGGCCACCGACGAAGAGCGGCAGGGCTGTCTCTTCGCTCTCTCCCAACCACCTTTGATGATCTTTCTGGCGGTGATCGGCACTCTGATCCTGATGGCTTCGCTGCACGATCTGCTCTTGCTCTAGCCCGTCGCCCCGGCCCACCGCTGCGGAGGGCCGCGCTAACCCGCGGCTTCGGCCTCCTTGCGGCGGGCCCGGTAGGCGGCGACGTGCAGGCGGTTTCCGCAGGTGCGGCTGTCGCAGTAGCGCCGGGACCGGTTGCGCGAGAGGTCGACGAAGGCGCGCCGGCAGTCCGGCGCCTCGCAGCGCCGCAGCCGGTCCTGCTCCCCGGCGACCACGAAGAAGGCGAGCGCCATCCCGCAGTCGGCCGCCAGGTGGTCGGCGACGGACGCCCCGGGCGCGAAGTAGTGGACGTGCCAGTCGTAGCCGTCGTGGTCGGTGAGCCGGGGCGTGGTGCCCGCCGCCGCGATGAGCTCATTGATGATCGTGGCCGCGGTCCGTGGCTCGGGGTCCGCGAAGACCTCGGCGAACCGGGACCGCACGCGGCGCACATCGGCGAGGTCACGCTCCGAGAGCACCCCGACATCGCTCACGTTGTGGGTTCGTACGAAGTCGCTCAGCGCCGCCACGTGCGCCAGTCCGTCGGCGCCGTCCTCCTCCGGTGCGGTGTTCACCAGATCGACCACGGCGTCCAGGGAACACCGGGTGTCGTGGGTGATCAGCACGTTTCGCTCCCTGGCCTGGGGACCGGGCCTGCGCCCGCCGATGCTGGCCGATGCTAGCGGCTTCCCCGCACGACGTACCGGCGC
>NZ_JBHYJI010000123.1:0-6970 GCF_042740435.1 Streptomyces sp. NPDC059002 | reverse complement strand
CGCTCGGCCCACTGCCGAGCGCGGCCGCCGCCGCTCCCACCAGGCCCGCGTCCGTGCCCATCAGCGCGGGGGCCACGGTGAGTTGACGTACGAAGGAGAGCGCGGCGTAGTCGCGCAGGGCGCGGCGCAGCGGGGTGAAGAGCACGTCGCCCGCCTTCGCGACTCCCCCGCCGATCACCGCGATGTCGATCTCGACGAGCGTCGCCGTGGCGGCGATCCCGGCGGCCAGCGCCTGGGCGGCCCGTTCGAAGGAGGCGAGGGCCACCGGGTCGCCCGCGCGCGCCGCGGTGGCGACCGCGGCCGCCGAGGTGTCGCCGTCCCCGCCCGGCACCCAGCCGCCCTCCAGGGCGCGGCGCGCGATGTTCGGGCCGCTCGCTATCCGCTCGACGCAGCCGCGCGCACCGCACGGGCACGGGTCGCCGTCGAGGTCGACGCTGATGTGGCCGATGTGTCCCGCATTGCCGGTGGGGCCAGGGTGCAGGGCGCCGCCGAGGACGAGGCCGCCGCCGACGCCCGTGGACACCACCATGCACAGCGCGTTGTCGTGGCCGCGGGCCGCACCCTGCCAGTGCTCGGCCGCGGTCATCGCCACGCCGTCGCCGACCAGTGCGACGGGCAGGCCGCCGGTGATCGCGCGGACCCGGTCGACCAGCGGATAGCCGCGCCAGCCCGGGATGTTGACAGGGCTGACCGTGCCGGCCGACGCGTCCACGGGGCCCGCGCTGCCGATGCCCACCGTGCCGACCCCGCCCCACAGTTGACTGGACGTCAGCTCGACGAGGACCTCCCCGACCGCCCGCATGACCGTGTCGCCGTCCTCGCGCGCGGGCGTCGGCCGCTGGGCGCGCAGCACTATCCGGCCGTCGCCGTCCACCAGGGCTCCGGCGATCTTGGTGCCGCCGATGTCGAGTGCGGCGACGAGGTCCATGTGCATCTGTGTCGGGTCTCCTGGTGTATGGGCAGGCCGGAGAGTGCGATGGACAGTCTCTCCCGCATCTGACAACGTTGTCCAGGCTCTATGCTCGACGCCACATGCTCATGGACGACCTCATGGACGACAGGACAGGACAGCGCACCGTGGCCGAGACCACCGCACGACGACCCGAGACCCGCTACGGCAACCGTCCCACCATGAAGGACGTCGCCGCGCGCGCAGGCGTGGGCCTCAAGACGGTCTCCCGCGTCGTGAACGGAGAGCCCGGCGTCACGCCGGACACCGAACGCCGTGTGCAGGAGGCCATCGAGGCGCTCGGCTTCCGCCGCAACGACAGCGCGCGCGTGCTGCGCAAGGGCCGCACCGCCAGCATCGGCCTCGTGCTCGAAGACCTCGCCGACCCCTTCTACGGCCCGCTGAGCCGCGCCGTCGAGGAGGTCGCACGGGCGCACGGCGCGCTGCTCATCAACGGATCGAGCGCCGAAGACCCGGACCGCGAGCAGGAGTTGGTGCTCGCCCTGTGCGCGCGCCGGGTCGACGGGCTCGTGGTCATCCCGGCCGGTGACGACCACCGCTATCTGGAGCCGGAGATCGCCGCCGGGGTCGCCACCGTCTTCGTCGACCGGCCCGCGGGGAAGATCGACGCCGACGTCGTGCTGTCCGACAGCTACGGCGGCGCGCGGGACGGCGTCGCGCACCTCATCGCGCACGGCCACCGCCGCATCGGCTTCATCGGCGACCAGCCGCGCATCCACACCGCCGTGGAGCGGCTCCGCGGCTACCGCGCCGCCATGGAGGACGCGGACATCCCCGTCGACGAGGCATGGGTCTCGCTCGGCGCCACCGATCCCGAGCGGGTGCGCGCCGCGGCCGAGGCGATGCTGGGCGGCCCCGAGCCGGTCACCGCGGTCTTCGCGGGCAACAACCGGGTGACCGTGACCGTCGTCCGGGTCCTCGCCGCGCTCGACCGCCCCGTGGCCCTGGTCGGCTTCGACGACATCGAACTCGCGGATCTGCTGAACCCCGGCGTGACCGTCGTCGCGCAGGACGCGGCACAGCTGGGCAGGACGGCGGCCGAACGGCTCTTCCGGCAGCTCGACGGCGCCTCCGGCGACCCGGAGCGCATCGAACTGCCGACGCGGCTCATCACGCGCGGGTCGGGGGAACTGCCGCCCGCGGACTGAGACCCCTTCGGGCGCGCTCAGGGCCAGAAGACGACCGCGAGCGCGATCAGCGTGCCCAGGGCGATGACCCCGCCGAAGAGCCCGAAGGCCCGCGCGACCTTCTGCCCCGCGGGCTTGAGCTCCTGCCAGCCGAGTTCCCCCGCCACACCCCGGATCAGGCGGTGGCCATCGGCGGACGCGAAGCTGTGCCGCTCGGATCCGTCCGCGGAGCGGGTCCACGTCCGGTACCGGCTGCGGCCTGTGGTGACCGTCCGTCCGCGCGCGGGGCCCGGACCGTGCTGCTCGGTCACGACGATGTCCGTCATGACGAAGGTCATCTCCCGGGGGCGCAACGCGACGCGATAGGTGTGCACCTGGGTGGTGTGACGGTTCACCTGCGGGACGTCCGCGACCAGGTCGAATCCCGGCTCCGTGCGCCGCAGCCGGTACGCGGTGCCGGTGACGGCCGCCTCGACGCGGGCGTACAACTCGTCCGTACCGTACGGCCGTTGGGCTTCACTCATGGGCTCGACGTCCTCTCCCGGTCCGTGCCGTCAGCAGGTGGGCAGGCCGGGCAGCGGCTTGTCGTTGTCGCCGCCGGTGATGTAGACGTCGCTGACGAAGACGTTCCTGTTTCCGCTGTCGTCGTCCGTCTTCGCCCACCAGACGTTCGTCCAGCGGCCGGACGTCTCGCGGCGGCCGAGGTTCTGCTGGCAGTGGAAGTAGTTGGTGCCCGCGTTCAGGGTGCCCGCTTCGGCGCCGGACGCGGTGTACGACGTCGCGGTGCGCCACACCGAGCAGTTGTACTTGCCGCCGCCCGCGGGGTGGCAGACGGGGTCCGGTGCGGAGCCGCCGCCCGAAGGGGTGCCGGTCGGCTTGGTGGTGGGGTCGGGCCGGGCGGAGGGTTCGTCGTCGCCCTTGTCCCCGTCCCGCGGCTTCTCCTTGTCCCGGTCCGACGTCCCGCCGTCGTCCTTGCCCGCGCCGTCGGCGCTCGGTCCCGCGTCCGGCTTGCGGGGCTTCTCGTCGCCCTGTTCGGCGGGCCCCGGGCGCTTGGACCCGTCGTCGAACGGGCCGCGGCTGCCGTCGTCGGCCCGGTCGGTGCCGCTTCCCTGTGCGGTGTTCTCCCTGGCCTGACTGCCGCTGTCGTCCTTGCCGTCGAGGAAGGCCACGGTCGCCCCGGTCGCCGCGAGCACGACGGCCACGGCAGCGGCGGCGAGCAACGCCCGCCCCCGGCGCGGGCGTCGGGTCGAGCGGGTCGCACCGAGGCCGACGGCGGGCGGACCCTGGGGCGCCGCTGCCGGTCCGGGTGCCGGAGAAGCGTGCTGTCCGCCGAGAGGCGACTGCGGGGCGCCGGGCGCCGGACCGAAGCCCGGCGGCGGTGTGTTCGGGATGCTGCGCTCCGTCTGCTCGCGCGGCCCCGGCGCGGCTTCCCGCAGCGCGGCCGTGCCCACGTCCTTCGCGGCCAGCGCCGCCACGTCGGCGAGCAGCCCGGATGCCGCCGCCGCGTCGGGCCGCGCCTGCGGGTCCTTGTGCATCAGCTGCTGCAGTACGGGGGTCAGGGGACCGGAGCGGCCCGGCTCGGGCAGCGGGTCGACGACGATCGCGGTGAGCGTCGACCACGTCGACGTACGGCGGAAGGGCGACGCGCCCTCGACCGCGGCGTACAGGGTGGCGCCGAGCGCCCACACGTCGGAGGCGGGTCCCGGCTCGTGGCCCTGGGCGCGCTCGGGCGCCAAGTAGTCGAGGGAACCGATCAGTTCGCCGCTGCGGGTGAGGTGTGTCGAGGAGCCGTCGCCGGGGTCCTCCATGGTGGCGATGCCGAAGTCGGTGAGGACGACGCGGCCGAGTGGGGCCTCCCCTGCTCGGGCGGAGCCGAGAGCTTGGGGAATCTCCAGGAGGATGTTCCCCGGCTTCACGTCGCGGTGCAGGACACCGGCGCGGTGGGCGGCGGCCAGGGCCTCCATGACCTTGGCGCCGATGGCCGCGGCCTCGCACGGGTCGAGGGGGCCGCGCTCGCGCAGCACGTCGTCCAGGGAGGGGCCTTCGACCAGCTCCATGACGATGAGGGGCCGGCCTTCGACCTCCGCCACGTCGTGCACGGCGACCACTCCGGGGTGGCGCACCCGGGCCGCGGCCCGCGCCTCGCGCTGCATCCGCACGCGCAGGTCGGCGAGTTCGGAACCTGCCGCGTCCGTGAACGTGCGCAGTTCCTTGACCGCCACCTCGCGGTGCAGCACCTCGTCGACGGCGCGCCATACGACGCCCATGCCGCCGCGCCCGAGCTGCGCCACGACGCGATAGCGCCCGGCGAGCAGCCGTCCGGCCCCGCCCGTCTGTTCCTGATCCCCCGAAGACACCGCTGCCCCGTCCCTGCGACACCACTTTCCGTGGCGTACAGAGTACGGGGCAGCTGTGACGGTCGAGTGCCGGTGTTACTTGCCCGACACCGTGAGGTCGCCGCGGCGCGGGCCCGAGAAGCCCTGCAGGCGGGCCAGGGTGAGGCCGGTGAGCCGGGTGACCTCGCCCGCGTCGAGGGCGCCGCAGTCGAGGCCGCGCAGCAGATACCCGGCGAGCGCCTTGGCGGTGGCGGGCTCGTCGGCCACGTCGCCGCCCTCGTGGTGCCCGGCGTAGGCGGCCAGGCGCGCGGCGGCGGCCTCGAAGCCCTCGCGGTAGAACGCGAACACGGCGGCGTAGCGGGTGGGGATGTGGCCGGGGTGCATGTCCCAGCCCTGGTAGTAGGCGCGGGCCAGGGCGCGCCGGGTGAGGCCGTAGTGCAGCCGCCAGGCGTCGTGGACCTTCTCGGTGGAGCCGACGGGCAGGACGTTGGTGGAGCCGTCGGAGACGCGGACTCCGGTGCCCGCCGCGGCGACCTGCATGACGGCCTTGGCGTGGTCGGCCGCCGGGTGGTCGCTGGCCTGGTAGGCGGCGCTGACGCCGAGGCAGGCGCTGTAGTCGAAGGTGCCGTAGTGCAGTCCGGTGGCGCGGCCCTCGGCGGCCTGGATCATGCGGGCGACGGCGGCGGTGCCGTCGGTGGCGAGGATGGACTGGCTGGTCTCGATCTGGATCTCGAAGCCGATCCGGCCCTGCTCGAGGCCGCGCGCCTTCTCGAACTCCTCCAGGAGGCGCACCATCGCGGTGACCTGCTCGGGGTAGGTCACCTTGGGCAGCGTGAGGACGAGCCCGTCGGGCAGGCCGCCCGCCTCCATGAGGCCGGACAGGAAGATGTCCAGGGTGCGGATGCCGCGGTCGCGGACGGCCTCTTCCATGCACTTCATGCGGATGCCCATGTACGGGGCGGCGGTGCCGTTCTTGTACGCCTCGGCGACCAGGCGGGCCGCGCGGGCGGCGTCCTGGTCCTCGTCGGCGCCCTTGTAGCCGTCCTCGAAGTCGATGCGCAGGTCCTCGACGGGCTCGCGCTCCAGCTTGGTGCGCACGCGCGTGTAGACGGCGTCGGCGAGGTCGTCGGTCAGGCCGAGGACGGCGGCGAAGGAGGCGGCGTCCGGGGCGTGCTCGTCGAGCATCGCGAGGGCCTTGTCGCCCCAGGTGCGGATCGAGTCGGCGGCGAACTGCTCGCCGGGGACGTACACGGTGTGGACGGGCTGGCGGGTGCCGGGGTCTCCGGGGTAGCGGCGCGCCAGCTCCGCGTCCACCGGGGCGAGGGAAGCGCTGATGCCCTCGCTGACCGCGCCGGCGAGGCTCGTTGCCACCTGCTCTTGCTGACCCATTCCTGCACCCTCCACACACTCAGTGTTGCTCGGTGTTTCCGCTTCACGGAATCAAGAATCCGTATGGCGAAGTTATCTGGCGACCTTCCCGCCGGTCAACACCTGACCTGCACTTGACCGGCCCCCGACAACCGGCGTTCACGCCTGTCTCAGATCCTGCTTCCACACTTCGGTTCGCTCAGCCCATCCTGGCGCGACCTACCGAAGGAGACAGCGTGCCGACCGACACCCGAGTGTCACGCCGCCTCGGCCTGCGGACCACACTGGCCGCCGCGGCCGCACTCCCCTTGTTAGGCACCACCCTGACCGCGGCCCCCGCGAGCGCGGTCGAGCGTCCCGGCCGCCGCCTGGAGGTCATGTCCTTCAACCTCCGCTACGCGAGCGCCACACCGCCCAACACCTGGGCCGACCGCCGCCCGGTCACCCGTGAACTGCTGCGCCGCGCGCGGCCCCATGTCATCGGCACCCAGGAAGGGCTCTACGAGCAGGTCCGGGACATCGCCGCCGACCTCGGCCCGCACTACGACTGGATCGGCACGGGCCGCGCGGGCGGCAGCCGCGACGAGTTCATGACCGTCTACTACGACACCCGCAGGCTGCGGCCCGTCGAGTACGAGCACTACTGGCTCTCGGACACCCCGTACCTCATCGCGTCCAACACCTGGGGCGGCGGCTCCATCCGCATGGTCACCTGGGTGCGCTTCCACGATCTGCGCACGGACGGCGAGCTGTACGTCGTCAACACCCACCTCGACAACGCGAGTCAGTACGCACGCACGCGTGCCGCCGCCCTGCTCGTCGAACGCCTGGGCCCGCTGGACCCGTCCCTGCCCCGCCTCGTGACGGGCGACTTCAATGTCGCCGCGCACAAGAACCCCGTCTACGACACGGTCCTCGGCGCCGGCCTCGTCGACACCTGGGACGCCGCGGACCGGCGGAGCAAGGCGTACGCCACCTTCCACGGCTACCGGCCGCTGGTGCCCGACGGCGACCGCATCGACTGGATCCTGGCGAGCCCGGGGGCCCGGGTCCACGCGGCGTCGATCAACACGTTCTCCCTGAACGGCCAGTTCCCGAGCGACCACCTGCCGGTGCAGGCGAGCCTCACCCCCTGACGCGCCGAGGCCCTCGCCCCGCGGTGCGGGGCG
>NZ_JBHYJI010000122.1:0-7204 GCF_042740435.1 Streptomyces sp. NPDC059002 | reverse complement strand
CCCCCACTTCGGTGGGGGCGGGCCTCTCCGTCTGTCTGGTGCCGCGCGCATCACGGGCGGCACCAGGCCCTGCCGGGAGCGCTCCTGCTCGGAGCGCTCCCGATCAGCGTGTTACTGCGAGCCGTACTTCTTGCTCATCATGTCGTAGACCTGCTGGGCACCCTTGCCCAGCTGCGGTCCGGCGAGCCAGGTGTTCTCGGCCGGGCCGATCGACGTGTTGGACACGAGCTTCGTCTTGTCGCCCACCATGCGGAACCAGCCGCCACCGGACGAACCGCCGGTCATGGTGCAGCCGATGCGGTACATCGTCGGCAGGGACGGGGACAGCGAGAGACGGCCCGGCTTGTCGATGCACTTGTGCATGGTCAGGCCGTTGTACGGCGGGGCGGCCGGGTAGCCCCAGGCGCCCATCGAGCTCACGGTCTGCGCCGACGGGGTCGAGAAGTCGACGTCGAGCGCGTTGCCGACCGTCTCCTCCAGGGACTTGCCGCCCTGCTCCGGCTGCACGTGCATCACGGCGTAGTCGTACGTCGCGCCCGCGCCGCCCGTCGGGCCGCCCTCGTTGATCCACTCGTTGGAGGTCGAGACCCAGTCGGCCCAGTACTGGCCGTAGGGGGCGACTTCCTGCGGGGCCGCGTTGCCCAGCTCGGCCTCGGACTTGCCCAGGTCGTTGTACGAGGGGACGAAGGCGATGTTGCGGTACCAGCCGCCCTCGGCGCCGCGGTGCACGCAGTGCCCGGCCGTCCACACGAGGTTGGACTTGCCCGGGTGGCGGGGGTCCTTCACGACGGTGCCGGAGCAGACCATCGAGCCCTCGGGGGAGTCGAAGAAGATCTTGCCGACCGGCGCCGCGTTCTCGTGGTACGGGGTCTTCTCGGGCTTGGCCCGGACCGGCGTCGGCTCGGGGTCGGTCGCGCCCTGGTCGGCGGTCGCGTCCTTCGCGGCGATCGTCTTGTTCGGGTCCTTGGCGTTCTTCATCCGCTCGGGCTTCCAGAGCCCGTCGATGACCGGGTTGACGAAGTCCTTGGCCTCACGCAGCCATTCGCTCTTCTCCCAGTTCTTCTTCCAGCCGCCGTTCTTCCACTCGTCCAGGTCGATGCCGTGGTCCTTGAGCTTGTCGGCGATGTCCGGCAGCTTCGAGCCGGAGTCGGAGCCGCTGTCGGCTCCCTGGGACGCGGTGGCGTCCGGCTTGTCGCTTGCCTTGTCGTCGCTCGGGCCGCAGGCCGTGGCGGTGAGCGCCAGGGTGGCGGCGAGGCCGGTGGCGGCGAGTGCGACGCGCCGTCCACGACTGCGCGCGAACGGCGCACGAGTGGAACGCATGGTGCTGTTACCCCCGTTGAGAATGTGTATTTGCCATGTACGTGTCATATGTCGACGCGGGGACTCCGCGGAACTCCGCATCGACGCAACACCCCACTATGCCTGTGAGGTTGAGTGCGAACGGCGGCGGGGTCGTGAAGATTTCCGGTGCCCCGCCGCCGTGTGTCGATCTAGCCGACCAGTCGTGTGTCAGCTCTGTCTGCCGACCTACTGACCGGCGAACTTCTTGCTGACCGCGCTGTAGATGCCCTTGGCTTCCTTGCCCAGGCGCGGACCGGCGAGCCAGCCCGCCGTCACCGGGCCGATGGAGGTGTTCGACACCAGCGCGGGCTTGCCGTCCTGGCCCTCGGCGACCCAGCCGCCGCCGGACGAACCACCGGTCATGGTGCAGCCGATGCGGTACATCGTCGGGTCGGGCTTGCTGAGCGAGAGCCGGCCCGGCTTGTCGGCGCACTGGAACATCTTCTGGCCGTCGAACGGGGGCGCGGCCGGGTAGCCGGTCGCCGTCATGCCGTCGATCTGCGGCACCGCGGGAGCGTTGAAGTCCACCGGCAGGGCCGAACCGACCGTCTCCTCGAGCGACTTGCCCTCGCTGCCCTTCTCCGGCTTCACGTGAATGACCGCGAAGTCGTACGGCGCGCCCTTGCCGCCCGTCGGACCGCCCTGCTCGATCCACTGGTCGGAGGTCTGTGCCCAGTCGCCCCACCAGACGCCGTACGGGGCGACTTCTTCCTTGGGGGCGTTCTGGAGTTCCTCGACCGACTTGCCGCTGTCGTTGTACGAGGGCACGAAGACCATGTTGCGGTACCAGCCGCCCTCGGCGCCCGCGTGCACGCAGTGGCCCGCGGTCCACACCATGTTGGACTTGCCCGGGTGGGCCGGGTCCTTGACGACGGTCGCGGAGCAGACCATCGAACCGTCGGGACCGTCGAAGAAGAGCTTGCCGGACTCGGCGACCTGGTCGTGGTACGGCGCCTTCACGGCAGCCGCCTTCACGGGCTTCGGCGTCGGGTCGGTGACGCCCTGGTCACCGGAGATGTCGTTGTCGTCGACCTTGCGGTCCGGGTTCTTGTCGGCGTCCCGCATCCGGTCGGGGTCCCACAGGTCCTCGATGATCGGGTTGACGAAGTCACCGGCCTCGCGGAGCCAGTCCTCCTTGTTCCAGTTCTTCTTCCAGCCGCCGTTCTTCCACTCGTCCAGGTCGATCCCGTGATCCTTGAGCTTGTCCTTCCACTCGTCCGGGATCTTGAACTTGTCGTCGCCGTTGCTGTCGCCGGGCTGCGACGAGGACGAGTCGCCGCCGGCGTTGTCGTCGCTGGGACCGCAGGCCGTGGCGGTCAGTACGAGCGCCGCGCCGAGCGCCACAGCGGCCGCCACGGGGGAGGTTCTGGTGCGCGCGCTCCTCCCACTACGTGCGGTGAAGAGCGGACGAATGGGTCGCATCGTGAGAATCCCCCTGGGCCTCGAAAACGTTCCGAAAAGCTGGACATCCGGGTGCGGAACACCCCTTGTGACCGGGTGCGGAACACCCCGTCCCTGATGAACGGCACCCCACACTATGCCGGTGCCGTTGGGGACGGCCGACGGAAGGGCAACGGTTCCGTCACGGCAAGGATCTTCCGATTAACCCGTGATCCCCCGGGACTCTCGTCGTTAGTACGTACGGGGGGTTCGTGGCATGCGTTCATCCCCCTGCCAACTTGCCATCGGGCACGCCCACATGGAGCTCTCCGGAATCCATGCGGGACGCGCTCATCCACAGCGGGAGGACCAACAGTCGTGGCCGTGACCGAGCCTGCGCCCGCGGCGGTGTCCGCAGCACACTCCGCGACGCACCCCGCCGCGCCCGCCGCACCCGCCGCGCCCGCCACGGGAACCCCCTCGGAACACTCCGGTGCGCACTCCGCGGCGCACGAAGGCATCCTGCGCCGCCAGTCGGCGCGCGAGTCAGCGGCGCGCACCTACGCGCGGGCCCTGCCGATCGTGCCGGTACGGGCGCGCGGCCTGACGATCGAGGGCGCCGACGGACGCCGCTACCTCGACTGCCTCTCGGGCGCGGGAACCCTGGCCCTCGGACACAACCACCCCGTGGTGCTCGAAGCGATCAGAAAGGTCCTCGACTCGGGGGCGCCGCTGCACGTCCTCGACCTGGCCACACCCGTCAAGGACGACTTCACCACCGAGCTGTTCCGCACGCTGCCGCGCGGCCTGGCCGACCGCGCGCGGATCCAGTTCTGCGGCCCGGCAGGCACGGACGCGGTGGAAGCGGCCCTGAAACTGGTCCGCGCCGCCACCGGCCGCGACGGCACGCTCGCCTTCACCGGCGCGTACCACGGGATGACCGCGGGGGCGCTCGAAGCCTCCGGCGGCGCACAGGACGTACGCGTCGCGCGCCTCCCCTATCCGCAGGACTACCGCTGCCCGTTCGGCCTCGGCGGCGCACGCGGCGCCGAGCTCTCCGCCCGCTGGACCGAGAGCCTCCTCGACGACAGCAAATCGGGCGTACCGGCACCCGCGGGCATGATCCTCGAACCCGTCCAGGGCGAAGGCGGCGTCCTCCCCGCCCCCGACGCCTGGCTCCGCAGGATGCGCGAGATCACCGCCGCGCGCGGCATCCCGCTCATCGCCGACGAGGTGCAGACCGGCGTCGGACGCACCGGCGCCTTCTGGGCCGTCGAACACAGCGGCGTCGTCCCGGACGTGATGGTGCTGTCCAAGGCGATCGGCGGCAGCCTTCCGCTGGCCGTCGTGGTCTACCGCGACGACCTGGACGTCTGGCCGCCCGGCTCCCACGCGGGGACCTTCCGTGGCAACCAGCTCGCGATGGCCGCGGGCGCCGCGACCCTCGCATACGTCAGGGAGAACGGCCTCGCCGAACGCGCCGCCACCCTCGGCGCCCGCATGCTCGCCCAGCTGCGCTCCCTGGCCGCCGAACACCCCTGCATCGGCGAGGTGCGTGGTCGGGGCCTGATGATCGGTGTCGAACTCGTGGACCCGACACGGGAGTCGGGGCTGGGTGCGGACCCGGCCCCTGTCTCGGACCCGACCCCGGCGGCAGACCCGGCGTTGGTCTCAGCCTCGACCCCGGCGGCAGACCCGGCGTTGGTCTCGGCCCCGGCCCCGGCGGCTGACCCGACCCTCCCCGCAAGGCCAGTTCAGTCCTCGGCCGCGCCCTCCCCATCGCCCATCCAGATCCCGATCCCGGCGCAAGGCACGCCGCCGCACGCCCCGACTCCGAGCGACCGCGACCCAGACACTCTTCCCTTCACTGTCCGGCCCTGCCCGCCGGCCCCCGAACTGGCTGCCGCCGTGCAGCGTGAGTGTCTGCGCCGCGGACTCATCGTCGAACTCGGCGGCCGCCACTCCAGCGTCGTACGACTTCTTCCTCCCCTCACCATCACCGACGAGCAGGCGGCAGCGGTCCTCGACCGTCTCGCCGACGCGCTGGCCGCCGCGTCGCGCCGTCCCCACGAGTAGCCAAGGCGGACTCGGTACCTCCCCGGCGGCCAAGAACCGCAAGGAAGAGTCCCGGCCTCGCCGCCCGACGGAGCCCGAACAACCCCACAAGGAATCTCTCTTGAACGCCACCCCCGCATCCGAAGGCCGTCCCCATCGCCACGCCCCAGGCGTGTGCGGCACGCAATCCTCACTGGTGGCGGAGTCCGGTACGGTCCCCCGGCAGAAGGGGGGAGGCCAGGAGTCCGAACGCCTGCGCGACATGCCCATCGACCTGCTGGAACACCCCGACCCGCACACCGCGGCGCAGGCGGCCGCCGTGGAGAACCTGCTGCGCTGCTGGGTCAGGGAGAACAACCTCCCCGGGCCCGAACAGGGCGCCCTGCGCATCCCGTTGGCCGCGAGCGGCACGGCCCTGCTCGTGCCCGTGCACTACTGGTCGGCGACCGGCTGGCACCGCTTCGGCCTCCCCTATCTCGCGGACGGCCCGGACAGCGCTCCTCCCGTCGACGCCGTGACCGTCGCCGTGCTCCTCGGCCGTGAAACCGCACGCAGCAAAGCGGCGACCCCGGAGCCGGAGGCGGACACGGAGTCCCCGGCGGACGCGGGACGTACCGCAGCGCCGGAGCCCACGGCCGACACGACCGACCCGCCCACGGACACCACCGAGCCCATCGACCTCGTCGACAAGGTGGACGGCGCCGACCTCGTCGGCCGGGTCGCGGATTCCGTGCGCCGCACCGCGGAGTTCATCGCCGACCGCCGCAACAGCCCGGGCGACGAACCCGACCTCTTCCTCGCCGCCGAACAATCGCTGCTCCTCGGCCACCCTCTGCATCCGACCCCCAAGAGCCGCGAGGGCCTGTCCGACACCGAATCCCGCCTCTACTCACCGGAGTTGCGCGGCGCCTTCGCACTGCACTGGCTCGCGGTCGACCGGTCCGTGCTCGCCATGGACTCGGCCTGGACCGAGCGCGGCCGCGCCGTCCCGGCCGATCAGCTCAGCACCCGCCTCGCCGGACCGGAACTGCCGCTTCCGGACGGCCGCGTGGCCCTGCCCGTGCACCCCTGGCAGATCCGCGAGCTGCGGCACCGCCCCGCCGCCGCCGACCTCCTGGACGCCGGACTCCTCCAGGACCTCGGCCCTCATGGCGCCCCGTGGCACCCCACCTCCTCCGTACGCACCCTCTACCGCTCCGGCGCGGCCGCCATGCTGAAGCTCTCCCTCGGCCTGCGCATCACCAACTCCCGTCGTGAGAATCTCCGCAAGGAACTCCACCGCGGCGTCGAGGTGCACCGGCTGCTGCGCAGCGGCCTCGCCGAGCAGTGGCAGGCCGCCCACCCCTGCTTCGACGTGGTCCGCGACCCCGCCTGGCTCGCCGTCACCGGACCCGACGGCGCCCCCGTCCCCGGGCTCGACGTGATGATCCGGCACAACCCCTTCGCTCCCGGCGACGACGCGACCTGCATCGCCGGACTCGTCTCGCCCAGGCCATCGGCACGCGCGGCCGAGCACGGCCGCCGTCCGATGCGGTCCCGGCTCGGCGAGACCATCACGCGGCTCGCCGGGCGAACGGGCCGTCCCCGAGGGGCCGTTGCCACCGAGTGGTTCCTGCGCTACCTCGAGACCGTCGTACGCCCCGTGCTGTGGCTGGACAGCGAGGCGGGCGTCGCCCTGGAGGCGCACCAGCAGAACACGCTCCTTCTCCTCGACCCGGAAGGCTGGCCGACGGGCGGCCGCTACCGCGACAACCAGGGCTATTACTTCCGCGAGTCCCGGCGCGCCGAACTCGACCGGCGGCTGCCCGGCATCGGGCAGGACAGCGACACGTTCGTCTCCGACGAGGTGACGGACGAGCGGTTCGCCTACTACCTCGGCATCAACAACGTCCTCGGCCTCATCGGCGCACTCGGCGCCGAACGGCTCGCGGACGAACGGCTGTTGCTGGCCGCCTTCCGCCGCTTCCTCGGCGACGTGGCGTCCGGCCCCGACAGGCTGCGCACCTCGCTGCCCGCGACGCTGCTCGACTCACCCGTACTGCGGTGCAAGGCCAATCTGCTGACCCGGCTGCACGGCCTCGACGAGCTCGTCGGCCCGGTCGACACCCAGTCCGTGTACGTCTCCATCGCCAATCCCCTTCATTACTGAGGAACATGCCCGACCCCTTCTGACAGGAGCGACGCCGTGCCCCCCACCGACGCGAGCACCGACACCGGGACCGAATCCGCGCAGGCCGGAGCCGACAGCACCGACACCCTCGATCTGCGCCTGCCCGACGAGCTCATCGGTCTGCTGGCCGAGACCGACGAGCAGGCCGCGCGGACCGGACGGATCGGTGGCGAGGAATCCGCCACGGACGACCTCCTCGACGGTGTCGCCGCATGGGGGCCGGCGACCACCGAGGCCGGGGTCTTCCAACTCGTGCCC
>NZ_JBHYJI010000121.1:0-7594 GCF_042740435.1 Streptomyces sp. NPDC059002 | reverse complement strand
GGGGGGGCGGCCCGGCCCCCCCCCCCCCCCCCCCCCGGGGCGCAGCGGCCTTACTGGGAGTCGGGCGGGGGCGCGGTCGCCGGGGTGGGCCGTCCGGGGGCGATGCGACGGCGGAGCCTGCGCACCGCCAAGGCGCCGAGGGAGTACAACAGGCCGGCGCCGAGGCTGCCGAGGAATTCTGGGAGCGCGGCGGCGAGGACCTTCATGACCGACCTCCCGCAGCGTGTCGGGCAGCCTCGGTACGTGCGGTGTGCCGTTCGCCGAGGCGCTTGAGCTTGCGCCGCACCCGCTCCCCGTACGCCGCCGGATCCGGCGCGCCGGCCAGCAACGCCGCCTCGGCCCAGGAGTTGGGCTGCCAGTGCGCCCAGGCCAGCGCCACCGCGCGTTCGTCAGGGTCGAGGCTGTCGAGCACCTTGCCTACGCGGGGGTCGTCGGGGGTGGCGCCGAGCGCGACCTCCTCGGCCGAGGGGCTGTCCTTCACCAGGTCGTACAGCGTGACCCCGTCACCGAGCAAAGTGTCCAGGAGCAGCACCCGGCCATGGCCGGTCTTACGGCGCCACACCGGCGTGAGCCTTCGGTGGGCCACCCGGGTAAAAGCCCGCAGCCTGGCCATCCCGCCGTACACATGAGTCTCATGGCCGATGTCGTCGGCCCACTCGCCGAGCATCGCAGCCGTTGCTGCCTCGCGCCACTGTGGCCCCGTGGGCAAGACCAGTCTGTGGGTGAGGGTCCTGTCCTTCACCTCGGTTGGCATCCGTTCCGGACCGGAGAGCGTGGAATGGGTCAGCATCAGCGCCCGCTCCTGCAGGCACCCCATGACGTCGCTCAGCTCCTGCCTGGAATGGCTCCCTTGCCGACCGAGGTCCTCAAGATGCCCCTCCCAGTCGATCAACTCCATCCCCTCGGGCTCAAGTTCCTCCACGATGACTCCGGGGCCTGAGGTGATCATCGGCAAGGCTGACGTATCAGCATCCTTGGGGCTCGGTGGGACGGTCACGATGGGAGCTCCTTCCGCGTGGAAATGAGTGTGCTCACCCTTCGGTCTTGGGGCAGCGCCCGACCGGCAATAAATCTGGGAAGTCTCCCTGTGACCCGCATCACCTTGCATGGCCCGCGCCCGTCATTCGATATGGCGAGGGCTGAGCCGCCGATGCGAGCTCCACATCCGCCTGTTTCATAGGTGGTCACTCATGAAATGCCGTCACTCTCCGCCCGAATCCAGGAAAGCTGGTGCTTCATGAGGGACTTGGCTCGCGCGGAGCGCAGGCGGTGCTTCCGCTCTTCGGCCTGACCTTGCTGCTGGTGCCGGTGGCGGCCTCGGTGTCGAGGTTCCTGGTGCTGTGGGAACTGATGGCGCTCACCTCACTGCTGCTGGTGCTGGCCGAGCACCGCGCCCGCCCGCTCCTCGGTGCGAGAGGCGGGCCTCTGGTACGCGGTGATGACCCATCTGGGGCTAGTACTGCTCCTGGTGGGGCTGACCTGGCCGACGGCCTCACCCCGGAAGCTGCCCTCACCCGCCGCCGGCGGCGGGTGAGGGCTCCGGCATGGGCGTGGGCTTGGTCGGGGGCTGGCGCAGCACCATCACCACCCGCGTCGAACTCGCACCCGACCGCACTCTGCCCCGGGTGAAGCCAGCCGATCCGTCCTTCTTCAACCGGCCCGCCCTGCCGGTCGCGTTGACGGACACCATCGTCCCTGACTTCCCGCTGACCAATAAAAGCTTCAACCTCTCCTACGCGGGCAACGACCTGTGACGTCTCAGCGCGAAGCCGTGCGCTGCAGCCGGAATCCGGTAACGATGTCGGGCCGGATGCGCACCACCTGATCCATCTCCCGGTCGACCCACGGCGTGAGCAGGGCCTCATAGCGGGCGAGTTCGGCCGTGTCCGACACTCTGGTCGCCGTGCCGGTCACCACCACGCTCCAGCCGGTGCGCGCGTCAGGGTCCAGGTCGTCGGCCTCGTAGGCCACCACCTCCGACATGAGTGCCTTGTTGAGGAGGGTGGCACCGGAGTGGGTGCGGACGATGATGTCGCCGTGCTCGTCGAGGAGGTGGTTGACCGGGCGGATCGCAGGCAGCGCCTGGTGCGAGAAAGCCACCCGGCCCAGCTTCACGCTGGCCAGCAGGGCCATCGCCTCCCCAGGCAGGAGCTGCACCATCGTCACGTTCGCAGCGGGGGTGAACGCGGCTGTCACAGCGCCCCCTCGACGGCCGCTGTCTCGCGCCCGGCGCCCTGCGGCCACAGCACTTCGACCTCGATGCCGTGGCGGTGGGCATAGGCCACCAAGTGGGCGGTGGCGTCCCGGCTAGTGGAGGCGGAGCCGTCCCACACGGCCAGTACCCGGCCGCAGGTGCGCAGCATGCCTTCGTCGGTGCGCACGCAGGACGCGTGGTCCAGCGGGTCGTACTCGACCAGGCGGACGTGCCGGGAGAGCACTAGCAGTTCCCCGGCGGCCGACCGGTCGCCCTCGCGCAGCACGGCGGGCGCCTCATGAAGGGTTGGCACGGCGGTCACCAGTGCGAGGCCCGCTTTCCGAGCGGCCCGTGCGACAGCGACGGGCAGCCCTTGACCGACCCGTACCAGAGCCGGGCGGCGGGTCTCGGCGTAGTGGGCCAAGCGGGCCGACAGTGCCTCTTCCACCAGCGTGAGCGCGCCCGGAGTGAGATCCGCGTGCCCCACGACTGCGATCATGAACGCCGCCCTCTACTTGTTGGCGTGCTGGCCGAGGTAGAACAACAACCACACGAACCCGGCGAACAGGTGGGTGCCGAAGATGTAGAAGCCCACGCGCAGCGCGATGCCGCGCTCCTTCCGGCTCTCCTCGTCCTTGCCGTCCTTGGCCTCGCTCACCACTTCAACTCCCTGCGTTTGACTGCCTGCTGCTTGGTCATGACGGAATCCGGAACCGTACGAGAACGACCTTCCCGCAATGGTCGACGGCGGGCTCCACACTGATGTCACCGCCGTACACATCCGCGAGCTCCACCACCGCGCGCAGCCCCTCCCCCATGGCGTGCGGCTCTAGCTCCGGCAGGCGGGGATCACCGTCCGCGACCCCGATGACGAGCTGCCCAGCGGCGACCGTTATCCCCACGTCCGCCACCGGCGAGTCGACGGCGTGCCGCAGCACGTTGGTGACCAGCTCGCTGACCACGAGCAGCACCGCGTCGGCGAACGCCGAGTTCGGTGCCACACCGGCCTCCGGCAGCCGCTCAGCCACCGCCTCCCGCGCCTCCCGCACGGCAGCGGGGGCCACCTCCACCGAAACGATGTGCCGCTGCACGCGGGGCAGCACATGCTCCACAGCTGCCGCGGGCCGTCCCTTGCGCCACGGCGGCTGGAAACGCCGCGTGCCCCTCACGGCGCCACCTCCGCCCGACGCAGCTCCTCCAGCAGATCCTGCTGCCCGGCCAGCAACACCGACAGAATCCGCCGCGCGGCCGCCAGCAGCTCGGCCACGTCGCCGCCGCCCAGCTCGTACACGACCGTCGACCCGGTGCGGGTGGCCCTCACGATCCGGGACCGGCGCAACACGGCCAGCTGCTGAGACAGGCTCGACGGCTCGATCTCGATCTCCGCCAGCAGCTCCCGCACCGGCATCGGCCCGTCCTGCAACAGCTCAAGAACCCGGATACGCACCGGATGCCCCAGCATCCGGAAGAACTCCGCCTTCGCCTCATACAGCGGAACCGGCACCCCGCTCACCGCTTGTCCGCACCTGCGTCGATGCCATGCAATCGAGCCAGCCGCAGAGCATCGTCAAGCTCGTCCCGCGCCACTGCCACCTCATAGGCGTCCTCGGCTTCCAGAGCCGCCTCAAGCACGGCGCGCGCATCGCGCACCCGCTCCAAGACGGCCTCGACGAATCCGCCCACCCGGCACCACCCCTACGACCTGCCCATGAAGGCAACTAACGAATTGAAGAACTCTGCAAGTCTAAGGGGTGGCACCCCATGACCACCATTGCCTGCTCCGGGGCTCACGACCGGCGCATCGGCAGGGGCCAGGGTCGCGCCGCTTGTGCCGGAACACTCCTGTCCAGTTGCGCATCCGCAGGTCTAACGTCGGCAGAGAAGGTCCCGTCGCTGCACTCGGCGGCACGTCCGTACGAGCGGCTGGCGGGGCCTTGCCCTCCCGGCACCAGCGGTGTCCCGCAGGGGCGCATCCCGCACGCCTCACTGTGTGCCGACAGGGCGACCGGGCGCATCGAGCCGGAGCAGCTCGCTTCACGCCCGCGGCCGTCGCCGACGATGCCGAGTTCCTCCGGCGACGGCCGCACATCGATCCAGACGGCCGACGCCAGTGGTGTCCATCTCCGAAGGCCCGGCTCGTTGAGTAGCCACTCCTCCACCGGGAATCACCCCGGCAGCACACTGCCCAGCGTGCACATTCACGCGGGAACTCCCTGGAACCCGCTCATGGAAGCGGAAAACGCCTCACCACAAGATGTACCCCTGACCGAGGGAAACCTCCTGGTCAGGGCCGCAATGACAGATAATCCGAGCCGTACGCCGGGGCCTGTACCGCAGGAGAACGTATACGCCGAGGCGATCAGCGTGCCGTCCAGCACCTCGTGTGTCATCCCCTCGGCACGGCAGTGGTCCAACACCTCGTGCAGATCAGGAGCTTGGGCGGCCAGCACACTGATCCCCTCATGGAGGTAGCGGTAGCCAGTGGCCTGCGAGATCCCGGCGTCCCGGGCCAGGCAGTGCACGCAGCCGTGCTCTCGGAACCAGCGGAGCACCAGTGCCGCCTGACGGAACGGCCCCAGGGCGCGAGAGCCCTTCGGCGTGCCGATCCGGCGCAGGTGGGCGGCCAGCAACCGGGCCAGGAACTCTACGACGTGGCGTGGGACGTCGAGCGCGGCAGCATAAGTGACCAACGCGAAGCCCCTGGTTCGAGAGGACATGATCTTGGCAGACCGGTCCTACCAGGGGTTTCACGCCAGCCCGGCCTCGCGGCCCACCCGAAGATCACTTTCGCTGGCGGAGCCTCAGGGTAAGAGCCACGCCGGGCTCACCCCCAGGTCTGGCCGGCCGGTTCCTTGATCGTGCGGTTGATCCGGTTGAAGAAGTTGGTCAGCGCGATCTCCAAGTTGATCGCGCCGATCTGCTCCTCGGTGAAGTGGGCGTTGGCCTCTTCCCAGATCTCGTCGGTGACGCCCGGCGCACCATCCTGCAGTCGGGTCGCACCCTCGGCCAGCGCCAGTGCCGCACGCTCTGCATCGGAATAGAGCGGCGACTCGCGCCACGCCGCTACGTTGTGCAGCCGCTCGTCGGTGTCACCGGCCTTCTTCCCGCCGGCCACACTGGCGTAGACGCACGGCGAGCAGCTGTTGATCTGGCTGGCGCGCAGGTGGACCAGAGCGAGCAGCTTCGGGTCGACGCCCCCGGCGGCGATCGCCTTGTGGAGATGCTGGATCGCGGTCCACACATCGGGGTTGTTCGTGTTCTTGTTCTTGAGCCGGTTTTCCATGTGGGAGTGCTCTCCTTCATCGGGTTACGTTGTGGCGCCTGTGCGCGTCATCCCTATGACGGAGCAGCTTCCACGGAGGTAACAACATGGCCGACGCCCATCCCACGGACCTGATCGTCGATGCCTTCGAGTCCCACCGTGACCGGCTTCGCGCCGTCGCCTACCGAATGCTCGGATCACATGCCGATGCGGAAGACGTGGTCCAAGAGGCGTGGCTGCGTCTGTCCCGTCAGGACACCGACACCATCAACAACCTCGGCGGCTGGCTGACCACAGTGGTCGGCCGCATCAGCCTCGATGTCCTGCGGTCGGGCCGGACGCGCCCAGAAGTCCCCTTCGACGACCAGCTGCCCGAATTCACCGTGACGCTCGACGACGCTCCCGCTCCGGAGGACCTCGCGGCAATCGGGGACTCCGTCGGCCTCGCGCTCCTCACGGTCCTCGACTCGCTGCGTCCTGACGAACGACTGGCGTTCGTGCTGCACGACGTGTTCGCCGTGCCCTTCGCGGAGATCGGCACCATTCTCGGCAAATCCGCTGACGCGACCAAAATGCTCGCCAGCCGCGCCCGCAGGAAGGTACAAGCTGCCCAGCAGCCGGCAAGCGCGGGACGACAACAACGCGAGGTGGTCCAGGCCTTCCTGGCCGCGGCCCGCGACGGTCAGTTCGAGCAGCTGCTGCAGGTTCTCCACCCCGAGGTGAAGTTCACCGTCCACACCCCGAACGGCACGTTCGTCACGCTCGGCGCCACCGAAGTCGCCACCCGCGCGCGAGTGGCCGGCAGCGCGGCACGAGGACGTGCGGCAACCGTCAACGGCCTCCCCGGCGTCATCTCCTGGAGCGAGGACGGCACCCCGCTTTCCCTCCTCGCCTTCACTGTCACCGACGGCCACATCACCGAGATCACCGCCGTGGTCGACACGGCCAAACTCGCGCTCATGGACCTGCCGGACCCGGTGTGACTCCCTACCGGCGAAGGCCGCGCAGACTCGCAGCGCTCCACGCCGGATCCCGTAGAGACGTTGAACTTAGTCTCTGAGAAAACCTCACTCGTCCAACTTCTGTCATCGGCTCTCAAGGTCAGAATGCACTCAGCTCACGGCCTCCCAGAACCCGAGCTTGTGGTTCGCCTGGTGCAGGTGAGCGAGCTCATAAACAAGTACGTAGTCGATCAGGTTGGAAGGCAGCTGCATCACCGCCCAGCGGACGTTGATGACGCCGCGGTGAATGCACGAGTCCCATCGGTAGCCGAGCGCGCGTCCAGTGACGCTACTGAACTTGAATGCGTGATGTCGGTCTGCGATCTGTGGCAGACGACGACACTCCGGGGCAGTGGCCCTCGAAGCAGCAGGGTTCATCAGTAGACGATGGACACGATCTGGCAGGCGGCTTCGGCGAGCTGGCGGTCTCCGCTGATGCGGGCTCGGACGAGGGCAGTGCCAGGATCGATGCTGCGGGTGCAGAGTCGCCAGGCGGTCTCTGGGTCCAGCCGTACTGATGCGGTCGGCCGGCCGGTGGGTATTTCGGCCAGTGACCAGCGGTCTGCGGTGGCGGTCACGGTCCAGGTGCCGATGGCTGGCTCATCGATGGCCACCTGGAGTTGTGTCCCGGCGGGTGCGGGCGTGTGACGCAGTGTGTGAGGCAACGCCCTCATGAAGATGTCCAGGACCGCGGACAGAGTGTTGGGCTCCGGGTCGGTGTCCTGGCCGGTGGCGTGGCGGATCTGCTGGCGGTGGGTCCAGTACTCGGTGAACTCCCGGGCGACATCCAGCCACTTGGGCGCCGGGTCGGCCCCTGCCCAGGACACTCCCAGGCCCGTTGCGTCGAGGTCCGTGCCCTCGAATTGACGGGTGACCTGGGTCCCGGCCCGTTCCAGCGCCTCGATGAGCTCGGCGGGGCTGTGATCGGCGTGGAGGTCGATCCATTCCTGGTTGACCCGGTGGATGAACGCTTCCAGCGTCTCTCCGGCCGCCATGGCGCGCTGGTGGCTCTCTGTGCTCCAGCCGAGACGGCCGTGGTAATCGCCGAGGATGTGGGCGGCGAGATCGTGCACGGTCCAGCCCGTGTCGGCGTACAAGCTCATGCACATAGGCGGGTACGGGCTCACGTACACACTC
>NZ_JBHYJI010000120.1:0-7625 GCF_042740435.1 Streptomyces sp. NPDC059002 | reverse complement strand
CGAAGACACAGCAACCCACCACCGTCTCCGTCGGACCGTACTCATTGACGACCACCGAGCCCGGCGCACGCCCCAACCAGTCACGCACCACACCGCCCGACAGCGCCTCACCACCCACAACCCACGTACGCGCCGCAGACCCCGCCTGCTCCCGAGACAGCAACTCCGCCAGAAGGGGCAAGTGCGCGGGAACAGCCTTCACCAGACCGAACCCCGACGAGGACTGGACCAGCTCGGCCAACCCCTCAGCCCCACCCACCCCGCTCGTCACCACAGCGGAGCCCGAGACGAGCGGGACCAGGACGCTGGTCACCGTCAGGTCGAACGCGAGCGACGAGTGCAGCGGAGCACCCCCGCCCGTGTCCTTCATGCCATACGCGTCCGCAGCCCACGCCACATAGTTCGCCAGACCACCGTGAGTGACAGCCACACCCTTCGGCCGACCCGTCGAACCCGACGTATAGATCACATACGCGAGTGAGTTCGGATTGACCGCGACTTCGGGGGACTCAGCGGACGCCGCCGCCAGCTGCGTCTCCACCAGCGCGCTGTCCAGCGCCACAAACCGGTTCCGACCCGCCGGAAGATCATCCAAGATCTCCTCGGTCGTCAACGTCAACACCGCACCACTGTCCGCCAGCATGAACCCGATCCGCTCCGCCGGATACTCCGGATCAACCGGCAGATACCCCGCCCCCGCCTTCCACACCGCCACCACCGCCACCACCATCTCGACCCCCCGCGGCAAGCACACACCCACCAACGACTCCGCACCCACCCCCTGACCGATCAGATAGCGAGCCAGCCGATTCGCCCGCGCATCCAACTCCACGAACGAAACCGACTCCGCCTCCCCGACAACCGCCACCGCATCCGGAGCCCGACCCACCTGCGCCGCGAACAGCCCCGGCACCAGCACAGACCCAAGGTCGACCTCAGTGGCATTCCACTCCTCCAGCACCCGACGCCGCTCGTCCTCACCCAGCACCTCAAGCGAACTCAGCCGGACCTGCGGATCGGCGACCAGCAGCCCGAGCACGCGCACCAGGCGCTCGCCCAGCCCCTCAACCGTCTCCCGGTCGAACAGGTCCGCCGCGGCCGTGACGGAGCCGCGGAGGCCCGCTGGGGCACCGTCGGCGTCGAACATCTCGCCGAGGCCGACCTCCAGGTCGAACTTGGCCATCGACGTCCCGGCCGACATCCCGCCCGCCCGCACGCCCGGCAGGTCGAGTACCGCCTCGGCGTTGTTCTGAAGGTCGAGCTGGACCTGGAACAACGGATGCCGGGCCATCGACCGGCTCGGCGCCAACTCCTCCACCAACCGCTCGAACGGCACCTCCTGATGCGCCAGCGCCGACAGACTCGACTCCCGAACCCGCCCCAGAACCTCCCGGAACGACGGATCACCCGACAGGTCCGTGCGCACCACCAGCGTGTTGACGAAGAAACCGACCAGCTCATCCAACGCCTCATCCGTACGCCCGGCATTCGCCGAACCGATCGGGATGTCCGTCCCCGCACCCAGCCGCGACAGCAACACGGCCAAAGCAGCCTGCAGGACCATGAACGTGGTCACGCCCTCGGCTCGGGCCACCTTCACCAGCTGTGCGTGCACCTCGGCCTGGATCTCCAGGGGTACGGCGTGGCCCTCGTGGGAGGCGACGGCGGGCCGCGTCCGGTCAACGGGGAGCGGCAGCTCCTCCGGTGATCCGGCCAGTGCCTCGCGCCAATACGCCATCTGCCGCGCGATCACACTCTCCGGGTCACCCTCGTCACCCAGCAACTCCCGCTGCCACAACGCATAGTCCACGTACTGCACGGGCAGCGGCTCCCACTGGGGCACCAGGCCGGCGCTGCGCGTCGCGTAGGCGGTGGACAGGTCGTCGGCCATGGGGGCCCACGACCAGCCGTCGCCCGCGATGTGGTGGACCACCACGAGCAGCACCCGTTCCTCGGCATCCGCCTCGAACAGCCAGGCCCGTATGGGGACTTCGGTCTCCAGGTCGAACTCGTGCTCCGACGCCTCCTTGACCGCGTCGGCGAGGGCGGCCCGGCTGACCGGGGTCACCGCGAGCTCCCACGCCACCTCGTCGAGGGGCAGGATGTGCTGGTAGGGCTGGCCGTCGGCCGTCGGGTACACCGTGCGGAGCACCTCGTGCCGTCCGATCACGTCCCGCAGCGCCAGCCCCAGAGCCCGCCCGTCGACGTCGCCCGCCATGCGCAGGGCCACCGGGATGTTGTAGGTCGCGCTCGGGCCCTCCAGCTGGCGGATGAACCACAACCGTCGCTGGGCGAAGGACAGGGGTACCCGCTCCGGGCGCTCGCCGGCCGTCAGCGCGAGCCGGGCCTCGCCGGCGCCGTCCAGCGCGGCCGCGAGTCCCGCGACGGTCGGGGCGTCGAACAGGACCCGGATGTCCAGGTCCACGCCGAGGACCGCCCTGACCCGGCTCGCCAGGCGCACCGCGAGGAGCGAGTGGCCGCCGATTGCGAAGAAGTCGTCGTCGACCTCCACCTTGTCCACGCCGAGGACCTGTGCGAAGACGCCGCAGAGCAGTTCCTCGCGCACGTTGGACGGGCCCCGTCCGGCTGCCGCCGCGCCCGCCGAGTAGTCCGGCGCGGGCAGGGCCTCGCGGTCGAGCTTGCGGTTGACCGTCAACGGCAGCGCGTCCAGGGGCACGACCGCCGACGGCACCATGTAGTCGGGCAGCCGCTCGGCCGCGAGGGCGAGCACGGAGGCCGTAGCGGAGGGCGACCACGAGGACGTGCCGTCGGCCGGGACCACGTACGCGACGAGGCGCTTGTCACCGGGGGTGTCCTCGCGGACGGTCACCGCGGCCTGGGCGATCGAGGGGTGTGTGGCCAGGACTGTGCCGATCTCGCCGGGTTCGATCCGGAAGCCGCGGATCTTGACCTGGTCGTCGGTTCGGCCGGCGAAGACCAGCCGGCCGTCGGCCGTCCACTTGGCCCGGTCGCCGGTGCGGTAGAGCCGCGAGCCGTCCCCGGCGAGGTGGTTGGCGACGAACCGCTCGGCCGTCAGGTCGGGCCGGCCCAGGTAGCCGCGGGCCAGGCCGGCGCCGGTGACGTACATCTCCCCCGCGACGCCGACGGGGACGGGCGCCAGGTACGCGTCGAGGACGTACACCTCGGTGTTGAGCACCGGGGTGCCGATGGCCACCTCAGCGGACTCGGGCTCGCACCGCCACAGGGTGGCGTCGACGGTGGTCTCTGTGGGTCCGTACGAATTGAAGAGGCCGCGGCCGCGCGCCCAGCGGGCCATCACGTCCGGTGGGCAGGCCTCGCCCGCGACGACGAGGACGGTGTCCGGGTCGATGGAGCCCTCGTCGAGGGTGGCGAGGACGGCGGGCGGCAGGGTGGCGTGGGTGACGCGCTGCTCGGTCAGGAACGCCGGCAGTGCCTCGCCGAGGCGCCGCTCCTGCGGGATCACCACGAGGGTCGCACCCGACAGGAGGGCCATGAACCACTCCCAGCCGAAGGTGTCGAAGCTCGCGGACGCGAACTGGGCGACCCGGCAGCCGGGGCCGACGCCGAGGTAGCGGACGTGGCCCGCGACCAGGCTGGCGACACCGGCGTGCGAGATGAGGACGCCCTTGGCGCGGCCGGTCGAACCCGAGGTGTAGATGACGTACGCGGGGTGGGTCACGGCGAGATCGACGCGCGGCGCGGTGGCCGCCCGGCCCCCTCCGTCGGTGTCGTCCAGGAGCAGCACCTCGACGGCCGCGTCCGGGACCTTGCCCGCCGTCCGGGCCGACGCGAGGACCAGGGCCGGGGCCGCGTCGCCGAGCATGTACGCGATCCGGTCGGCCGGGTACTCCGGGTCGATCGGCAGGTACGCGCCCCCGGCCTTCAGCACGCCGAGGAGCGCCACCATCAGGTCGGCGCCGCGCTCCAGGCACACCGCGACCACGGACTCGGGGCGCACGACCCGGTGCAGCAGGCTGTGGGCCAGCTGGTTCGCGCGGGCGTCGAGTTCGGCGTACGACAGCGTCTGTCCGTCCGCGACGACCGCCGCCGCGTCCGGTGTCCGCGCCACCTGGGCCGCGAACAGCGCCGGTACCGTGGCGGGCGAGACCTCCGCCGCCGTGTCGTTCCACTCCACTAGCAGGCGGTGGCGCTCGGCGTCGCCGAGCACCCGGACGGCGCTGAGGCGGGTGTCCGGTGCGGCGGTCAGCGCGTCGAGGACCTGCCCCAGGCAGGCGACGAGCCGTTCGGCGGTGGCCGGTTCGAACAGGTCGGCCGCGGCGGTGGCGAAGCCGCGCACCCCGGCCGGGTGCCCGTTCCCGTCGAATGCCTCGCCCACGATGACGTCCAGGTCGAACTTGGCCTTGGCGGGCCCGGTCGTCAGGGACTCGGCCCGCAGGCCGGGCAGGTCGAGGACAGCCTCGGAGGTGTTCTGCAGGGTCAGCATGACCTGGAACAGGGCGTGGCGGGCCATGGACCGGCTCGGGGCGAGTTCCTCGACGAGGCGCTCGAAGGGCACGTCCTGGTGGGCGAAGGCCGACAGGCTGTTCTCCCGTACACGTCCGAGGACTTCGCGGAACGTCGGGTCGCCGGACAGGTCCGTGCGCAGCACCAGCGTGTTGACGAAGGAGCCGACCAGGTCGTCCAGGGCCTCGTCGGTGCGTCCGGCGTTGGGCGAGCCGATCGGTATGTCGGTCCCGGCGCCCAGGCGCGCGAGGAGCATGGCCAGCGCGGCCTGGAGCACCATGAACACGGTGACGCCCTCGGCGCGCGCCACGTCCGCGATCCGCGCGTGCACCTGTGCGGGTATGTCGACCGGAACGCTGTTTCCGCGGTGGGAGGCCACGGCCGGGCGCGTGTGGTCGAAGGGCAGCTCCAGCTCCTCAGGTGAGCCGTCCAGTGCGTCGCGCCAGTAGGCGACCTGGCGTGCCATCACACCCTCGGGGTCGCGCTCGTCGCCGAGCAGCTCGCGCTGCCACAGCGCGTAGTCGGCGTACTGGACCGGCAGCGGCTCCCAGTCGGGGGCTCGGCCCTCGCGGCGGGCCGCGTAGGCGACGGACACGTCCCGGGCGAGCGGGCCCGTGGACCAGCCGTCGGTGGCGATGTGGTGGACGACGACGACGAGGACGTGCTCCTCGGGTGCCAGCTCGAAGAGCCAGGCGCGGATGGGTACTTCGGAGGCGAGGTCGAAGACGTGCTCCGCCGCTCCGGCGACCGCGGCGGCCAGGCCGTCCCGGCCCACCCGCTCCACCGTGGGTTCCCACACCAGGTCGTCCAGGTCGACGATGCGCTGGTACGGCTCGCCGTCGGCGGCCGGGAACAGCGTGCGCAGCACCTCGTGCCGCCCGATCACGTCGCGCAGGGCGGTGATCAGCGCCGCGCGGTCCAGCGCGCCGGACAGCCGCAGCCCCATCGGGATGTTGTAGGTGGAGCTGGGGCCCTCCAGCTGGCCAATGAACCACAGGCGGCGCTGGGCGAAGGACAGCGTGGTCCGGGCGGGCCGCTCCATCCGCGTCAGAACGGTCTGGGCCGTACCGGCATCGGTGAGCCGGGCCGCGAGCGCAGCGACGGTCGGCGCCTCGAACAGGGTGCGCAACGGCACCTCCACGCCGAGCACGGTGCGGACCCGGCTGATGAGCCGGACCGCGAGCAGGGAGTGGCCGCCGTACGCGAAGAAGTCGTCGTCGACGCCGATCGAGGGCACGCCGAGGACCTGCGCGAACACCCCGCAGAGGATTTCCTCCTGCGGGGTGGCCGGGCCCCGGGCCCCTACCGCGCCGTCCCCGTGGGCCGGGGCGGGCAGGGCCCTGCGGTCGAGCTTGCCGTTGGCCGTCAGGGGCAGCTCGTGCAGGACGACGACGGCCGCCGGGACCATGTGGTCGGGCAGCCGGTCGGCCGCGAACGCGACGACTGCTGCGGCCAGTTCGGCGGTGTCCCCGGCCGGCACGACGTAGGCGACCAGCCGCTTGTCGCCGGGAGAGTCCTCCCGTACGACGACGGCGGCGCGGTCGACGCCGGGGTGGGCAGCCACGACGGACTGAATCTCGCCCAGCTCGATGCGGAAGCCGCGGACCTTGACCTGCTCGTCGACGCGGCCGAGGTATTCGAGCCGGCCGTCCGGGCTCCAGCGCACCAGGTCGCCGGTGCGGTAGAGCCGGTCGCCGGTGGTGGAGAACGGGTCGGCGACGAACCGTTCGCCGGTGAGCTCCGGACGCCCCAGATAACCGCGGGCCAGGCCGGCACCGGCGACGTACAGCTCACCGGCCACGCCCACCGGGACGGGCGCGAGGGCGCCGTCGAGGACGTACGTGCGCGTGTTCCCGATGGGCGTGCCGATCGGCACGTCCGTCACGCCCGGCTCGCAGCGCCACACGGTAGCGTCGACGGTGGTCTCGGTCGGGCCGTACGTGTTGTACATGGTCCTGCCGCGCGCCCACCGCTCGATCAGCTCGGGCGAGGACGCCTCGCCGCCGACCTCCAGGACGACGTCCGGGCCGATCGCCCCGTCCGCCAGGCCCGCGAGGACGGCGGGCGGCAGCGTCGCGTGCGTCACGGCCTGCTCGGCGAGGAACGCCGCGAGCTCCGTGCCCAGGCGACGGTGGGCGGGGACGACCACCAGGGTCGCGCCGCGGGTGAGCGCCAGCGACCACTCCAGGCAGAAGATGTCGAAGCTCGCCGAGGCGAACTGCGCCACCCGCGAACCCGGTCCGGCGCCGAAGCGGGCGAGGCCCGCGATGGTGTTGGCGAACCCGGAGTGGGTCAGGACGACACCCTTGGGGCGGCCGGTCGAGCCCGAGGTGTAGATGACGTACGCCGGGTGCTCCGGCCGGATCCTCGTGGCCGGGGCTGCCTCGGGCGGCAGCCCCGCCAGCGCGGCGGCGGTCGGCTCGGCGTCGAGGACGACCACGGTGGCGTCGGAGGCGGACACCGCCCCCGCGGTGTCCTGCGAGGCGACCACGACCACGGGGGCCGCGTCGCCGAGCATGTACGCGATGCGCTCCGCCGGGTAGTCCAGGTCGACGGGCAGATAGGCGCCACCCGCCTTCAGGACGCCGAGCACCGCCGTGACCAGCTCCGCCCCTCGCTCCAGGCACAGGGCCACGACGGACTCCGGTCCGACGCCCCGCTCGATGAGGTGCCGCGCCAGCCGGTTGGCGCAGGAGTCGAGTTCGCCGTATGTCACCTCGACGCCGTCCGCGACAACCGCGACCGCGTCCGGGGTACGGGCCGCGTGGGCCTCGAACAGGGCGACCGCGGTGGCGTCGGGGACCTCGGCGGCCGTGTCGTTCCAGGCGCCGAGCACCTGGCGCAGCCCCGCCTCGTCCAGGACCTGGACGGAGCTGAGCGGCACGTCCTGGCCGTGGTCGAGGGCCGATTCGAGCGCGGCCACCAGGTTGTGCGCGGCGGTGCGCATCAGGCCGCCGACCATGCGCGAGTCGACTGGGGCCACCGCGTCGACGGCCAGCTTGATGCCGTCGCCGTTGTCGTCTACGGAGAGCGCGAGCGGGAAGTTGTCGCGCTCCTCGGCGAACCGCAGCGTGATCCCCTCCAGCTCCCCGCGCGGCGTGGTGCCGTCGGACTGGTCGGTGTGGTGCCGGTAGTTGAATAGGGCAGTGAACAGCGGGGTGTCACCGGTGATGGCGCTG
>NZ_JBHYJI010000119.1:0-8029 GCF_042740435.1 Streptomyces sp. NPDC059002 | reverse complement strand
CTGTGGGAGAGTAGGACGCCGCCGAACTAATTTTGAATGGGAAACCCCCGCACCAATGGTGCGGGGGTTTTCTGCGTTCCGGACCCATTCGCGAGCGCTTAGGGTCGAAGAATGCGATACGACCTGGTCATCTTCGACAATGACGGCGTCCTGGTGGACAGCGAGCCGATCTCCAACACGATCCTTGCCGGGTATCTGACCGAGCTCGGGCATCCCACCTCGTACGAGGAGTCCCTGCGCGACTACATGGGCGCTGCCATGCATCGCGTACACGACCTGGTTCTCGAGCGGAGCGGGCAGCGGCTTCCCGCGGACTTCGACGATGTCTTTCACGGGCGGGTGTTCGCCGCTTTCGAGCGGGAGCTGCAGCCCGTGGACGGTGCCGTGGAGATCCTTGAGAAGCTCACCGCCGACGGGGTCGCCTACTGCCTGGCCTCGTCAGGGAGCCATGAGCGGATTCGGGTCGGGCATCGGAAGGCCGGGCTCGACAAGTGGTTCGACGAGGGGCGGATCTTCAGTTCGCAGGACGTGGGGCGGGGGAAGCCGGCGCCGGATCTGTTTCTGTACGCCGCCGAGCGCATGGGGGTCGCGCCCGAGAAGTGCGTGGTCGTGGAGGACAGTCCGCTCGGGGTGCAGGCCGCGGTGGCCGCGGGGATGGATGTGTTCGGGTTCACCGGTATGACGCCCGCGGAACGGCTCGAAGGGGCCGATGAACTCTTCGGGGACATGCGGGAGTTGGCCGACCTGCTGGGATGACTCCGGTCGTGACACGGGGTGCGGGGGCGGGCTGACATTTGTCATCGCGAGGTCCGGACGATCGTTTCTGCCGGGGAACGGGGGTCGGCGGCGAAGCTGAGTGTGTCGCGAAGGAACGGGACGTACACAGCTACGACGGAGGAACCCGATCATGAGCCAGCTCGTCACCGAGACCCCTGCCACGGTCACCCCGGTCCGCACCGTCGGGGCCGCGGACGCCCGCAAGGCGCGGGTGGAGTCGTTGAAGCCGCTGGTGCTCGACGCGGTCGTGCCCACCGTCTCGTACTACCTGCTCAGCAAGGGGTTCGGGATGGGGACCGTGGCGGCGCTGGCCTGGAGCAGTGTGCTGCCGGCCGGTCGTACGGCGTGGGGGCTGGTCAAGGAGCGGCGGGTCAATGGGCTCGCGGCGCTGATCCTGACCGCGAATGTCGTGGGGCTGCTGCTGAGCCTGGTCGCCGGTGATCCGCGGCTCATGCTGGCCAAGGACAGTGGGATCACCGGCACGGTCGGGCTCGCGGTTCTTGGTTCGGTGCTGGCCGGGCGGCCGTTGATGACCGTGGGGCTCAAGCCCTGGGTGACCAAGGGGAACGCGGCGCGGATCGCTGCCTGGGAGCGGCTGAGTGCGGAGCGGGGGCGGTTCGCGCGGATGGAGCGGACGTTCTCCGTCGTATGGGGTCTGGCGCTGTTCGGTGAGGCCGTGCTGCGGGTCGTGGGGGCCTACACGCTGCCCGTCGACACCATGGTGTGGCTGGGCGGGGCGATCGCGGCGGTGACGATCACGCTGGCCGTGCTGGTCAGTGGCCGACTGGCCGTCGGGCCCATGGAGCAGATGGTCGCGGTGGACGTCCAGGGCCGCTGAAATTGGTTGAGTGATCCATCTACCCACGGGTAGCCCGGGGCCTTACGCTCTGCAGCCATGACCGAAGTGCTGCGGCGCGGCAGGGCCTCGCTGGCGTTCTCCTTCCTGGTGCAGGGAGTGACCTTCGCCCTGCTCGTGACGCGGATCCCGGCGATCCAGGATCGCTACGGGATATCCGACGGGCTGCTGCCCGTCTTTCTCGCCGCGGTGCCGGTCCTTGCCGGGGCCGGGAGCGTGGGCACCGAGCAGTTGGTGAAGCGGGTGCCGCCCAGTGCGGTGCTGAGGTGGTCGCAACCCGTCGTGCTGCTCGCCCTGTTGGGGGTCGGGGCCGGGGACGCGATGTGGCAAGTGGCCGTGGCGCTCGGGGCGTTCGGGCTTTCGGTGGGTGCTCTTGATGCGTCCATGAACATGCTCGGGGTGAGTCTTCAGCGGGCGTACGGGCGGAGCATCATGCTCGGCTTCCACGCCGCGTACAGCCTGGGCGGGATCGCGGGGGCCTCGCTGGCCTGGGCGGGGGCGCACTGGGATCTGTCGCTGTTGGTGTCCTATCTGCCGGTTGTCGTGGTGCTGTTGCCGGCCGCGCTGGTGGGGAGCCGGTGGTACGTCGATGCCGGGACGGAGGCGGCGGACGCAGCCGCGGCCGCCGGGAAGGGCGGGCCGGTCGTCTTCAAGCTGCTGCTTCCGCTGTGTCTGGTGATGAGCTTCGCGTACATCGGGGATTCGACGGTCTCCAACTGGAGCGCGAAGTATCTGCAGGACGTGCTGGGGAGTTCGGAGGAGGTCTCGACCGTTCCGTACAACGTCTACATGGTCATGACGCTGCTGGGGCGGGGGCTCGGGGACCTGGGTGTGCGGCGGTTCGGGGCCGTGGCGGTGGTGCGGGCCGGGTCGGTGGTGGCCGCGCTGGGGTTCGCGGTGGTGGCGGTGGCGCCGGGGGCGTGGGTCGGGATCGCGGGGTTCACGGTGCTGGGGCTCGGGCTGTGCGTGATCGTTCCGCAGACGTTCGCGGCGGCGGGCAGGCTGTTCCCCGGGGCTTCGGATGCGGCCGTCGCGCGACTGAATGTCTTCAACTATGTGGGCTTCTTGATCGGTTCGCCGCTGGTGGGCGGGCTCGGCGATGCGTGGAACTACCGGGGGGCGATGCTCGTTCCCATGGTGTTGGTGCTTGTGACCTTGTTGTACGCCCGCTCCTTCGCCCCGGAAGCGGACCGATACGGTGACGGGCATGAGCGGCCGCGCACAGCTGATGTGGGACGAGGCAGTAACGGGCTATGACTTCGGCCCGGGTCACCCCATGGACCCGGTCAGGCTCGGTCTGACCCGAAGTCTGGTCGGTGCCTTCGGGCTCGACCAGGAGCTCGACGTGGTCGCGGCCAAGCGGGCCGGCGATTCGACGCTGCGGCTCGTGCACCGCGAGGACTATGTGGAGGCGGTCAAGGCCGCTTCCGCCGACCCCGCCTCCGCGCGCGGGGATTACGGGCTCGGCACGGAGGACGACCCGGCCTTCGCCGGGATGCACGAGGTGTCGGCGCTGATCGCCGGGCAGTCCGTGGGGGCGGCCGAGGCGGTGTGGCGCGGGGAGGCCCTGCACGCGGTGAACTTCGCGGGCGGGCTGCACCATGCCATGCCGGGGGCCGCGTCCGGGTTCTGCATCTACAACGACGCCGCGCTGGCCATCGCACGGCTGCTGGAGCTCGGCGCCGAGCGGGTCGCCTATGTGGACGTCGACGTGCATCACGGGGACGGTGTGCAGGCGGCGTTCTGGGAGGACCCGCGGGTTCTGACGATCTCCCTGCACGAGCATCCGCGGACGCTGTTCCCGCAGACCGGGTGGCCCGAGGAGACGGGGGCGGACTCCGTCGCGGAGGGGTCGGCGGTCAATGTCGCGCTGCCCGCGGGGACGGCGGACGCCGGGTGGGTGCGGGCGTTCCACGCCGTGGTGCCCGAGCTGCTCGCGGAGTTCAGGCCGCAGGTGCTCGTGACGCAGCACGGGGCCGACACGCACTTCGAGGATCCCCTCGCGCACCTCGCCGTATCGCTGGACGCGCAGCGTGCCGTGCAGGTCGCCTGTCACGAGCTGGCCCATGAGTACGCCGAGGGGCGCTGGGTCGCACTGGGGGGCGGGGGGTATGCCGTGGTGGATGTGGTGCCGCGGTCGTGGACGCATCTTGTGTCCGTCGCTGCGGGGCGGCCCGTGGAGCCCTCCGCGATGATTCCGGAGGCGTGGCGGCAGGAAGTGTATGCGCGGACACGGCAGTTGGGGCCCATGCGGATGACCGATGGGCGGTGGCCCGTGGTCTGGCAGGGGTGGGAGTCGGGGTACGACCCCGCCGATCGGCTCGACCAGGCCGTGCTCGCGGCTCGGCGGGCGGCGTTTCCCTTGCGGGGGCTGTTGGCGTAGGGGGCTTTCCCCCATCAGAGCACCGCAGGGGCTGGAATTGCGGAGGCGCTGAATCATTGTGCCCGCGTTACGCCAACTGTGGGGGCTTTCCGGGGTTTTGGGGGTCTGCGTGGGGCTGATGCGCCAGCATCGGCAGCGTGTTGAGCACGGGAGCGCTGCGCGCGCATCTGTTGGCGGCTCGGTTGGCCGGGCCTGTGGCCACCTCGCGGGAAGAGAGTCTGCGGAGTTATCGGCTCTTCGCGGCGCGGGACCCGCGGATACTGCTCGGGCTTGATCCCGAGTGGAGTTGGGGTCCCGGTGATCTGCTGCGGCTGATGGCGGACAAGTGCGGGGTCTCGGCCGATCCCCGGCACACCACGGGGGCCGACGTCATCGATCCGGAGCGGACGCTGACGGCGCTCGACGCCTTCGCGGAGCGGCTCGCGGAGGCGGCCAGGAGGCGGCTTCCGGTGCTCTTCGGGACCGGTCATCCGCACCGACTCCTCGGGTTCTACGCCGCGTTGGCGGACGCGTTGTCGGCGGCGGGATGCACCGTCCTCACTCCCGCGCAGGGCAACAGTGTCGACATAACGACCCGGTTCGGCCTACGCACGTACAACCTTGACTACGTACAAGGAGTCGCGCTGGTGCGCGAACCCGGCGTGCGTCCCACCGGGAGTGAGACCGGCGCACATACCCACTCACCCTTGCCGGTTCGGGCCGTCCTCGATGCCGCTGCGGAGGCCGGGGGACCGCTTCCCGAGTTGGTCGTCGGGGACCACGGATGGGTCTGCGGGGCAGGTCAGCTGGGGTTTGAGGCGATCGGTCTGGCGGATACGGACGATCCCGCGCTGTTCGTCGGAGAGGCCGAGGGGCAGGTGTCCGTCGTCGTTCCGCTTGATGACGCTGTGCGGTCTGATTACTACCGACCGCTTACTCGCTATGTACTCAATCGAGCGTGTCTGTCACAGTAGGCGGCCGATGGCTGCTCCTCTTCCCCACTCGCATCATCCGCCCCTAGTCTGGGGAGTGAGCGCGCAGGGACGAAGAGTCACCGGAAGGGGAAGCCGGTGCCCGTCATGTGCGGAAGGTTCAGGTGGGGTGTCATGGCTGCAGACCAAAGGCCGCTGAACGAGGTCGCATTCCTGACCGTGGCGGAAGTCGCCTCGGTGATGCGAGTGTCCAAGATGACTGTGTACCGGTTGGTACACAGCGGTCATCTGCCCGCCATCCGGGTCGGAAGGTCCTTCCGGGTACCGGAGCAGGCGGTTCACGAGTACCTCCGCGAGTCGTATGTGGGGGTCGAGGCAGGATGAGCGCAGGGGCCTCAGGGCCCCTCGCCGCAGGGTCCGGCTGGGTCCATCGGACCTCGATTACGTCCCTCACGCAGGGACGGGTAGGCTAGGCCGACGTAGGTCGTGTGGGCCCAGTCTGCTGCCCCGCACCGAGTGAAGAGAAGTGAGCGAGGGTAGTCGTGGGCTCTGTTATCAAGAAGCGGCGTAAGCGGATGGCCAAGAAGAAGCACCGCAAGCTGCTGAAGCGCACCCGCGTTCAGCGTCGCAACAAGAAGTAAGCGACCGCTGCAACAGCGTGTTTCGAAGCCCTCCCGCCGTCCGGCGGGAGGGCTTCGGTGTTTTCCGAACGCTCCGCGGGAAATGGAGTGCGTCGTCCTCGGGCCGGTCGGGGCTGGTCGCGCCCACGCGACGGAGCCGCATGTGTCACAGCCCCGCGCCCCTGCGGGGCACTCTCGGCGGCTTGAACCGTACGTACTCCTGTGTCCGTCATCACTACCCGCAGCGCACGGTCATCACAGCGCAACATCCACCCGCTAGCGTGGGCCGGGACACAGCCGACGGTGCGCGGCGAGGGTTGGGGAAAGGCAGGCGCTGATCTTGGGCAAGGTCGTGCTCGTGACCGGAGTGGCCCGGCAGCTGGGCGGACGGTTCGTCCGACGCGTCCAGCGCGACCCCGAGGTCGACCGGGTGATCGCCGTCGACGCGGTGCCTCCCGAGCACCATCTGGGCGGCGCCGACTTCGTGCAGGCCGACATCCGGCAGCCCGCGATCGCCAAGGTGCTCGCCGAGTACGCCGTGGACACGGTCGTGCACATGGATGTCACGGCCACCGCGATAGGCCGGGGCGGCCGGGGTTCGGTCAAGGAGACCAACGTCATCGGCACCATGCAGCTGCTCGGCTCGTGCCAGAAGTCGCCGAGCGTGAAGCGGCTCGTGGTGAAGTCGAGCACCAGCGTGTACGGCTCCGCGCCCAAGGACCCCGCGGTCTTCACCGAGACCACGCCGCCCAAGTCCCTGCCCAGCGGCGGCTTCGCCAAGGACACCGTCGAGGTCGAGGGCTATGTGCGCGGCTTCGCGCGGCGCCGCCCCGATGTCGCGGTGTGCGTACTGCGCTTCGCGAACATCCTGGGTCCCGCCGCCGAGTCCCCGCTCGCCGAGTACTTCTCGCTGCCGGTCCTGCCGACCGTGTTCGGCTACGACCCGCGCCTGCAGTTCGTCCACGAGGACGATGTGATCGAGGTGCTGCGCCTCGCCTCGCACGATCCGGAGCGCGGGACGCTCAACAGCGGCACGTTCAACATCGCGGGCGACGGCCAGCTGCTGCTCTCGCAGTGCTCGCGGCGGCTCGGCCGCCCCACCGTGCCGCTGTTCCTGCCGGCCGTCACCTGGGTCGGCTCGGCGCTGCGCACGCTCGGCGCGACGGACTTCTCGCCGGAGCAGATCAGGCTGCTCACCCACGGCAGGGTCGTGGCCACCCGGCAGATGCGCGAGACACTGGGGTTCAGGCCGAAGTACACGACCGCGGAGACCTTCGCGGACTTCGTACGCAGCCGGGGTCCGGGACTGCTGCCGCCCAGTGCCCTCGCGGGGGCAGTCGACCGGATCGCCGCGCTGCCCCTCGTGGGTGGCCACCAGAGCGCCAACTGAGGAGAGCGTCAACGATGGCGGACGCCAAGGTCATTCCGTTCGACGACGACCGGTCGCGCGGGGGTGCGCAGCGCTCCGCGCGCCGCAGGTCAGGTCCCCGGCGCACGGGCGAACCCGGGGCCGTGAGCGAGGTCAAGACGCTGCCCGGGCAGCAGGACGGGGAGCCGCGGGCGGAGCGCGCGGAGCCGGGGAAGCCGGTGCCCGAGCAGCGGGGCGGCGGTTGGGACCGGCGCATCGCGGGCGGGCTCGCGTTCCTGCGCCGGCGGCTGACGGGGGAGTACGAGGTCGATGACTTCGGTTACGACGAGGAGCTCACCGACCAGGTCCTGATGTCGCTGCTGCGCCCCTTCTACGAGAAGTACTTCCGCGTGGAGGTGAAGGGCATCGAGAACATCCCCGCCGACGGCGGGGCGCTGATCGTCGCCAATCACTCCGGGACGCTGCCGCTCGACGGCCTGATGATGCAGGTCGCGGTGCACGACAACCACCCTCAGGGGAGGCATCTGCGGCTGCTCGCCGCGGATCTCGTCTTCATGCTCCCGGTGGTCAACGAGCTGGCCCGCAAGGCCGGTCACACCCTGGCCTGTGCGGAGGACGCGGAGCGGCTCCTGGAGCGGGGCGAGCTGGTCGGTGTGATGCCGGAGGGCTTCAAGGGCATCGGGAAGCCGTTCAGCGAGCGGTACAAGCTGCAGCGGTTCGGGCGCGGCGGCTTCGTCTCGACGGCGCTGCGGACGGGGTCGCCGATCGTGCCGTGCTCGATCGTCGGGGCGGAGGAGATCTACCCGATGATCGGCAATGCGAAGACCCTCGCGCGGGTCTTCGGGTTCCCGTACTTCCCGATCACGCCCACGTTCCCGTGGCTCGGTCCGCTGGGCGCGGTGCCGCTGCCGACGAAGTGGACGATCCAGTTCGGGGAGCCGATCCCGACGGACGGCTATCCGCCGGAGGCGGCGGACGACCCGATGCTGATGTTCAACCTGACGGATCAGGTGCGGGAGCAGATCCAGCACTCGCTGTACAAGCTGCTCGTGCAGCGCCGGTCGGTGTTCTTCTGAGTTCTGGGCGTGCGTACGTCGATGGGGCGCTCTCCCG
>NZ_JBHYJI010000118.1:0-8600 GCF_042740435.1 Streptomyces sp. NPDC059002 | reverse complement strand
CTCCGAAGGCCGGTAACCCCGTTGCGGGGCTACGTAGAAAGTAATGGGGGGGGGCGGGAGCCTGGCCAGCCTCGGTCACGCCCCCCAAGATCCTGTTACGAGTTCTCAAGCTCGGAGGCGGGCCTCCGCCAGGACGTCCCTGACCTCCTGCACCACGCGAGCAGCGTCCTCGGGATTGTTCACCACATCTGTGTGCGTCATGTCGATGACGAGGACCTCGCTGGCCGAGTAGTGCTTGTGCACCCAGTCGTCGTAGCCGGACCATAGTGTCCGGTAGTACGCGACGAGGCTCTCGTCCTGTTCGAAATCGCGGCCCCGCAGCCCGATCCGGTGCAGCACCATCTCGAAGTCCGCCTTGAGGTAGACCATGAGGTCCGGTGCCTTGCGGTAGGGCAGGCCGTCGATCTCGCGCATCATCTCGTTGAGCAGTCCCTCGTACACCTGCATTTCGAGGGAGCTGATCCGACCCAATTCGTGGTTGACCTTGGCGAAGTACCAGTCCTCGTAGATGGACCGGTCGAGGACGTTGTCGCCCTTCTTGTACGCCTCCTTGATCGAGGCGAACCGCGTCTGCAGGAAGTAGAGCTGGAGCAGGAAGGGGTAGCGCTTCGCCTGGATCTCCTCGGGGCTCGCCGTGTAGAAGAGCGGCAGGATCGGGTTGTCTTCCACGCTTTCGTAGAAGACTTCGCTGCCCAGCTCCTTGGCGATCAGTTCGGCGACACTCGTCTTGCCGATTCCGATCATGCCTCCAACGCAAATCACTGGCATACCTCACTTCCCCCTGGGGTCTTCTGTTCGCGGGCGCCCGCACAGCGAGGGGGACCGGGGGGCGGGCAAGGCCATGTGCGTATGCCGCCGCGCACGTAGTACGTGTGCCCTTCGCGGATGGAGGGTGATCGCACTGCGACCAGCGCCCCGAAGAACGCTGAAGGCCGTCTTCTCGCTTCTGCGGAAACGGTCTCCGACCTGCGTGAAACATTGGTCGGGACGACAGGATTTGAACCTGCGACCCCTTGACCCCCAGTCAAGTGCGCTACCAAGCTGCGCCACGTCCCGATGCCCGTCTGACCTGGGGTTTCCACCGGCCATGCGTGCGTGAGAACCATATCAGGGGAGGGCTGCGCATCCTTACCCGATCAAAGCGGGTGCCAGAGTTCGGCCGGCGAGCACCCGGTCAGGGTTGCGACGCGGTGGACCGCCGACCAGCCGCGGCACGGCGATCGCCTCGAGCACTGCGGGCATCATCGGCGCATCACCAGCCTGGCCCGCGCTCAACAGCACCGCCAAGCCGCGGCCGTTGCCGTCGGCGGCCAGATGCGCCTCCGTGGTCAGCTCGCCCCGGAACCGGCCGATCGCGAGATCGGCCGGCTCATAGCTCACCGTCCGGGCCGATCTCGCGAGGTAGTCGGCGATGTGGGCTCGGGCCGGGCTGCGGGCCGTGTCGGGGTCTGGGTCGAGTACGACCGGCTGCTCGAGGGTTGAGCTCACTGCCGGATCCGGAACCTGCTGCGGCATGGATTCAGCCCCGGGCCCAGTCCAGGGATTTGCGCTGTTCAAAGGGGTGAAGGGCGCCACTGTTGATGGGCAATCGAGATCCGCGAGAAGACCTGCAAGCTATGTGCCCAACAGCTTGTCACGCTGCGTGGATCAGCGGCTGACGGTCGCAGGCTACCGAGTGAACTGGGTGTGATTCCTTGACACTCTTCGATCTTGAATGCATCGTTGCCGAGTGGGTAGTTGGTATGTGCATCGTTACAGCACTTGCGTGCAGCCGCGGAGCACGTACCCGGTCAGCGAAATGGGGAGTGGTGCATCGTGGACAGCTCAAGATCGGTTGCTGTGGCTCAAATCGGCTGTGTGCCAGGTGATATCGATGCAAACCTACGGCGGATAACGGAAACGGCCGAGGCGGCGGCGAGCGCGGGGGTCGAGCTGATCGTATTCCCCGAATGCTGCCTGACGGGTTACTTATTCGATTCTCGCGGCGAAGCTGAGGCCGTCGCTGTCGCGGCCGACGGCCCCGAACTGGCAACAGTCGCCGAACTCTCGGCCCGGCTGAATCTGCATCTGGTTGTCGGTGCTCTCGAGAAGGACGGTGGCGGCCTGTACAACTCGGCGTTCGTAATCGGCCCCCAGGGGCACGCCGGGGTCCACCGCAAAGCTCACTTGCCGCCGCTGGGGGCGGACCTGTTCGTGGACGAACCTCCCGCGTCGGGTGTCTCGGTCTTCGACACGCCGTTGGGGCGCTTGGGCGTGATGATCTGCTATGAAACGAGATTCCCCGAAGTTGCTCGCACGCTTGCACTTTCCGGTGCAGACATCATCGCGCTGCCCACCATCTGGCCGGTGCAGTCGCGCATTCTGGCCGAGCATTTCGCGCGGGTACGCGCGGCCGAGAACCTGGTCTATCTGTTGGTGGCGAATCGACCCGACAGCGAAAAGGCAACAGACTTTCTCGGATTCAGCCAGATCGTTGCACCCAATGGCGAAGTCCTCGCTGTTCAGCAAGCCCGGTGTGAGGAAGTGCTGACGGCTCGGATCGATCTCGACCGTTTCCGTGGCAAACGCCTCGTCTTCGACGACGGAGCGTCGATCGCCCCGCTCGAGGACAGACGGCCGAGCACCTACGCCCTCTGACTCCGCAGCGCAGGTCCGACCGGCTCGGTGTGTCCACCGAGCCGCCCGCCTAATGGCGAATGAAAACCGGCCTCTTCGGTTCCCGCGAAGGCGGTGCGTCTCGAGTGGCGGGGTTTCTCGGGTGAGCTTGGCTTGTTCGCGGTTTTCGGCCTGTGTGTGGGCGGACTGTTCCTGGGCGTGCTCGGATTGCTCCTGCGCTAGCTCGAACCGGTTCTGTGCCTACTGGACCTGAAGCCGCGAGAGTTCATGGTCGTGATGTTTGTGCCAGAGGCCGACACCGCCGATGGCGCCAACCCCACGGCGACGAGCGTGGTGCGGAAGCCGGTGGTGATGATCCCGGCGGAGGAGAGGAGTTTGCCGTGCGCGCGCAGGTGGTGGCCTTCGATGGGTCAGGGCCTCCAGGTGAGGGCTGCTACGAAGAGGACGGCTCCTGCGGCTCAGGCTGTCCAGGTCGGCTTGCGCTTCGTCTCCGGCTTCATGCCGGGCATCATGTCCGGCCGCGGCGCGCGTGATGCGGTGAACGGGCGGATTCGGAACTGGAGTCGAGGTTGCCATGGCCGTTCATCTGTCGTTCTCGACATACGCCAGGTGGGCTGCGACACTCACCTCATGGCCTCAATTCGCTTGACGCGCCCCACACTTGAGGTGATCAAGGTGCTGCTGGCGTCCACGCCGGACGACCCTGCCTGGGGGTTGAAGATCTGCGAGGAGGCCGATCTCGGCTCCGGCACCGTCTACCCCATCCTCGACCGGCTGGTCGTCGCCGGTTGGGCGACGCGCCAGGCAGAGAGCGGTGCACATCCCGGTCGGCCGAAGCGGTACTTCTACGAGTTGACCGCCGCCGGGCAGCTCGCAGCGCACGAGGCGAGCCAGCGTAAGCCTCGCCTGTTTGGCCTGCCCGCTGCCGGCGAGGGGGGCCCGTCGTGACCGACACGCAGCAAGGGCAGCCCGAAGAGCAATCTCCGGAGCCCCTGGGCAAGGCCAGGCTCATTACGGTGGTCGCGATCCTCTTGCCGGTCCTTTTCGGGACCGCCACCGCGACCTTCCTGCTCGTCGGCTATCTCATGAAGATTCTCGACCCCGAACCGAAGTTCGCGGACACTCTGCTCTCTGCGGGCTGGCTGTTCGGCGCGCTTACCGCCGGGGGCATCCTGCTTGCTGTGATCGGCCTGCCGGGGACTGCGCTGCGTGCGGATACGACGGCCGACGACGAGGACGGTGAGCCAGAGGCGGTGGTATCGGAGCGGCGGCCGAGAAAGGCTGCCGCGAGCAGCGCCCTTAATCTGGCAGCGGTCATTGCCGGGAGCAGCCGGGCACACCTTCGGGAAGAGTGGGCTTCGCTTCTGGCAGGCGATCCGGAGAATGGGGTCACGCTCTCCCCGGAGCGACAGAGGCGCTACGCAGCCGGGTTTGTGTTCGCGGCGATCAGGATGCGGATAGGGGATATGGCTGTCCCTCTCTGGGTTCCGGTCGACTGGCTGCTCGCTTCTGATTCCCGTGTAAACGCTGCCCTGACGTGCGGAGTTGGATCCTTGGCGATCTACATCCAGTGGCAGGACGGCCTGCACATGCTCCTGACGGAGGGGTGGGCGTGGTGTGCTGGCTGCGGTGTCGCCCTCCGGATGCTGTTCGCCTGGCTGCGCAGGGTGCACACCGGCGAGGAGTGAGTCCGCACACTCCGGTGCGCCGGTCTGCCAGTGGGGCCGGGGCATCGCTGGCAGGTCGGGGGGAGTGGATCTGCGTCAACCCGTCGTAGTCAGCGCTTCGAGGGGCAGGGGGAGTGCTGGGTCGGGTTGGGGGATGCGCAGTACCATCCGCATCACCGACCTGGTCGAGGCCGTCCTCACCTTGGAGTTGGCCTCCTCAACCTGAGGATGCGAAGACCCTCACCGGGCCCGTCAGGCATCACAGCTCGGCCTCATCCCCATCCAGTACCGGCTCAACGCACCCGAACAGTGGACCGAGGCCGGCCATGGCCTGCTCGACGAGTGCGCGGATTTCGGCGTGCGAGCGGTTGACGGCTTGCTGACCTGTGGACAGCGTCTCCCGCCGTCCCCAGGAGGGAAGGCGGACGGTGCCGTCGGCTCCTCGGCAGCTCTTGTCTGCCCAGCACTGCACGCGTGCTTCGGCCAGGGCATCGATGATGCCGTGTGTCCGGGCGGCCTTGATGTCGTGAACTGCGCCCGGCAGCGCGGGTGAGGCCCGCCGTGGTCGCCCCGAAGGGGCTGCGATGACCTGCACGTTCATGCATGCCATGTTTCGTGTGTTGGCCGGAGTGGAGAGGCCGGTCGGTGGCGATGCGGTCGATCGGCAGCAGTGTGCCGTCCAGGATCACGAACGCCTTCGTGGAGATGATCCTGATCGCCTGGGCCAGGGTCGGTGCGTGGGAGGCCAGGATTTCGACTGCTTCCGCGGCGTATCGGTAGGCGGTAGGGGTGTCGATGCCGGACCCGGCGGTGAGTTGGGCATAGGTGTGACCGGAACGCGGATGCGCGAGGACGAGCAGCGCCTGCCGTCCGGCGGGCAGCCGACGCCATCGGGTACCGCGTTCCCGGCGGCTGGTCCGCAGGCAGGCCGACAGGTGGCGCAGACTCTCGGTGGACACATCGACACCGCACGGGTGGACCAGCACGCGGAAGCTCCTGGCAGACAGGTGATCTTGGTCGTGAACCCATCTGCCAGGAGCTTCTTCACGTCCCGACACCGGCCCCAGCCCAACTACCGACCCACCGCGTCAAGTTGGAAAGGGCTCACTGGCGCCTCCCTCATGTCGCTCGATGGTTCAAAAGCCTCAACGAGTCCACTGAGTGGAACACCACGTGCGTGAGCGCCGACGCGCCTGCACACTCGCTATGTCCTATCGCGTCGCACTGGCCAACCGCTATTTGAATGCGGCCAGTTGGTGCGTATCGGCGGCCTTGAGGCCTGTGGTTGACGCTGTCTGGAAGTGCTACGCATCGAGGTCTGAGTACTGAAGGCCGTTGAGCGAAATGCGGCTCAGAGGAGATCGCGGTTAGAGCACCTTGGCTAACGGGGGGGGCGATCTCGAACGTCATCGCGCTCCTGATCAGTGGCACTTTGATGGTCTAGCCGACGTCCGCAGCCCCGAAACCAAAAACTCCAGTCAAGAAGTGAGGTCACAACATGGAACGCTCCGAATGGGTCACCCCGCAGATCCTTCCGGTGGAACTCACCGTTCAGATGCCCTGTGATTGCGGCTGCAGCGGTGGGGCCGGTGGTGGCTCCGGCTTCGGCGACGACGACGTGGAGGTCTGAGGCGCATTCAAGCCGCGGGGTGGGGCCTACATCGATTGGTCCCGCCCCGGTCCGCCGAACCTGGCCACAGTGAGGTGAAGGTGAAACTGCTGGATATGTGGGACGACCTTGTCGTACCCGAAGATCTCGTCTATTTCCGCTCGCCCGCGAGCCGCGACCGCCTGGTCGCCAACCCTGAGCTGGCATCCTGGTGCCTGCTCACCGAGCGGGAGGCAGAGGTGCTTTCGGCACTGGCCGGCTCAGGGCGCACAGGTGCGGGGCAGCAGCGGACCAGCCACGCAAGCACGGTCGAGCGCGTGCTCGCCAAGCTGATCCTCAAGTGGCTCGTTTACCTGCCCGGGCGCAAGCCAAAGGTACTCACTCCGGATCCGCAGCTCAGCATGGTGTACTACGCAATCACGGACGGCTGTAACCTGCGCTGTCCCTACTGTTACGCGTCCTCGGAGAAGTGTCTGCCAGGCGAGCTCTCCACCGGCGAGTCGCTCGCTCTCGTGGATCAGATCGCCGACATGGGTGTGCAGCTCCTCATCTTCACCGGCGGCGAGCCCATGCTGCGCAAGGACCTCTTCGAGATTGCCGAATACGCCAGGGCTCGTGGCCTGACTCTCAACATCATCACTAATGGCACCATGATCCGTAAGCCCGAGATCGCGCGGCGCATTGCGGACCTGTTCCAGACGGTGACCATGAGTATGGACGGGGGTACGGCAGAGCTGCACGAACGTACCCGCGGGAAGGGTACGTTTGCCCGCACCTCACATGCCCTCCAGCTACTCAATGAAGCGGGCGTCACTCCAGTCATCAACCACGTGATCACCGAGGACAACGTCGAACACCTCGATAAAATGGCCGAGTTCGTCTCCGCATTCCGAGTGCAGCGCGTACGGACGATGTACCACTCGAACCTCGGGCGGGCCACCACGGATACTTTCAACTTCGGCTGGCGTCACTTCCAGAAAATCCAGGAGTTCATGTGGACGCGACCCGAGGCCGACAAGTTGCTTCCAGATGGCCCCAAGGCCAGTAAACCCTGCTCAATCAAGGGAAATTGTGGCATGGGTGGCACGGAAATATACGTCGACTCCCTTGGGGACGTTTATCCGTGCAAACTCGTCACCGCGACGAACCAACGTGCAGGCAACGTACGCACGCAGAGGCTCACGGAAATATTCGACTCTCCCCTCCTCGCTGATCTGCGGGCAAGCAGCGTCTTCGAGGGCGAAAACCTCAAGGACTGCCGCCACTGCTACATTCGGGGGGCTTGCGGGGGTGGGTGCCGCGGCTACCACATGGCGGAGACGGGCGACATCCACCACAACGGCCGACACCTGTGCCGAATGCTGCGCCATTCCATGGTGACCAACTGGTGGCTCTCGGTCGGAGCAACCCGAGATCAACTGCATGCTTTCCAGGACGAGATGATGCGCCCGCGCCTGGTGAGCAACGACTCTACTCATCCTGTGTACGAGGACTGGCGCACCGCAGGGCGCCTACGACTGCCCCTGGTAGGAGTCAGCTGATGGAGTCCGCCACGCCCCCCGCCAGCCCGCGTACCACGATCGCCTCCGACGTGATCTGGATCCCCGACGAAGGCGAGGTCCGGCTCTACGACGCCGGGTCCGGGCAGTTCCGGACGCTCAACGCCACCGCCGCTGAGATCTGGCTGCTGCTCGCGGAAGGCTGCAGCTTCGACGAATTGACCACTGAGATGGTCCGACGCCACGCCGGCGACGACTCCGTCAAACGGGCCGTCGTCGAACGGGACGTACGGACCTTCCTCGAAGGGCTGCACGCACTGGGGCTGGTCGCATGACCCCCGCCGTACGCGCCTCAGGGCTCGTAAAACGGTACCCAGGCATGCTGCACAACGCCGTAGACGGACTCTCTTTCTCCGTCGAACCGGGAGCCGTCATCGGCTTGCTCGGTCCGAACGGGGCGGGCAAAACCACCCTCACCAAGCTGATCTGCGGCGTCACCCTACCCACGAACGGCAGCATCAAGGTGTTCGGCACCGACCCCCGCGCCCGCGGCGGGGCGGGCAAGCGGCACATCGGCGTCGTGCACCAGTCAGAACCCTTCGACATGATGCTCACCGCCCTCGACAATCTCCGGATCGCCGCCAACTTCAAAGGCCTCCGCTGGCGGCACGCACGAGACACGGTCGACGAACTGCTGCGCGCCTTTGCCCTCACCACCAAGGCATCCCGGCTCGTGTTCACCCTCTCCGGTGGCGAGATGGGACGACTGCAGGTGGTCAGGGCGCTCCTTGGCAACCCTCGCCTGCTGCTCCTCGACGAGCCCTCGGCGGGCCTCGATGTCAACGGCCGCCGCCAGGTATGGGCCCTCCTTGGCGAGCTCCGCCGCCGCCACGGCACGACCGTGCTCTGGACCAGTCACTACGTCGAGGAACTGGAGCGCAACTGCCAACGAGTGATGATCCTCGACCGCGGTCGTCTGCTGCAGTTCGCCGCCCCGCGCGACCTCGCGGAGCGGTACGGCACCGTGCGCTCCGCAGGAGCCGAAGGCGCCGATTCCGGACACCGTGCGCCCTCGTTAGAGGACGCCTTCATCGCCTTGGTGGGATCCGCAGATGGCACAGCCGATGCAGCACACGCAGCCGATGCAGCACAGGCAATGGGTGCGGATCCTCTGGAGTGACGGCCAGGATCAAGCAGTGAGGCTGTAGT
>NZ_JBHYJI010000117.1:0-8792 GCF_042740435.1 Streptomyces sp. NPDC059002 | reverse complement strand
CTGGGCCACGGCCTGATCCACGGGGACGCCTACCCCGGCAACACCCTGTGGGACGACAAAGACTCGCTGGCACGCCTCGGCGACTGGGACGAGGCGGCCTACGGTCCGCGCGAACTGGACCTCGCGAACACCTTCCAAGGGGTGCGCTTCGGCCGCACAGCCGCCCAGCTCCGAGCGTTCTCGACGGCGTACGGCTACGACCTCACCCAGTGGCCGGGCACCGCAACCCTCGTCGCGATCCGGGACCTGCACACGCTGGGGTCCTTCGTGCGCCAGGCCGACCGCGGGGATACGGAAGCGTCGGCTCAACTCGCCTTCCGGCTGGGATCGTTGCAGACAGGGGACGCTGCATCCAGCTGGCACACGTACTGAGCTGGAGTCGTCAAGCAGAAGCTCTCCACGTGTGGTCGGCGATCGCGGATCAGCTGTCGCAGTGGGGCAGGCTCTGAACTTGTTCTTCATGGCCTGAGGCTCATCTCTGTCCCTCAGAGGATCTCCCAGTCCAGCTAGTCCTCGTTTGCCGCAAAGGGCAGACAGCCGTCCATCGCCTCGCCCGTCTCCGAAGACGTTGCCGTTGCCGTTGCCGTTGCCGTTGCCTTCAAGAGAGTCGGAAGGGGCCTCCACATGGGATGGGGTGAAGCAGCCCATCCCCCTCTATTGGGCGCTTGAGGTGGTGGTGGCGGGGTGCCGGTAGCTGGGCGGTCCCGGGTCCTCTCGGGCTACGTCCCTGACAGGCATGGCACTGGAGAGCCCGGCTCCGTTCCGGGGCTGTGAAGATGTACCGCCGTCGAACTCAGCGCCGGGACATGTAGAGGTCGAGGGCCTTGTGCAGGAGCTTGTTGAGCGGGAAGTCCCACTCGCCGAGGTATTCCACGGCCTGGCCGCCGGTGCCAACCTTGAATCGGAGCAGGCCGAGTAGGTGGTTGCTCTCGTCCAGGGTGTCGGTGATACCCCGGAAGTCATAGACACTCGCGCCGAGTTCGTGGGCGTCGGACATCATCCGCCACTGGATGGCGTTGTTCGGCTGGACCTCGCGCTTGCGACTGGTGGAAGCACCGTAGGAGTACCAGACGTGCTCGCCAACCGTCAGCATCGTCGCCGCCGCGAGCACTTCGCCCTCGTGGTGGGCGAGGTAGAGGCGCATGCGGTTGGGGTCCTCGGCCGTCAGCGCAGTCCACATGCGCTGGAAGTACGCCAGCGGGCGCGGGATGAACCGGTCGCGTTCGGCGGTCTCCACGTAGATGTCGTAAAAGGCGGGCAGATCGTCGTAGCCGCCGCGGACGACCTTGACGCCAGCCTTCTCAGCCTTCTTGATGTTCCGGCGCCACTGCTGGTTGAGTCCTCGAAGGATATCCGCCAGCGGCCGCTCTGCGAAGGGGACTTGGAACACATAGCGCGGCTGGCCGGCGGCGAAGCCGTCCTCGCTGCCGGGCTCGGCCTGATGCCAGCCCATCCGGCGTAGCCGGTCAGCGATGTCGAAGGCCCGCGGCTCGTGCACGGTGGCCTCTGCATCACGCAGTTGTCTGGCCTGCGGGTCGGCGATAGCGGCCTTGACTGCCTCCGCGCTCCAGCGGCGGGCGACGACGGGCGGGCCCATCTTCACTGAGAACGCGCCCTGGGCCTTGAGGTAGGCGAGCATCGGCTCCAGCCATCGCTGAAGATCCGGCGTGTCCCAATCGATGACCGGCCCTTCAGGCAGGTAGGCAAGGTAGCGCCTGAGCTTCGGTAATGGCCGGAACAGCACCAGCCCCGCGCCGACGAGGCGGTCGTTGTCATCGAGCCACCCCAGACTCTCAGCCCGCCAGTCCGGTTTCACATCCCCCCAAGAGGGGACCTGCATGTGACTCGCCGAGGGCCGGGCCGTGACGAAAGCCAGGTGCTCCTCGCGGGTGATCGCCTTCAGGCGGAAACTCATGTGCAGTGCCTCCATTGTTCGGCACGTCAGCCTACTGAGTGGGTGTTCTGCGAGTGCTCGGCGGAGTCGTAGTGCTTGAGGGCGGGTTGTCCGGTTCCAGGGCTTCCCGGCCAGCCGAGGACGCGGTGCGCTGTGGGCGTGGACGGACGCGAGCCGTACCCGAGTGACATGTCGGACGAAGCCTGGGAGCTGATCCGGCCGGTCATTACCGCGTGGAAGGCGAAGCATCCCTCGGTCAGCGGGCACGAGGGGCAGTACGCCATGCGGGAGATCGTCAACGCGCTGCTGTACCAGGCCCGGACCGGCTGCCAGTGGCGCTATCTGCCCCACGACCTGCCGCCCACGAGCGCGGCGTACTACTACTTCGGTCTCTGGCGCGACGACGGGACCGCCGAGACCATCCACGAGCTGCTGCGCTGTCTGGCCCGGGAGATGCGCCGGCGGCGCGAGGACCCCTCCGCCGTCGTGCTGGACTCCCAGACCGTGCGGGCCTCAGTGAACGCGCCGAAGGAGACGACCGGGCTGGATCCGGGCAAGCGGAGCCCGGGCCGGAAAAGAGGGATAGCCGCCGACGTTCTCGGGCTGGTCATCGCCGTGATCGTGGTAGCGGCGAGCGTGCACGACAACGCCATCGGCATCGCCCTGCTCGACAGGATCGCCAAGAGCGCGCCCACCGTGACCAAGGCGTGGGTGGATGCCGGGTTCAAGGAGGCCGTCGTGGAGCACGGCGCCCGCCTCGGCATCGACGTGGAAATCGTCCAGCGCGATCCAGGGACGAAGGGGTTCACGCCGGAGCCGAAGCGGTGGGTGGTCGAGCAGACGCTCGGCACCCTCATGCTGCACAGGCGTCTCGTGCGTGACTACGAGACCAGGCCGGCCAGTTCGGCGGCCTGGATCCACTGGTCGATGACCGACGTCATGCTCCGCCGCCTCACCCGCACCGCCACCGTGACCTGGCGCGACCCGCCCGGCACCCCGCGCCCCCGATGAGCAGGAGCGCCGGTGAAGCATCTCCTGGACAAGATCGAGGCCCGGCAGCGGCTGGTACGCGAGACGGCCGGACAGCTGCGTGAGCAGATCGCGCTCCTGACCGGACAGCTCGCCGCGGCCGAACGCACCCTGGAACGCCTGGACATCACCCGCGAGACGATGCTGGACCTTGCCGTCGAGGACGGCATCGAACCGCCCGAGCCGCTGCCGCCCGGCTACCGCGAAGTCCTCGCCGCCTTCGGCCAGGCCGGACACGGGCTCCGCGCGAAGGAGGTCTGCGAGATCCTGGGCATCGGAACCGAGCCACGGCACACCGAGAGCGTCCGCGCCAAGCTCAAGCGCCTGGTCGACCGCGACATCCTCGCCGACCCCGAACCCGGCTTGTTCATCCCCGCCCAAGCCGCACCAGCCACCCCGGACCCCAACTCAACCTGAAATCCGGCGAACCATCACAGAACTCTCATTCAGGGCCCATCTTCGATCGCTCCTCCTGGAGGTCGGGCGTCAGCTGACAGGTCCATCAGCAGGCAGCCACGAGACGACCGTGGGTATTTCCTCGCCCACCAGTACCCAATTCGGGTGACGGATGTGCAGATCAGACCTATGTCGGGAGCGGACTAAGGGATGCTCGCCCCGTGGATATCAAACTCACGCCAGCCGTCGTGAGGTTGCTCCAGGCCTTTCTTGAAGACCCGGACTCCCCCCACTTCGGTGCAGAGCTGATGAAGAAGGCTCAGGTATCTAGCGGCTCCCTCTATCCGGCGCTTCGGCGCTTTGAGGGGGCTGGATGGATCGCGGGTGATGACGAGGACATCGACCCGAGCGAGGCCGGCCGCCCGGCCCGCCGCTACTACACGCTGACCGGCCTGGGCGCGCGTCAGGCGCACCTCGCGCTGGCTGAACTGAGCCAGCGCGCACGCCCGCCGGCCTCGTCGCCGGGCTGGAACGCGGGCCCCATCGCGGAGGGGATTCGAACCTGATGCACCCCGTCAACGTCGCCGAGCTGGCGAGCAAGACCGACGAGCACGGACCCATGTTCCTGGGCCACGACGTGGAGGGCTGGAGCGTTGCGCTCATCGCTGCGATCCTCGCCGCCGTCTTCTACGAGGTGATCATGGCGCTGACACGCGGGATGACGCTGCGCCTTCCCTTCCTCATCCTGAAGTTCGCCAGGCTCGCCATGCCGAAGGAGGATTGGGAGTACCAGGGCCCGGAGTGGGAGGCCGAGCTGTGGAACTACCTCGGGGACAGAAACCACCATTGGTTCCTGCGCTTCATCGACGGCATGACCTTCGCGATCCCACTCGCCGCGGGCGGCGCACGCCACGCAGCGCAGGCCAGCAGGAAAGCCGCTCGCGGGCCTCGACCTGCACGGGCCCCGAAGAGAGGGCGACATGCTGCGCGTGGGCGCCGAGCTGGCATTTCCCCGACCGAACTCCTGGTATGCACATCCTCCGCCATCGTGAGCCTGGGAGTCACCGCCGCTGTGTCTGCTGGCTCCCGTACCGCCACTTCACCCCCCGCTGCCGAGGTTGCTCCCTGGGTCTGGTGGCTGGGGATTGGGGTGATGCTCATCGCCGCGGCAGTGCTCTTCCTCTCGCTCGCCGCACATGAAAGCCGTCACGCGAGCCGCGAATCTGATCACGGCAAGTGATCTGGAGCCCCGTGAACACATCCCAGATCTGGCCAGTCAGCCTGCTTACCCTCACTCAGCCGACTCCGGCCGTACCAGATACCAACTCAACCCGAAACCCGATGAAAGACCACAGAACGCCCACTGAGAGGCACTGCCGTGGACAGCCCCGTCTGCTCCGGTCTGTCGGGCAGATGCTTCACCGCCTCGTGTTGTGCCCTTCGGACTCGGTGGCCTGGAAGCGGTAGGACTCAGTACCGGTCTGGATGAGTGTGCAGCGAAAGGTGATCCGGTCAGCGATAACCACGCAGAGCCTCGGGTCAGTGAAGGTCTTCGGCGGAGGCGGGTCAGTTCCTCGTCGAGCCTGCGGGGAGCCCAGGTTGTCCGGCCGTTCGTGACGGCGCGCCCGTTCCAGTCCGGCTGCCGTCGCCGCTCCTGGCCGCGCCCTTCGCACCGCCCCGACGGGTGGCTACGGGCTGACGAGACTTGTCTGGGGTCGGCGAGCGCGTGGTCAGAACCAGTGCAGGCAGTGCGGGAGGCGGTCGGTGCGGAAGAGGGCGTCGGCGAGGGGGGCCGCGCCCGGGTGGTGGGCCCGGATGTGTCCGGCCCGCACGAGCGTGCTCGGGGCGGTGCCGCCGAGGTAGACCGAGCCCAGGTCGCGTACGTCCAGGGACAGATCGGGCTCCCGGTCCGTCGGGACGCAGTCGGCCTTGCCGTCCCGGGCGGTCAGCAGATAGCGGCCGTGCTCGCCGAGGAACGGGTCGTCGACGTCGAGGACGAGCTCGCCGTCCGTCAACCAACCGCGCGCGGTCAGCGCACGCGGGATGTCAAGGAGACGCACCCAGAGCCAGTCGGTGTCGCCGCTCACCTCGCCGGCACGGAAGTCCGCGAGCTGCCAGCGCAGCGGATGCCCGGTCGGGACGTGCTTGAACACGACCTGAGAGACCAGGTCGTGGCCGAGTACGAACCGGGCCAGAGCCGTGAAGACGGCGCCGTCGGTGGCGATGGTCTCGTCGACCGTCAGGGTGTTGGGTTCGCCGATCGAGTAGCTGGCGTACCCGTCCGGGACGCCGTAGGCGTCACGGTGAACAGCGACGTAGCGTGGTGCCGGCGAGATCGGGGGCTGCCCCGCGCGCAGGGCCCACCAGCGGTGCGGCCGGGACAGCGCGCCGGGCTGGGTGCGGCGGTACCGGTCGTAGACCTCTTCCAGAATCTCGCCGCACTCGGCACGACACAGCACCTCGACCGAGCCGTCGTCCGAATCCGTCGCTGGTGCGCTGGCCACTGTGCGCGCCCGGGGGACGGCGAGGGCGACCTGGTGGCGTGGCACCGTCAGTCGCGCCGTGTAGGTCGCCGGTCCGTAGCCAAACCTGCCGTAGATCGGAGCCTCGGAGGCCAGCAGCACGGCAAGGAACTCCCCGCGGGCCCGGAACTCGGCGAGCTGATGCCGCATCATCGCGCTGAGTACACCCTGGCGCCGGTGCGAGGGCAGGACGCCAACGGCGGTCACCCCGCAGGCCGGTGCGAGGATCTCACCGGGCAGGGTGAGCTCGAAGGAGTGCGCGGCGGCAGTGCCGACGGGCCGCCCGTCCGCCGTCAGGGCGAGCAGGCCACGGTCCATTTCGAGCGCCGACCACCACAGCCCACCGCCCTCGACCGGAGTTTCCGGGAAGCGCCCGAACGCGGCATGGATGGTGTCGACGAAGACGTCAACGTCCTCATCTGTCGTGGAACGAATCTCCATTGCCGCCGCTGCCTCCTCGCAATACCTGCACCACGACTCGTGATGTCCGGTCACCATGCCCCGTGGGCCCGCGGCCAGGGCAAACGAATTCCGGCCGGGCCCGCGCTGGGTCTCAACACAGCCCGGCGCCCGGGGTGAGGGCAGTGGACAGGCTCAGCGGTGGTCGTGAGGGAGGCTGTCACGCCGTGACAGTCAGCGGGTGTCCGCCGAGGAGGCGAGGCCCGAGGGTCAGGCCTTCTTGACCACGCTGGACTTGAGCTGCATGGCTCCGAAGCCGTCGATCTTGCAGTCGATGTCGTGGCCGTCGACGCCGTCGACCAGCCGGATGCCGCGCACCTTCGTGCCGGCTTTGATACCCGACGGGCTGCCCTTGACCTTGAGTGCCTTGACGACGACCACGGCGTCACCGTCCTTGAGGATGTTGCCGACGGCGTCCTTGATCACTCGCTCCCCGGAGGTGGCCTCGCTGTCCGTGCCGCTCTCGGTGGGCATCCACTCGTGGCCGCACTCGGGGCACACCACCAGGGCGTTCATCTCGTAGGTGTACTCGCTCGAGCACTGCGGGCAGGGAGGAAGGTTCTCGGGCATCTGGGCAGGGCACCTCTTTCGATCTGTCTGACTCGTCGCACGGTAACTGCCGTCTATCGGAATTGCGAATTTTTGCAATTCGTTAGATGGTGGGCCAGTCGTGCCTGCAGGTAGCCGTGGGGGCGACGGGTGCCGCCGTGCGGGACGCCCCGGGAGGGCGCCTCGCCCGGCGGCCACTGATGTGAAGCGCCGGGTGGTTCGAGAAAGTCGAGGGCGAGGACTCTGTGTCGGTTCCGCTGTATCAGGCCAAGGCTGAGTTCTTCCGGATGCTCGGCCACCCCGTACGAATACGTGCCCTTGAGCTGTTGCAGGACGGGCCGATGCCGGTGCGGGACCTGCTCACCGCGATCGAGGTGGAACCGGCGGCCCTCTCCCAGCAGTTGGCGGTGCTGCGCCGCTCGGGGATCGTCACCTCCGTGCGGGAGGGCTCGACGGTGGTCTACGAGCTCGCGGGCGGGGACGTCGCCGACCTGATGCGGGCCGCGCGCCGGATTCTGACCGAGATGCTCGCCGGGCAGAACGAGCTCCTGGCGGAGCTGCGGGAAGCCGAGGGCGCCACGCGATGAGCGAGGTGCTGAGCCGGGCGGTGCGCTCGGTGCGTCCCCTACTGCCCACCCGCGCCGACCTGGCGGACGTCCGCCGTGCTCCGCGCCGCGATCTGCTGGCCGGTCTGACGGTGGCGATCGTGGCGCTGCCGCTCGCGCTGGGCTTCGGCGTCTCCTCCGGGCTCGGCGCGGCGGCGGGGCTCGCGACAGCCGTGATCGCCGGGGCGCTCGCGGCCGTCTTCGGCGGGTCGAACCTGCAGGTGTCCGGGCCGACCGGCGCCATGACCGTCGTACTCGTCCCGATCTTCGGTCAGTACGGGGCCGGGGGCGTCCTGACGGTCGGTCTTATCGCGGGGCTGATGCTGGTCGCGCTCGCCGTGCTGCGGGCCGGGAAGTACATGCAGTACGTGCCCGCGCCGGTGGTCGAGGGCTTCACGCTGGGCATCGCCTGCGTGATCGGGCTGCAGCAGGTCCCCAACGCGCTCGGCGTGGCCAAGCCCGAGGGCGACCGGGTCCTCGTGGTGACCTGGCGTGCGGCCGAGGAGTTCGCGCACGCGCCGAACTGGACGGCCGTCGGCCTCGCCGTCGCCGTGGCGGCCGTCATGCTGATCGGCGCCCGCTGGCGTCCCACCATCCCCTTCTCCATCGTCGCCGTCGTCGCCGCCACCGTCGTGGCCCAGTCGGCGAACCTCGACGCGGCCGCGCCCATCGGCGACCTGCCCGCCGGGCTGCCCGCGCCGTCCCTGTCGTTCCTCGACGCGGGCGCCCTCGGCTCGCTGCTCGCGCCCGCGGTGGCGGTGGCCGCGCTCGCCGCCCTGGAGTCGCTGCTCTCCGCCTCGGTGGCCGACGGGATGACGGCGGGGCAGAAGCACGACCCGGACCGCGAACTGTTCGGCCAAGGAGTCGCCAACATCGCGGCACCGCTGTTCGGCGGCGTCCCCGCGACCGGCGCGATCGCGCGGACCGCCGTCAACGTCCGTACGGGAGCCCGCTCCCGGCTCGCCGCGCTCGCCCACGCCGCGGTCCTCGCGGCGATCGTCTTCGCCGCCGCGCCCCTCGTGTCGAAGATCCCGCTCGCCGCGCTCGCGGGCGTCCTCATCGCCACCGCGATCCGCATGGTCGAGGTCGGCTCGCTGCGGGCGATGGCGAGAGCCACACGCTCGGACGCCCTGATACTCGTCCTCACCGCCGTCGCTACCCTCGCCCTCGACCTCGTCTACGCCGTGATCATCGGGCTCGTCGTCGCGGGCGCCCTCGCACTGCGGGCCGTGGCCAAGCAGGCCCGCCTGGACCAAGTGCCGCTGGACAAGGGCGATCACGACGCCGAGGAGCATGCCCTGCTGGCCGAGCACATCGTCGCGTACCGCATCGACGGCC
>NZ_JBHYJI010000116.1:0-9414 GCF_042740435.1 Streptomyces sp. NPDC059002 | reverse complement strand
GCGTCAGGGGGGTGCGCGCGCCTAGAACTGGGGCGTATGAGCACTACGACCAAAGCGCCCGGTACCCGGTACGGGCAGACCGGGTCCGTCGGGGACCGTCCCGGCCCCGGACACGGGATACGCGCCGCCTGGATCATGCTGGCCTCCGGGTGGAGCGCCAACCAGTTCTCCGCGCTGCTCGGCGCCTACCGGTCCGATCTTGACCTCGCCGAATCCGCCGTCACCGGCCTCTTCGCCCTCTACGTCGTCGGCCTGATCCCCGGCCTGCTGGTCGGCGGCCCGCTGGCCGACCGGATCGGACGGCGCCCCGTCGCGCTGACGGCCCTCGCGCTGAACCTGCTGTCCACCGTGCTGCTGATGCTGGGCGCGGGGGCCACCGGATGGCTCGCGCCGGGACGGTTCCTGACCGGGGTCAGCGCGGGGGCGCTGCTCGCCGCGGGCAGTGCGTGGATCAAGGAACTCGCCTCGGCGGCGGCCGCGCCCCCGGCCACCGCCGCGCGCCGGGCCGGGCTCTTCGTCTCCGCGGGCTTCGCCACGGGCGGTCTCGCCGCGGCGCTGATCGCCCGCTGGGCCCCGGCGCCCATGGTCACGGCGTACGTCCCGCACGTCCTGCTCGCCGTGGGCGCGGGCCTCGCGGCGCTGCGGGCCCCGGAGACGCGTGAGGCCACGGCGTCCGGCACTGCGCGGCGCGGGTCCGGCGGGGTCGGGAAGCGGTTCCGGCGCGGGGTGCTGCCCGTCACGCCGTGGGTCTTCGCGGCCCCCACCGTCGGCTTCGTCACCCTCCCCGGCCTGGTGCACGGCGGGCTCGTCTACGCCGGGGTCGCCACCGCCGTCACGCCCGGCGCGGGGCTCCTGATCCAGCCGGTGGCCCGCCGTCTGGCCGCCCGCCACCGGCTCGCCACGGCGCTCGCGGGACTCATGACGATCGCGGCGGGGCTGGCGCTCGCGGCGGTGTCGGCGGCAGCGGAGGAGCCCGCTCCGGCCCTTGCCGCCGCGGCGGTGCTCGGCGCGGGCTACGGCCTCGTCCTGACCTTCGGCCTCACCGAGGTCACCGCCCTGGCCCCGCCCCACCGCCTGGCCCGGCTGACGGCGTACTTCTGGGCGGCGGCGTACACGGGGATGCTGACGCCGTACGCCCTGACGCTCCTCTCGGACGTGGCGGCGCCGCCCACCCTGCTCGCCGTGCTTGCGGCGCTCGCCGTCCTGACCTGCGCCGCGCTGCCCGCCCTCAACTCCCGGGCGGGGGACGGCGGTTCCGTCAGTGCTGCTGCGGCTTCTGCGGCGTCGCCTCGCTCGGGCGCACGATGACGTGACCCTCGCCCTGCAGCATCAGCTGGACCGCCTCGCCCGAACCGCCGCGGATCATCGAGCCGATGGACTGCGAGCGGTGCAGGGAGGTGGCGAGGCCGGCGGTCCAGCCGACGACCGCGTCGGTGTCGACGTACACGGGCTGCTCCTTGGTGACCGGGATCACCAGGGGGCTGCCCTCGCAGATCAGGCCGAGGCGGCCCGTGCCGGTGAAGACGCTGTTGAACAGGCCGCCGCCGGTGATGCCCGCGCCCTTCACCGTCTCGATCTTGTACGAGAGGGTCGCGTCGAAGCAGAGGACGTTGCGCCCGTTGACGGTGAGCACGTCGCCGGGTTCGACGTCGACGATGAAGCAGTTCTGCGCCTCGTGCGCGAACCACGCCTCGCCCTGCCCGCGCACGGCCATCAGCGGCAGGCCCTCGCCGGTCATCGCCCGCTTGAGCATGCCGCCGACGCCGCCCTGGCTCTTCCGCTCGAACTGGAGGTTGCCCCGGTAGGCGATCATCGCGCCCTGGCGTGCGTGCATCTCGCCGTTGACCGCGTACTTGATCGACTTGGTGTTCTGGAGGGTCATCCCGGGCGCGTGGGCGGGCTGGGCCATGTGGTCGCTGGAGAACAGGTCACTCTTCATGCCCACATCTTCGGGCATGGCGCAGGTCCTGAGCTATGGCCGGTGTGCGCGGAACCTCATGCCCCCGGTCTCCGGGTGCAGTTCGACGGCCACGTCCGTGAAGCCCGCCGCCTTGAGACGGCCGGGGAGTTCCTCCGGGTCCACGGTGTTCATGACGTCCCCGATGTGCAACTCGTCGAGTTCCGGGCTCGGCTGGCTGTCGCTGCCCGCGAAGACGCCGCCGGGGCGCAGCACGCGGAACGCCTCGGCGAAGATCCGGTCCTGGAGGGCGTCCGTCGGCACGTGGTGCAGCATCGTGAAGCCGACGACCGCGGAGTACGCGGCGTCGGGCAGCGGCATCCGGGAGGCGTCCGCGTGCAGGATGCGGGCCCGGTCGCCCCAGTCGCGCTCCAGGAGCCGGGCGGTCGCTTCGTCGATCTCGACCGCGGTGAGGCGGGGGACGAGGTCGACGAGCACGCGGAGGTTGGCCGCGTAACCGGGCCCGATCTCCACGACGTCGTCGCCAAGTTCGACGCCCTCCAGGGCCCAGGGCAGGAGGCGGTCCTTGACGGTCTGTGCCCACTCCTCGGAGCTGCACAGTGCTTGGTGTGCTTCGTTCATCGGCATACGGCGACGCTAGGCCGGGCCCCGCGGTGGCTGCCACGGGCTAGGCTGCCGTCCCATGTCGCGCACCGGACACGACGACCTGAACTTCGGTCCCCACCCGCGCCCCACCACCGCGATCTTCGTCGCCGACTTCGCGATGCCGCGCGGCCGCGCCTTCCGGACCCACGTCCACCCCGCGCACCAACTCGCCTGGGCCGCACGGGGGTTGCTGCGGGTCCGCGCCGAGCAGGGCACCTGGATGCTGCCCCCTTCGCTCGCCCTGTGGATCCCCGCCGGACTGCCCCACGCGACGGAGGCGGAGGGCGACACCGTGATGCGGAGCCCCTACGTCGACCCCACGCACTGCCCCGCCGCGCACGTCTGGACGGAGCCGACCGTGCTGGAGGTCGGCGACCTGCCGCGCGCCCTCATCGACCACCTGGTGCGCGACGACCTCGCCCCCGACGCCCGCTCGCGCGCCGAGGCCGTCCTCCTCGACGTCCTGCGGCCCGTCCCCGTGGCGACCGTCTCCGTGACCGAGCCGCACGACCCGCGGGCCCTGCGGGTGGCGCGGGCGCTGGCCGCCGCCCCGGCCGACGGCCGGACCCTGGAGGAGTGGGGGAGTGAAGTCGGCGCCTCGGCACGGACGTTGGCGCGGCTCTTCACCGCCGAGACGGGCCTCGCCTTCGGCCAGTGGCGCAAGCGCCTGCGGATGCGGGCCGCGATGCCGCTGCTGGCCGAGGGCCTGCCGGTGGAGTCGGTGGCCCGCCGCGTCGGCTACGCGTCGGCCAGCTCGTTCGTCGCCGCGTTCCACCGCATCGTGGGCCTCACGCCGCGCCAGTACTTCCCGGTCAGGGAGGAGTGAGCCCCCCTCCGCCGGGCACATTTCGGCCCGCACCGAAAGACCATGCCCCTACGCTCACCTCATGACGACCCGGTACGAGGAGTTCCGCGACCTGCACCGATCCGGCGCGCCCCTGCTCCTGCCCAACGCCTGGGACCACGCGTCGGCCGCCGCGTTCGCCGCCGCGGGCTTCCGCGCCATCGGCACCACCAGCCTCGGCGTGGCGGCCGCGGCGGGCCTCCCTGACGGGGCGGGCAGCACCCGCCAGGAAACCCTCCGCCTCACCCGCGGCCTGACCCGCCTCGACGCGCTGGTCAGCGTCGACATCGAGGGCGGTTTCAGCGACGACCCCGGCGAAGTCGCCGCGCTGGCGGTCGAGTTGGCCGACGCGGGCGCGGTCGGCATCAACATCGAGGACGGCCGCCCGGACGGCACGCTGCGGGACACCGCCCACCAGAGCGAGATCCTCCACGCCGTTCACGAGGCCGTGTCCGACCGGCTCTTCGTGAACGCGCGGACGGACACGTACTGGCTGACGCCGGGCGACGGCTGCGCGGCGGCGCGGACGGAGGAGCGGTTCGCGGCGTATCAACAGGCGGGCGCGGGCGGCCTTTTCGTCCCCGGGCTGAAGGACGTACGCGTCATCGCCGAGCTGACCTCCGGCTTCGAGGCGCCGGTGAACATCCTCCATGCCCCTGACGGCCCCGCCCTGCCGGAGCTGGCCGAGGCGGGTGTCCGGCGCGTCAGCTGCGGATCACTCCCGTTCCGCGCGGCCCTGCGCGGGGCCGTGGCGGCCGTCGAATCCGTGGTCCGCGGGACGGCGCTGCCCGAGGGCATCCCTTCGTACGCCGAGACGCAGGCGTTGTCCGAAGCCTTCGCCTAGAGTCGCGGCGGTGGACACGAGTCGACTGAGTGAAGCCGAGCGGCGGGTGTGGGAGGCGTATCCGCTGGGGCGGAGAGTCGAATTCCGGCCCGGGGGCCGTGGATCCGCCGCGTCCGGTGCGGGCTGGGGGCCCGAGCGGACCGTGCGGGCCGAGGTGTTGCGGGCGTTGCTCCTTGACGGGCCCCGGCATGAGGGCGAGACGGCGAAACTGCGCGTCGCCGGTGTCCGCGTCACCGGACGGCTCGACCTCACGCACGTGGACGTGGCGGCACCGATCCGGCTGTGGTCCTGCTTCTTCGAGGAAGAACTCGATCTGTACGGTGCGCAGTTGCGACAGCTGAATCTCGGGTGGAGCGTGCTGCCGGGCCTGCGCGCCATAGCCCTCCGGGTGGACCGTTCCCTGCGGATGACGGGGTGCCGTGTACGGGGTCCCGTCCGGCTCGGCGGCGCGCGGATCTCGGGGGCGGTCTTCTTCGACTCGGCGGAACTGGGCGAGGAGGGAGTGGAGTTGGCCGAGCCCGTCCTCGCGCTCAACCGCACCACCATCGACGACGACCTCCAGGCCGAAGGCCTCACCGCCCACGGTCTCGTCCGCCTCGCGGGCGCGGTGGTCGCCGGGGGCATCACCTTCGACGACGCGGTGCTCAGCAACCCGGGCGGCACGGCCCTGCACGCGTCCAATCTCAGCGCAGGCACGGACCTGCACGCGATGCGGCTGAGGGCGTACGGCCGCGTCAACATGCCCGGCGCCCGCATACCCGGCCAGCTCAACCTGGAGGCCGCCCGGCTCACCAACCCCGGCGGCACGGCCCTGCGCGCCAGCGGACTCGTCGGGGGCGCCCTCTATCTCGACGAGGCCGAACCCATCGAAGGCACCGTCACCCTGCGCGGCTGCCACCTCGAATTCCTGCACATCGCCCCGGAGACCTGGCCGGACAAGGTCCGCCTCGACGGCCTGACGTACGCGCGGTTCGGCCCGCACGCACCGGCTGAGCGGTGGCTCCCGATCCTCGAACGGGACACCGACGGCTACGTCCCGTACGCCTACGAACAGCTCGCCGCCGCCTACCGCCGCATCGGCGACGACGCCGCCGCCCGCACGGTGCAGCTCGCCAAGCAGCGCCGCCACCGGGCCACCCTGCCCTCCTACGCCAGGGCCTGGGGCTACCTCCAGGACGTCACCGTCGGCTATGGATTCCGGCCCACCTGGGCGGCGGGCTGGCTGCTCTCCCTCGTCCTCGTCGGCTCCGTCACCTTCGCGCTGCGCCGGCCCGCCGCCCTGAAGCCGGGCGAGGCCCCGGACTTCAACGCGCCCTTCTACACGCTTGACCTGCTGCTGCCGATCGTCGACTTCGGCCAGGACAAGGCGTATGCCGCGCAGGGCGTGTACCAGTGGTTCGGGTACGTCCTCGTCGTCCTGGGGTGGACCCTCGCGACGACCATCGCGGCGGGGGTCACCCGGGCGATCAGCCGGCAGTAGGCCCCGCGCCGGACCGCAGGCCCTCGATGTACGCGTCGACCTGCGCGCAGTCGTACCCACGCCGGTCCATCTCGAACGAGGGCGGCTCCGCCGGTGGCGCGGTGCTGGACATCCGCCTGATGTAGTCCTGGACCTGCACCCGGTCGTATCCCCGCCGAACGATCTTGAACCCCAGCTCCAGGGAGAACTCCGTGTCCCCCTTAGGCGGCCACTGCATCCGTCAGCGCCCCACCTTCGCGACGAACGCGGACCATGCGGCGGCGCCGAAGAGGAGGGTGGGGCTGTCTTGGGCGATCTTGCTGTCCCGGACAGGCACGACGCCGGGGACTCCGTCGGCTACCTCGACACAGTTGTCACTATCGTCGCCGCTGCTGTAGCTGCTCTTGCGCCAGCGGGCGGCGCCCACGAAGTCGTACGCGACCTCGACGCAGTTTTCGCCGCCGTCGCCGCTGCTGTAGCTGCTCTTACGCCAGCGGGCGTTGCTCAGGGCGTACTCGTGCATGTTCTGTAGTCCTCCGACACAGAGTCGATCAGGGCCAAGGACGCTTCCGGTGACAATGCGACGGCCCTGAGCAGATCGTAAGACGCCCTTACTCGCTTCACCACCGTGGGCTCGTCGAGGAGGGTTCCCGAACTCACGCCTTCTGTATAGACAGTTGGCGGCGCGTCCTCGAACTCCATGAGCTTCATCATCTTGCCCATACGCGTATGCGCCCCAGCGGCGAAGGGAAGCACCTGCAGCAGCACCTTTCGCTCCCGTGCCATCGCCGAGAGGTGATCCAACTGTGCGGCCATGATGTCGGGGCCGCCGACCGGGACGCACAGGGCGGTTTCGTGCAGGATCGCCCAATACACGGGGCGTGTGGCGTCCTTGAGCAGCTGGGCGCGATCCATGCGGGCCCTGAGCTGCTCCTCGATGTACTCGTCCGTGGCGAACGGGTTGCTCGCCTCGTAGAGCGCTCGGGCGTACCCGGGAGTCTGGAGCAGTCCGGGAACCAGTGCCGGTTCGAACTCGCAGATCTCGGTGGCCAGCCGCTCCAGCTCAGCTACATGTGCGAAGTACTCCGTGAATGGCTGTTCTTTGATGAGCTTGCGCCAGAGCCGTTCGAAAAAGCCCCCGGTTTGTAGCACCTCATCAATACGTTGAGCCACATCAAGCTGTGGGCGGCGAATTGCCTGCTCGAACTGGCCAACGTACCCACCGGAGACGAAAACTCGTACCCCCAGTGCGGATTGGCTGAGCCCCGCGTCCTCCCGCCTGCGCTTCAGCTCCGCGCCGAAGAACTCCCATGCCGCCTGCCGCGAACCATTGGCCATGGCTAACCGCCCCTCACTGCCCCGCAGTTGTAGAGGACAGACTCCTGCCGAGTGTAGGTGGAGCCCGTCACCGTAGGGGGGAGAAGAGTGAAATCCACAGGCAAAGGGGAGCCACGTGAAGGCGGAATCGAAGCGGCATGCGGTGGCATGTATCGAACAGGCGGAGGACACCGTGACGGAATTGCGCGACGCACTCACCAGGGCGGGAATTACCTTGCCGTCATTGCGGATCGACCCGGCCTCACTCGCCCGTGAAGCGCCCTGCCCGCGCATCGAATTGGGCGGTTGTTCCGTCGATGTGGCGGCTCGTCTCGCCGCCGCGCTGAGGAGCGCGGCGTGACCCGGCGCCTGCCTGTGGGGGCGTACGTCGTGGACACCCGTAACGGCCGGGTCGGCCGGGTGATGGGCCACGAGGGACCGTACGTCCAGCTGCGCCCCTACGGAGGGGGCAGGGAGTGGGACTGCGCACCGGAGGCGGCCCGCACGGCGACCACGGCGGAGCGGCTGCGCGCGGCGACGGCGTATGCGAACGCGCGGAGCCGGGGGGAGGTGCCTTGACGCGGGCCGTCGGCCGGGGGTGATCAACTCCGGCCCGGGGCTCTCGGCCCGGCTAACGTTCGGCCGAGCCGAGAGCCCCCGGCCCGAGCCGCGACGCCCCCGCCCCGCGCACGCGGCCCCGTGCGCGAGAATGGCCCCATGAGCCTGTTCCGCGACGACGGCATCGTCCTGCGCACCCAGAAGCTGGGGGAAGCGGACCGGATCATCACTCTGCTCACGCGCGGTCACGGACGCGTACGCGCGGTGGCCCGCGGGGTGCGGCGCACCAAGTCCAAGTTCGGGGCGCGCCTCGAACCCTTCTCCCACGTCGACGTGCAGTTCTTCGCGCGCGGCAGCGAACTGGTCGGCCGCGGCCTGCCGTTGTGCACGCAGAGTGAGACGATCGCTCCGTACGGTGGCGGAATCGTCACGGACTACGCGCGCTACACGGCCGGGACGGCCATGCTGGAGACCGCGGAGCGGTTCACCGACCACGAGGGCGAGCCCGCCGTGCAGCAGTATCTGCTGCTCGTCGGCGGGCTGCGGGTGCTGGCCCGCGGGGAGCACGAGCCGCATCTCGTCCTTGACGCGTTCCTGCTCCGCTCCCTCGCCGTGAACGGCTACGCCCCGAGCTTCAACGACTGCGCGAAGTGCGGGCTGCCCGGGCCGAACCGGTTCTTCTCGGTCGCGGCGGGCGGTTCGGTCTGTGTGGACTGCCGGGTGCCCGGCAGCGTCGTACCCTCGGCGGAGGCGCTCACGCTCCTCGCCGCGCTGCTTACGGGCGACTGGGCGACGGCGGACGCGTGCGAGGCGCGGCACGCGAGGGAGGGCAGTGGGCTCGTATCGGCCTATCTGCACTGGCACTTGGAGCGCGGTCTTCGCTCCCTGCGGTACGTAGAGAAGAACTGAAGCTAGCTAGGAGAGAGCCCCCCATGGCACGACGCGGAATCCTCGGACGGTCCCGCCGTGAGTACGCGACCCCTGAGCCGCACCCCACCGGCGCGCGGCCGCCCAAGATCCCCGGCGAGCTGGTGCCCAAGCACGTCGCCATCGTCATGGACGGCAACGGACGGTGGGCGAAGGAGCGCGGTCTGCCGCGCACCGAGGGGCACAAGGTCGGCGCCGAGCGCGTCCTCGACGTACTGCAGGGCGGCATCGAGATGGGCGTCGGGGCGATCTCGCTCTACGCCTTCTCCACCGAGAACTGGAAGCGGTCCCCGGACGAGGTGAAGTTCCTGATGAACTTCAACCGTGACTTCATCCGCAAGACCCGCGACCAGCTCGACGAACTCGGCATCCGGGTGCGCTGGGTGGGCCGGATGCCCAAGCTGTGGAAGTCGGTCGCCAAGGAGCTGGAGATCTCCCAGGAGCAGACCAAGGACAACGACAGGCTCACGCTGTACTTCTGCATGAACTACGGCGGCCGGGCCGAGATCGCCGACGCCGCGCAGGCACTCGCCGAGGACGTGCGGGCGGGGCGGCTCGACCCGTCGAAGGTGAACGAGAAGACCTTCGCCAAGTACCTGTACTACCCGGACATGCCGGACGTCGACCTCTTCCTGCGGCCCAGCGGCGAGCAGCGCACCTCCAACTATCTGCTGTGGCAGAGCGCTTACGCCGAGATGGTCTTCCAGGACGTCCTGTGGCCGGACTTCGACCGCCGCGACCTGTGGCGGGCCTGCCTGGAGTACGCCTCGCGCGACCGCCGTTTCGGCGGGGCGATCCCGAACGAGCTGCAGATCGCCCGGAGTTAGCGGCCGGGCATGCGGGAGGGGCCCCCCCCCGCCGCAAGACGGTGCGGGCCCCGCCCCAAACCCCCGGGCGACATT
>NZ_JBHYJI010000115.1:0-9433 GCF_042740435.1 Streptomyces sp. NPDC059002 | reverse complement strand
ATAAAAAATCCCGCCGGATATTTTTCCAGCGGGTTGTGTCTCGGGCGTGACTCTATTGTTACAGATAGAATAGAAGTCTTCCGCGGCTCCTATTCTACTTAATTTTAACAAATGTTAGTATATATTGTAAATTATTTCACCCTTAACCGTTGACCGACATAAATCTTATTCGCATCCGGGATACGATTAACTGTGGTCAATGTCTTAACGGACACACCGAATTTCTTACCAATTTTCGTCAGGTTGTCGCCCGCCTTTACGGTGTAGAATGTACCGCCGGATGGTGCGGCTCCTGATACCTTCAGGACTTGACCAACACGAATCATATTAACATCTTTAATACCGTTCACTTTCGCCAACTCCTTCACTGACGTATTATATTTCTTTGCAATTGCTGTCAATGTGTCACCCGCCTTAACGGTATATGTCGAGCCGGACGACTTGGCAGGTTTCGCCTTCACTGCGGCTTTGTTCCCGACCTTATCGTATTTCGTCAGCCCGTGGGCTTCGATTGTGGCGATAAGCTTCTTCGCATAGTTCGGGTCTGTCGCATATCCACCCTTTTGGATGGCGGCACAAGCTTGTACATAGTTCGTTTCCCCGACAACAGCCTTATAACGGTCAAGACGGTTATAGAGGTTCACAAGGTCTATGATAGAATCGCGAACAGACTTATACGCCCGGAACCCTGCTTTGATTGTTTTATCGACCCCGTTTAAAACCTCCCACGTGCCCATATGAACGGTTCCAGCGTTCCCGATACCTTTTATACCAAACAGGTTATTTGCACGCGTAGCAAGCCCGGATTTGCCCCAATTTGACTCATGTATGGCTTGTGCTGTGATAACTGAAGGTAAAACTCGACTTACACCGTATAATTTTTGTGCTTCACTTGCAACATTCTCCATGAAACTCATTCTTTTACACTCTCCCTCATTTGTTGTCTCATTTCATTTATTTGTTCGTCTGAAGCGGATTCAATCCATAGTTTTCTATCCTTCTGAAATTGCGCCCGCCAATATCCCGGCGGCTGTACGGTTGTCGCATTATCCGGTACGGAATCAGCCGGAACAATTTCAGGATAGTCGAAGATGAAATCCGAATCATATACGAATACTTGTATCATTTCCATTGCTCCAACCCTCCTAGTAAGGCACTGCCGCGTCTAATGACCAACTGGACACGGCGGACTGATTGTTTCCTGAAAAGCCGACAAACGCCAGTTTACCGTCAGTGTTGATATAAAATTTTGTGAAGCCTGTCGTTCCGTATGCTGTTGCCATGACCGCCTTTTTGTCTGACGGTGAATATGACGCGGGCAATTGTGCAAAGTCAACGCCGAGGTCACACGCCACGTCACCTTTTAGCATGAGGATGTTTCCCCAGCGGGTATACTGCGGTGTTCTTCCTGACGCCTTTGCTCCATTCAATAACGGAAGGTTATACCATGTGAGCGCCATAAAATCATTTTGTGTAAACAGCTGTCGCCAACCCCTGAATACATTGTCAGTGTGTATAACACCAATCCATGACGTATTATCATAGGAACGTGTCAGAACCAATTTCCGCAGACCGTTTGGCGCTGGTAGAATGTCGAGATAGTACCAAGAAGCGTCACCCGGTAACGGTAGTTGATTCCATCCTGTCCCATAATAAAAACCGGGTGGTGCGGTGAATATGCTGTCAGCTGAAGCCAACCGTTTCCGCATTCCTTCAGCATCCGTTAATGCATATTTCTGTGAGAAGTTTTGAACCCCGATAACATCCTGAAGCGATAGATTCGTTGTCTGTAAATCCTTTTGCAGCTGTGTCGCATCCGTAGCAGCTTGATTCCATTTCAAACGTTCAGAATCCGAGACGTGAGGTTTAGCATTTGCGATATGGTTCTTCAGGTTTGTTTCTGATGTCGTCACCCTGTCACTCATACCGTCCCACTTGGTACGGTCTTCAGACGATACGTGTTTGGTCGTGTCCTTTACATGAGCGTCCAAGACTCGGCCGAATGAATCAACGTCAGCCTTCATACTTTGAATTTGTTGGTCAGTTGCACCAGTTGACCCACCGTCCGCGGTATCCTCTAACGCTTGGACTTTTTGCTGAAGCGTCAGAATATCGTTCTTTATCTCATCTGACACGTCCATATGGTCAACGGTGTCCTGAAGCTTTGCCATCTTGTCTTTTAAATCTGAAATACTTGTTTTGACGCCTGTATCATCATAGGGCGGCGTCCGCCTTGACCCGAGTTCAATCAATTAGGACACCTCCACGATTGTGACGACTGTCTCAGTATCAGCGACTAGGTACACGTCAGGGCTTTGGCTATGAACCTTAAATGTTAGCGGGCTGTCGTTAGACGTGAGCGGCGCACCTGTAGTCGTCTCGACACCCTGCTTACCCCAATAAATGACACCCGAGTTAGGCGGGTAGATCGTCAACTCTCGGCGGTTTGTCAGTTTGCTAGAACCTGACTTTGCCATTACAGGCGTGACGCCTACACTCACCCCACCAACCCTAAAGTCATTCATTCCGGCTTCCCGAGTTGGTACAGGTTGTGTCGCCGGGATAGAAGACCCGCCGAGTGTGACAGGCTTATCTATCTCAACACTCCCAATATGCTTGTCGCCTGCCGCAAGCGGCGGTAACGCTGATATATCTACGGTTCCTGTCATCTGCCCAAGCTGAACGGTGTCAATGGACTGTGGTATAGATGACGCTGTAAATTTCTCAATCCAAGATTCGACCCGGACTTTTTCGGGCTGCACGATCGCGGCGTCAAGGTAGATTGTGTGATAGCCGAGCGGTCGCGCCAAAAGCTTTGTTGACCCCGGCGCTACGGCTAAAAGATAATTGTTAGGCGACACGCTCGGGCGCTCGTGTACGTACACGATCTGACTTGTGTTATTTGTTATGGCTGAATGGTTCGGCTTTGTGTCGTCAAAATAAACCGTTGTAATGTCGCCCGGTAGCATGGTGACGGTCTGTTCACGCCATGTACTCTTTTTATGGTCATCCCCCGGCTGTTTGACTAGTTCCGGCATTCTTGTTCACTCCTTTTGCTATTGTAGCGGCTTTCTTGATGTGGTTTGACGCGCTGCGTCCTTTCTTAATGGCTTTGGCTCCCTTAGAAACAGATTTGACAGCACGACCACCCGGAACAAAATCCATTGCGGTGGATGCTGTACCTTTCGCAACGTCTCCGACTGCTGGGAAGGCTTTCATAAAGAACACGATTGCAATGATAGCAAGCCCGAGAATAAGAGACCATCTGAACACGCCGAACATGATATTTGATAAATATGATTTGTCGTCAGTGCCTGAAGATGAAGAATCCCCACCTGTCGCCCCGGCTCCTGACGTTCCTTTGAATGTAATGTCCTTATCATCGTACTGGTGAAGGTTGTTACTGCTGATAATGCCGAGAAGCTTATTTACATAGTTAGGGTCTGTTGCATACCCTCCAGCTTTGATTCCCTTCGCATAGTCCTCAACGCTTTTTGCGTTCTTCAGCTTTGACGCATAACGCGGCTTGGATAATAGTTCCGCGTGGGCGCGTATGGAATCTTGATAGCTGTTGTACTTTGCAAAGCCATCCTTCACGTGATAGGTCTTACCGTTATATACTTCGGTCGTACCCATCGTGGCACTTCCTGCTGTACCTCTTCCCTTTATTCCAAATAGGTTCTTAGAGTAGTAGGCAAGCCCGGACAATCCGCCCGGGTTTGAACCGCCTGATTCTAACATGATTTGACCCAGTATGATGGATGCAGGGATGCCAGTTTCTTTCTGTATGGCTTGCGCGTCTTTGATAAACGGCTTTATATTTACGCCCATACTTCCACCTACTTTGTCAGGATTTTGATTTTCTGACCCGGTTTAATTTTGTTCGGGTCTTTGAGTTTGTTAAACTTGGCTGTTTCCATATACGCGGCTTTTGTACCACCCTTACCATATTTCTGCGTCAATTCTGACAACGTGTCACCTTTTTTCACCGTCACCGTTTTGTATTTTGGTGTAGACGGTTTTTTCGCTGGCGATGGCTTTTTAGCCGGGGTTGACGGTTTTTTAGCAGGTGTTGTCGTTTTGGCAGGTGTTGACGGTTTCGCGTTCTTCAGCTTTTCCAGTTCTTTATGAAGCTGGTCATTTTCTGTTTCCAAGTTGCTGTATTTCTTCGCTTGATCGGCAAGCTGTTTTGAAATGCTGTCCTTTACTTGGTCAACATACGTTTTGTTTTCCTTGCCAATATCGGTAATGGTGTCGATTACATCTGACTTAAATGATTCTTGGTTCTGCCCCAATTCATTTGCAAAGTTGTTTAAGGCTGTATCAACGCTACCTTCAATGAGAGATTGATTGTTTTGTAGCTGTGCCTGAACCAAGCTTGAATTCATAGGATTGCCATCCAAGTAATCACCCTCTAATGCTTCAGAAGTCACGTACTGTTCTTCCTCAGCAGGACGCCCACGCGTCACAAGGGAGACTAATAGAAAGACCCCAATTGCAACCGACCCGATAATGACAATATTCTTTTTGTTTAATTGGAATTTCTTTTTACCCGGGGAATGACCCCCGGATTCATGACCGACTTGTTCAAATTCCGCCATACCAATATAAGCCTCCTATCGGATCACCGAAATAATGATTCTTAGGGAAGTTTTCTTCATCTACCTGATTTCCGTTTAGATCGACTGTCGCTTTCTCAATACTCATGTTTGTTACTTTGTCGATCAATGCTTCTTTCGGAACCATCGGGTAAATGAAGTTGGCATGTGTTGGGCGTAATTCTTCAGCGTCTCCAATACCTAGCTGCGCGTCAGGTAGCTCCACTGGACGTGAAAGCTCCTGAAGCGCATGAACCCGGTTTTGAAGGTGATAGCCTTCCATCATGCCGCCTTACCTCCCTTGTAATACTTTGATGCCTGAAATTGAATTGCTCGCGATTGTGCTGATAATGGAAGTCGTAGACTTGGCATTTTTCAGGAACAGATAAATACCAATGAGAATCCCGATACCCGCAATCACGTCAAAAAACTTGTTAACCATCCACAAGACCTCCCATGATTTGTTTTACCTTGTCAACGTTCAGGACTGCCATACTTGCGAGAACAAGTACCAAGAACGTGTACGTTATTTTTTCATTTGTGAACATACCCAGCAGGATAACGAAAAAGAGAAAGGTGATAATAAACCGCATAGACTTTGTAAACTCTTGCATAGAATCACCCCTTTACTTCAAGCCAAAACCGCGTTTAAGACCGTTCCAAAACCCATCTATGAAACTGTCTTTAGCGGCTTTTTTGACTTTCTTTTTCTGCTCCGGCTTCATCTTTTGATACTTTTTATACGTGTCGTATCCTGTCGCTTTTTCAACTGCCTTTTTCGCTGTCTTTCCGGCTTCGTCGACGGTTTCTTTTGTAGATTCCCAACCATCTTTTACAACGTCCATCGGTGTAGAAATGTCAGGCGTCATTTTCTGTGCCATCTTTGACAGGTGTTTGCCGCCATAAAAGTCATCAAGAATAATCCATATGGCTGTGAGCGCCAGCGTGAAAAACAAAAGACCTTTTTCCATGTGTTATCCCTTCTTTTTGCGGCAGATAAAGAAGAACCAAAACACGATGATAATAACGGTGAGAACAAGAATTTTAGTCATTGCTTGACGCACCCCCGATTTTTGAAATAACCATTTTCAGATCGGTTAGAATTTCCCGTGTCTGTTCGTTATCCTTTGATTGTTTGAACATGAACCACGCGAGCATTACGCCCATGGCTCCGTTATTTAATAGGATTGAATAGATTTGCTCCACAAGTCACACCCCCTACACCCTTGCCGAGAATAGGAATACGACAAGGAACACAATGCCGAACCCCAGCAAGATTTGTTTTGATGTAATAGGGTCTTGCTTTACGTCATGCTCTTTTGCTGTGTCCTCATCATCGACAAGAGACATTTGATCTTCAGCTTCGGGAACTGTAGACGTTCGGGTACTCATAAACCCCATGTTTGGATATAAGTCTGCGGCATGGTAGAACATTTCACCTAGACCCATTTGTGATGGTGCGTTCATATAAATCCTCCTTCGTAGTAGTCAAATAAGAAAAGGAGGGAAAAGCCCTCCCGCGTGTATTAATGCAAGCGTGAAAGCTTTTCAGCAACGATTTTCACGCGCCCGCCTTTTTGAGTATTGAAGCGAATCCAAAACTCTGTAAGACGTTCGGTGTCAATATAGTCACGAGAGCCGCCGAGGTTTGGCAAGCCTTGGTTAGAGAAGTCAAACACATAAACCCCATCCGGTAAGACATAACCCAAGTCCGAATGATTTCGGGCTGCAAGTGCTGACGGCTTAATGCTGTAAGGGATGTCGGCTTGGTTAAATACCAATTCCAAGTTGCCCGCAAAGTCGCTGTCCTTCAGCGGGTTGCCTGACTCATCCGTAAAGTAAAACATGAGTTTACGGTAGATCGTCCCTGTCTGAAGCTTCACGATATTTTGACCGTTCCCGGTGAACTGTTCGCCTTTTTCGTTTACAAGCTTCAGGACAGAAATATCCGGCATAGCTTGTGGTACAGAAGGGACGGAGAACGTTTCAATTGTCGGCGTGATTTTCAATTGCTTCAGTGTAACGGTGTCTCCAGTAGCCAACTGATACGCGTCTTGCGCGCGTGCTGTATCAATCTGAAGGGAAACGGTTGTCTCCTCGTTTTGTAGCAAGATAAGACCGACCGGGTCACGTTGGTTTAAAGTTAATGGCAGCGCGACTTGGAATTTAATACGCGCGTCTTTACCTGACGTGCTCGCGGCTGTTTCAATGTAAGATAACGCCCGCGGACTTGATGCAGGTAATAGAACGTCTGGATTCAATCGGTTTAAGCTGTATAGGTGAAGGGCTTCGCCTGACACAACAAAAGGACGGAATCCACTGTTTAATTCCAGTGCAATATTTCTGATAATCTGGTATGGTGAAAATGGTTTAGTTGGAATTGCCGCGTTCTGCGATTTGAGAGAGACAGTCGCGTCAAATTCAACTAAAATTTGTGATAGCAGGCGTACTTTCGGTAGGTTGAATGATACCGTTTGTGCGTCCTCTGTCACTGTCTGTGTACCCATCATCTGCCATGTTTGGCGGGTAGCCTGCGAGAATAGTTGAGCCTTTGCCTGTGCTGATAGTTGCTGTTGAGTTGCCATAAATTAAAATTCCTCCTTAGACTTCTGCCGCGATTGTAGATACAACCGGGATATGATATTTTGCTGAAGCTTTCTTAATAATCCACATGAAAACCATCGTGATAAATACAGTAATGAACGTATGAACTAACCATTTAACCTTCATGCTTTTTTCCTCCTTATACTGCGTTTACTAATTGCGTCACACCGTTAACCGGATGCTTCGTGACAATAACCTTTGTTACGACAATGACCATCATTGTGAATAGCGCAATGACAATCATGTTCTTCAGCCCGACACCTGCAAATTTTCGTGTCTCCAAGTCATCACCTCCTTTAAAGCTTCAATTTTGCTAGTACCGGGTTTTGCATACCCACTTTCCAATACCAAAAATTGTGCCCGCCGGGTTGCTCCATAAATTGCGGCATCCCTGTTGCTTTCACAATCTTTTTACGGTCATCCGGGTTTTGCATGGTGAAAATGAAATAGTGTGAACTGTTGGCCATAGCAATGACCGGAATGTCTGTTGGGCGCTGGGTACAAGCCCAAACGACTGCTTCTTTCGAACGCCCGCGCGTGTATAAGGCTTTCAATTCTTTCGGGTAGTTATGGGCGCTTGGCGCGACTTCCATTAATTCGTCTATCCATAGAATCGTATTTTCACGCTTGTACACCCAGCTCATGAGCGCGTTGTAATATTCCGGCTCTAATTCTTCAGCGACCGGGCAATAGATAATTTTCGGCGTCTCGACCTCGGACACGTCTTCCAATCGGTGAACCACAGTAAAGTCCTTACCTTCCTGCAAGCCATGCCACAATTCCTGCCGTTTCTTGCGGCGCTCGTGTACTTCGCCTTTCGTATCAAGCTTTACCACATGGTCTTTCCCAGCGAGATATACCTCAGCGACAACCGATTTACCTGTACCGGTTTGACCACAGATAAAAACGTGTTCGTCATCGCCAATTGTCATTCGCATGTTTTCCACTTCCTTTCGTGCTGTAAGCTTTCACAACACGCTTCACGCCTTTACCTCTTTTCATAGCAGCCATGATGGACGGTTTCGGGATTTTGTCGTAAGGGATTTTCTCCACAACTAAAAATTCCTCGCCCTGTTCGATAATGTCCAAGTGTTCAAACCAATAACGGCTGTATTCATGCATGGGGATGTTGTAATAGAAGTCACCTTGCTTCAGCGTCACCATACCGGACATAGTCGATCATCCCCTCTAAATGGTTGAGGAATTTTAAGACATCAATATCCTCCGAAAGGGATGAGTTGATGTAAGGAGCCGCCAAATTGCTTACTAGTGGGTTCCCCAGATCGTTCAGCAGGCTTTTGATTAGTTCTTTCAGGCGCGCTTTCATTTCCTCGTTGTTCTGTTGGTTGTTTTGGTAGTTCTCGTTTTGGCAAGACATTTTTCTGTACCTCTTTCTTTTTAGGTTGTTTGGATTTCCACATAATGAATTTAGGTATAAAGATCGTAAAGCACGCAATGAGTAACGCTATATGGTCTGCATACTCACTGGCGACACCCGCCACGCCTTCAGACTTCGCCATGATGTTTGCGAGTGGCGTACATATCTGTTCGGCTTCATCGGCGGTTAATGCAAAGTCTTCCATCCCAGGTCGTGCTGCCACGATCGCGCTTGTCGTCAGTAACAGCATTTTCAGCTGGGATGAATCAACATTGCCCGCCGTCTTTTTCTTGGCTGCGCTTTTCTTTTTCGTGCCAGTACCAGGAGGGCGACCGCGTTTCTTTTTCGGCTGTTCCTCCTGGTCACTTCCCGGCACATCTACCATAACCACCCGAGGAGCGTTTTCGCTTTGCTTGGTGCTGGCTGTTCCTCTTCCTCCGGTTCCTCCACTTTTGGCGGTTCCGGTACTGGAATTTCCTGTGCTTGTCCCTGCGGCTGTTCCTTTGTTCCCATCAGGTTTTGGATGTCCTGTAGCAGATTCTTTGCCCATTTTGGCGCGTCCTCCTGTTCCTCTTTTTTCGGTGTTTCTTCAGCAGACGATTTTTCTTCTTTTTCTTCTAGTTCTTTTGGCATAGAAAATAAATCCTCCTTTTGTCCTATTTCTGTTCGATAAATTAAATAATATAGGAACATGTGTTCGATTTCAAGACAAAAAATAAAAATAAATGAATTAATTTCATATTTAATTATTTTTAGGCAAAATAAAAAGCCGGGAAAATGAATTTCCCGACTCTTTTAAAAGTCACACGACACATGCGGACGACTTGTATTTTTAATATAGTCCATATTTCTT
>NZ_JBHYJI010000114.1:0-9587 GCF_042740435.1 Streptomyces sp. NPDC059002 | reverse complement strand
CCTCGCCGTCACGCTGGAGTTCCTCGGCCCGCTGACCGTGGCCCTCGCGGGCGCGGGGGGGCGGGGCGGGGGCGTCGCCCCCCCGGCCCCGGCCGGCGCGCGCCCCCGGGGGTGTCCCCGGGGGGCCTCGCGGGACCGTCGGCCGGATCAGGACCTCTGATCGGTCCTGGGCCGATGCGACCTGGGCCGATCAGACCTGGGCACGGTCCTCGACGACCTTGGCGATCTTGGCGATCGCCTCGTCGGCCGGGATGCCGTTCTCCTGCGATCCGTCGCGGTAGCGGAAGGAGACGGCGCCGTTGGCCATGTCCTCGTCGCCCGCGATGATCATGAAGGGGACCTTGGCCTTCTGGGCGTTGCGGATCTTCTTCTGCATACGGTCCGAGGAGGCGTCCACCTCGACGCGCAGCCCCTGCTCCTTCGCCTTGGCGGCGAACTCCTGGAGGTAGGGCACGTGCGCGTCACCGATCGGGATGCCGGTCGCCTGCACGGGGGCCAGCCACACCGGGAAGGCGCCCGCGTAGTGCTCGAGGAGCACCGCGAAGAACCGCTCGATGGAGCCGAAGAGCGCCCGGTGGATCATGACCGGCTGCTGCTTGGTGCCGTCCGACGCGGTGTACTCGAGGCCGAACCGCTTGGGCTGCTGGAAGTCGACCTGGATGGTCGACATCTGCCAGGACCGGCCGATCGCGTCCTTGGCCTGCACGGAGATCTTCGGGCCGTAGTAGGCGGCGCCGCCCGGGTCCGGGACCAGCGGCAGGTCCTGCTTGGCGGCCGCCTGGCGCAGCGCCTCGGTGGCCTCCTCCCACTCCGCGTCCTCGCCGATGAACTTGTCGGACTCGGGGTCGCGGGTGGAGAGCTCCAGCTCGAACTCGTTCAGGCCGTAGTCGCGCAGCAGGTCGAGGACGAAGGTGAGCAGCGAGTCGAGCTCGCCCGCCATCTGCTCCTTGGTGCAGTAGATGTGCGAGTCGTCCTGGGTGAAGCCGCGCGAGCGGGTCAGGCCGTGCACGACGCCGGACTTCTCGTAGCGGTAGACCGTGCCGAACTCGAAGAGCCGCAGCGGCAGTTCGCGGTAGGAGCGGCCGCGCGCCTTGAAGATGAGGTTGTGCATCGGGCAGTTCATCGCCTTGAGGCGGTAGTTCTGCTCGTCGAACTCGATGGCAGGGAACATGCCGTCCGAGTAGTTCGGCAGGTGGCCCGAGATCTCGAAGAGGCGCTCCTTCGAGATGTGCGGGGTGTTCACGAACTCGTAGCCCGTGTCCTCGTGCCGCTTGCGGGAGTAGGTCTCCATCTCCTTGCGGATCACGCCGCCCTTGGGGTGGAAGACCGCGAGGCCCGGGCCCAGCTCCTCGGGGAAGGAGAAGAGGTCGAGCTCGGCGCCGAGCTTGCGGTGGTCGCGCTTCTCGGCCTCGGCGAGGAACTCCAGGTGCGCCTTCAGCTCGTCCTTGGACGGCCATGCGGTGCCGTAGATGCGCTGGAGCTGCGGGTTCTTCTCGCTGCCTCGCCAGTAGGCGGCGGCGGAGCGCATCAGCTTGAACGCGGGGATGTTCCGGGTGGTGGGCAGGTGGGGACCGCGGCAGAGGTCCTTCCAGCACAGCTCGCCGGTCTTCGCGTCGAGGTTGTCGTAGATGGTCAGCTCGCCGGAGCCCACCTCGGCGTCGGCGCCGTCGGCGGCCTGCGCGGCATTGCCCTTGAGGCCGATGAGCTCCAGCTTGTACGGCTCGCCGGACAGCTCCTCGCGGGCGTCGTCGTCCGTGGTGACGCGGCGCGAGAACTTCTGGCCGCGCTTCTGGATCTCCTGCATCTTCTTCTCGATGCGCTTGAGGTCCTCGGGCGTGAACGGCTCGGCGACGTCGAAGTCGTAGTAGAAGCCGTCCCGGATGGGCGGGCCGATGCCCAGCTTGGCCTCGGGGAAGAGCTCCTGCACGGCCTGCGCCATGACGTGCGCGGTGGAGTGGCGCAGGATGTTCAGGCCGTCCTCGGAGGAGATCTCGACGGGCTCGATCTCGTCGCCGTCGGCCACGGCGTACGCGAGGTCCTTCAGCTCGCCGGCCACACGGGCGGCGACGACGGTGCGCTCGCCGGGGAAGAGCTCGGCGGCCGTAGTGCCCGTCGTCACCACGCGTTCTTCCCGCTCGGAATCGCGTTGGATGATCACACGGACGTCTGACACCGGTCTCTCCTACCTGAAGGGGGCTGCGCCGCTTTCTCTCGCGCGTGCGCAAGGGGAATCGTACCGAGCCGCTGCCCCCTGTCGCGAAACGGATATCCCCGCCCCCGCGGATCAGGGGCCCGCCCCGCCCCGGAAGCCCCGTCCCCTCACTCCCCGCTGCACGCCTCCTCGAAGAAGTCGAGGTTCTCCTGGAGCGACTTCATGAGCCGGTCCCGCTCCGCCTCGTCCACCTGCACGGGCACCACCCCGGTCGCCCCGGTGAGCCTGCGGAACCCGCCCCTGCTCTCCAGGCGCCCGTGCACCCGGATCGGCAGACCGACCAGGTGCGCATGGCCCGCTATGCGGTACGACTCCTCGTCCAGCGTCATCCGTACGTGCGGCACCTCGGCCCCCGCGATCACCCGGATCCGCACCGTGCCGTCGCCGCGCGGCGCCGACCTGCGCATCCGCACCACGGCCCCGGTGATCCGCACCGGCACCGACGGCTCGTCGCGCAGATAGCGGGCGCCCGCCTCGCGCAGGACGGCCAGGTCGCCCGGCGAGAACTCCACGGGCTCCGCGGTCGCCGCGCACCCCTCGGGCACCCCGGCGCCGGGCGCCCACTCCACCCCGATCCGCGCCCCTTCCGTGCCCCGCACCAGCGCCACGATCGCCTCGGTCAGCTCATGGCTGACGCCCGCCTCGACCGCCCCGTCGAAGGCGTCCATGCCACCGGTCGCCCGCTGGTAGTCGACGGCCTCACGGGCGGCGTACAGCGCCTGGTGCAGCCGGACCGCGAGCGGCCGCCCGGTCAGGACGGGCACGAACGCGGTGAGCTGCCGCCCGCCGGTCGCGGGGCCCACCAGGACGTTCTCCAGGGAGGCGGTGGCGGGCCCGCGGTGCCGCGCCCCGTAGTACCCGGCGCGGCCGCGCGCGGCGAGCGCCCCGGCGAGCAGCATCTGCCGTGCGGCGGAGCGCAGTTGCTCCTCCACCGGCCAGGTCGCGGCGCCCGCGGGTCCCATCGGGACATCGCGCCACCAGCGGATCTCGTCGCTGGGCACGGCGAGCCCGACCAGCACGTCGCGGGCCGCGGGCGACGGGCTGCGGGTCAGGGCGACGAGGGCCTCGCCGATCAGGTCCTCGCAGTCGGGGAAGGCCCGGCTCTCCGGCACGAGCAGGCTGGTGCCGGAGCCACCGGGTCCCGGCGGCGTCCACCGGGCGTAGCGTCCCGCGGCTCCCCCGCGCCGCTGCCAGCCGTGCCGGTGCAGCAGCGCGCCGAGCACGGCGGGGTCGACGAGGGCGGGCTCGGGCGGGTCCGTCCACCGGGCCGCGACCGGCGCGGGGTGCGGGCGGACGGCAGGTACCGGCTCGTCGGAGCCGAAGGGGCGGTGCATCACGGTCTCCCTCCCGTACCGACCCGCGTCATGATCTCGCAGAGCGCGCGGTCGTCGAAGATCCGCGAGGTCGGGACGCGCACGGTGGTCCTGCTCCGGCCGGTCACGGCGTGCCCGGCGAGATTGGTCCAGTAGCAGCAGTGCCGCAGGTCGAGCCGGTCGTGCCCGGCGCGCAGCCAGTCGTCCTGGGACCGGGGCACGATCATCACGACCAGGATCTTGTGGACCGAGACCGGGGTGCGGGCGAGCTTCTCCAGGTGGGCGTTGTCGAGCGTGAAGGAGAAGGCGGGCCCCGCCGGGTTCGGCGGTATCTGGTACGTGCACTTGAGCTGGACCTTGATGGTGACCTCGTCGTCGACCGTGTGCCCGGGGGCGCTGTGGCTGACGTGCCAGTCGATGCCGTTGTCCGGAAAGGGCTGGGAGAGCGAGCACCCCGCGGCGGCCGCGACGGCGTGCAGATAGCCCACCTGAAGCGTCTCCATACAGGCGGTGGTGGCGAGTGTGCCGCGCGGCGGTGCGATCCGCTCGGGCAGCAGCCCACCCTGTTCGGGCTGCGCGAGCGACATGTCCAACTAGCCTTCCGAACCCGGTAGTTCCCCGCTCGGGCCGTCGATGTCAAGGCCCCGTACCTCTGTTGTCTCCGGCCCGCGTACAGCGCAAACGGCCCGGGTATCACCAGCGTGGGCAGGGACCGACGTCATCTGCCGGAACTGAACGAGGAGTTGCGTCACCATGACGTGCTGGTACGAGGGGCCGTTGGCCGCATTCGACACGGAGACCACGGGCGTCGACGTCGAGACCGACCGGATCGTGTCGGCCGCCGTCGTCGTCCAGCAGGGCGCGGGCACCCGTCCGCGCATCACCCGCTGGCTGGTGAATCCGGGCGTACCGGTGCCCGAAGAAGCCACGGCGGTACACGGCCTGACGGAGGATCATCTGCAGCGCAACGGCCGCTGGCCCGCGCCCGTGATGGAGGAGATAGCCCGGGATCTGGCCGAGCAGGGCGCGGCGGGCCGACCGATCGTGGTGATGAACGCGCCGTTCGATCTGACCATCCTGGACCGGGAGTTGCGCAGGCACCGCGCCTCGTCCCTGAGCCGCTACATGGAGGGCTCGCCCCTCTGCGTGATCGACCCGCGGGTCCTCGACAAGCATCTGGACCGCTACCGCAAGGGCCGGCGCACGCTCACCGATCTGTGCGCGCACTACGAGGTGGAGCTGTCGGACGCGCACGACGCCGCGGCGGACGCGCAGGCCGCCCTCGATGTCGTACGCGCGGTGGGGCGTCGCTTCGCCGCGCGCCTCGAGCGGCTCTCGCCGGCCGAACTGCACACGCTGCAGGCCGTCTGGCACGCGGCTCAGGCACGCGGCCTGCAGGCCTGGTTCGCCAAGAGCGGCACGCCGGAAGTGGTGGATCCGGCATGGCCGCTGCGTCCCGAACTCCCCGCGGCGGCGTGAGAGCCGGGGGCGCGAGAAGCGGTCGCGAAGTGATCGCGAAGCCGTCGAGGCAAGAAAAAACCGGTCCGTCTGTGACGGACCGGCATTCTCCGGGTGGGCGATACTGGGTTCGAACCAGTGACCTCTTCGGTGTGAACGAAGCGCTCTCCCACTGAGCTAATCGCCCGGGAACGCACTGAACAATACAGGTCCGGGCGCCTTTCCTTCAAACCGCTGTCAGCCGGGCCGCGAGCCCCCGCCTCCCCGCCCGCATCATCAGGGCGTGGTTCAACAGGAACAGGGGCCGCCCGGGGACGGCGAAGCGCCGCATCAGCGGTCGGCGCACCTCGACTTCCTGCTCGTAGACGGCCCGCGTTCCCCCGGGCCTCGCGGTGACCGTCCAGCGTGTCCAGCCGTCCAGATCCCCGGTCATGACGATCTCCAGGACCCCGGCCGCGGGATCGCGCCGCCGCTCCTCGGCGGTGACGACCAGGTCGTACGGAAGGAAGGACCTGAAGCGCGCGACGCCGCTGCGGTCGTCGACGGGTGTCACCTCGCGCACCTGCGGCCACCACAGCGGATAGTCCTCGGCCCGTTCGAGGACGGCGTAGACGTCGGCGGGCGCGCCGGGCAGATCCCAGACGCTGCGGAAGCGGTAGCGGCACCAGTCCATGACGGCAGTCTGCCCATCCCGTACGCAATCTGAGTACGACCTGAGTATCCGCACCGATGCCGTGCGACGTGCCGCGGACCACACTCGCCTGACATGACGAACCTTCCGCCACCCGCCGAGGAGCTCCGCATCCTCGACTGGGAGTTGCGCCAACTGGAGGCGCGCAGGACGCAGTTGCTGCAGCGCCGGGCCTGGCTGCTCGGTGCCCTGCGCGCGGCGGGCCCGGCCGGGCAGCCCCCTCGCCCGGCCGGGCCGCCCGCCCCCGAGGCCACGCCGCCCAGCGTGCAGAACGTCCTGCTGACCCTCGGCGGCGTACTCCTGACCATCGCGGCGATCGCCTTCACGGTGGTGAGCTGGGGGCACTTGGGCATCGGCGGCCGCAGTGCGGTGCTCGGCGCGGTGACCCTGGCGGCGCTCGGCGTGCCCGCGCTGCTGCTGCGCAGGTCGCTGCGGTCGACGGCGGAGACGGTGGCGGCCCTCGGCCTCGCCCTGACCGTCCTCGACGCATACGCGCTGCGCCATCTGGCGTTTCCCGACGCGGCGGCGCTCGGCTTCGCGGCGGTGACGTCCGCGCTGCTCGCCACGGTGTGGGCCGGGTACGGCCTGCTCGTCCGCGAGCTGCGCCTCCCGCTGCCGACGGCCGTGGCGACGGCCCAACTCCCGCTGGTCCTCTGGGCGGGGGCCGCGGACGCGGGCGACCACACGATGACGGCGGCGCTGCTCGTGACGGCGGCCTTCGACACCGCGCTCGCGCTGTGGGTCACCGCCGGGTCCGTCCGCGTCACCGCCACGGTCGGCGCCTGCACGCTCGGCCTGTGGGGTGCGGCGAGCGCGGCCTGGCTGTCCGCGCAGGCCACGGACCCGGCGGGCGCGGCGCGCGCGGGTGCGCTGCTGCTCTTCGCCGCGGCGATCGCCCTGGTGGCGGCGTGGCGGTCGCCCCTCGCGCAGATCGCGACCGGCGCCGCGGGCGCCGGTGGCCTGCTCGTGGTGGCCGCGTCCGGCGGCGTGCTGCGGACGGCGCTGCCCGCCGCGTGGACGGTACCGACCCATCTGGCGTGCGGCATCGCGCTGTTGGCGATCGTGCGCGAGCCGCTCCCGCTTCCCGTACGACGCGGGATCGCCTGGGCGTCGGCCGCGGTCCAGGGCCTCGCGGCGCTGTGGGCGCTGCCCGCCGCGACGCTGGCCCTGCTCGGCCCGGTCGGCTGGGCCACCCGTACCTGGTCGGGCGCGCCGCAGGACGCACGTGACGCCCTGCTCATCGAACTCCCCACGGCGTACCCGGCCCTGACACCCCTGGTGCTCGCCGCCGTCGCCGCGGTGTGCGTGGCCACGGCGGACCGGCTCGGCGCCACGACGCGCCGCACGGCCCGGTACGGCGCACTGGCCCTCGTCTGGGCCGCCGCACTGGCCCTGCCGCCCGCACTCCATCTGCCGTACGCCGCAGGGGTGTCGGCCCACCTCCTGATGACGGCGGCCGCGCTGCTCATCGCGGTACGTGCCGCGCCCGCCGGCACGGCCCTCGCCATGGCGGGCCTCGCGCTCGCGTCGTCGGTGTGCGTCGCGTTCCTCTCCCTGGCCACCCAGGCCGCGACCCTCGGCACGCTCGCCGTTCTGACGGCTCTCTTCCTCGCCGCCTGCGCCGCGACGGCACGCCGCACGGAGCCCGCCCCCGGCGCGGCGGCCCTCACCGTCTGCGCGACCCTCACGTACGCCACCGCTCTCAGCTGCGCCGCGGGCGCCGCCGGGGGCCTGCGGCAGGACCACATCGGACTGCTGGCCCTCACCGTGCCCGCGCTGGCGGCGCTCGCCGCGGCCCGCCTCGGCCAACATCCCCTGACGCAGCCCGTCGAGATCATGGCGGCCGCGGCGGGCGCGCTCGCCCTCACCCTGACCGCGACCCACGCCCCCACCCTGGCGCTGGCTCTCGGCATCGGCGGGCTCATCGCCTCGGGCACCGCGCTCCGCGCCGACCGCCGCCCTGTCGGGTACGCGGCCGCCGTCCTGCTGGTCCTGGCGAGCTGGGTCAGGCTCGCCGCCTGGGACGTGTCGACTCCGGAGGCGTACGCCCTGCCCGTGACCGTCCCCGCGCTGCTCCTCGGCGCCCTCCGCAGGCGCCGCGACCCGGAGGTCACCTCCTGGGCGGCGTACGGCCCCGGTCTCGCGGCGACCCTGCTGCCGAGCCTCGCCGCGGCCTGGAGCGATCCGCACTGGCAACGCCCGCTGCTGCTCGGCCTCTCCGCCCTCGCGGTCACGCTGGTGGGCGCCCGGCACCGCCTGCGGACACCGCTGGCCCTCGGCGGTACGGTCCTCGCCCTCGACGCCCTGCACGAATTGGCGCCGTACCTCGTCCAGGTCGTGGGCGCCCTGCCCCGCTGGCTGCCGCCCGCTCTCGCGGGTCTGCTGCTGCTCGCACTGGGCGCGACTTACGAACAACGCCTGCGCGACGCGCGCCGGTTCCGGAATGTACTGAACCGAATGCACTGAATGTCTGTGGCGACTTAGTGACCGCCCGTCATATGTGGACCCGTCAATTCCCCTGAAAGGCACGGGAATACGAGAACGGCCCGGAGGCTCTAAAGCCTCCGGGCCGCAATCCGGGGTGGGCGATACTGGGTTCGAACCAGTGACCTCTTCGGTGTGAACGAAGCGCTCTCCCACTGAGCTAATCGCCCCGGGCGCATGGAGAACATTACCGCATGTCAGCGGGTGCCTCCGACCACCCCGGAGTCACCCTCGGGTCACTCCTTGATCTTCCACGGCATCGTGATGCCGAACTTCCACACATAGACCGCGACGAGCACCGCGACGATGACCAGGCCGATCGTCGTCAGGATGATGTTCCGGCGGCGCACCTTGGGGTCGAGCGCACGCTGCGCGGCCTCGGTGACCTTGCGCTTGGTCCAGCGAAGCACCAGCTGGGCCCAGACGAACTCGGTCGCCCAGATCGCCATGCCGCCGAAGATCACCAGCCAGCCGGGACCCGGCAGCGGCAGCATGATGATGCCCGCGACGACCACCGCGAGACCCACGATGAAGACGCCCACCTGCCAGCTCAGATGCAGCACGCGGCGGGACTGGATGTACTGCGGCGCCCGCGACCCGAGCGGCTGCTCGGCCTGCGCGTCCGGCTGCTCGTCCTGTGTGCCGACGGTCGGTTCCGCGACCTTCGCAGGCTCGTTACTCCCCGTATTCATGCAGCCAAACCTTACCGGACGGAAACCCGTCACCGGAATGGGTGCACACACGCAAGGGACAACCCGCCATACGAGCTACCTAAAGACACGCAAAACCCTCAGAGGGGTTTACAACGGCACCGTAGGTGGCATGTCGATTTCGCCGACGTGCGAATCCCCGAGCGCACACTGAGCGAAAGGCCCTGGCGCTTATGAACACCACGGTCAGCTGCGAGCTGCACCTGCGCCTCGTTGTGTCGAGCGAGTCCTCACTGCCTGTACCCGCAGGACTGCGGTATGACACGGCCGATCCCTATGCCGTGCACGCCACCTTCCACACCGGAGCCGAGGAAACCGTCGAGTGGGTGTTCGCCCGCGACCTCCTCGCCGAGGGCCTGCACCGGCCCACCGGTACCGGCGACGTCCGAGTCTGGCCGTCCCGGAGCCACGGTCAGGGCGTTGTCTGCATCGCCCTGAGCTCCCCGGAGGGTGAGGCTCTGCTCGAGGCCCCGGCGCGGGCTCTGGAGTCCTTCCTGAAGAGAACCGACGCGGCAGTGCCGCCCGGTACCGAACACCGTCACTTCGATCTCGACACGGAGCTCTCGCACATCCTGGCCGAAAGCTAGCGCCAGGCGCTGTCGGGAGCCGCTCGACGCCGTCCGACTCGGGGCGACGGCGCACGGGCGTGCGACGGACGCGACACAACGACACAAGGCGAACAGAGCAGGCACCGGCGCCGTCGCCGCGGATTTCCCGCG
>NZ_JBHYJI010000113.1:0-10058 GCF_042740435.1 Streptomyces sp. NPDC059002 | reverse complement strand
CGCCGACCGCCGCCGGATCCAGCACCCCCAGCAGCGACGGCACCACGCTCGCCGTACCCACCCCGGCCGCCTGGATCATCGCCGCCAACAGGCCCGGTTCGGCGCGCTCTTCGGCCGACGCGATCGCGAGCGTTCCGCCACCCGCCAGCGTCACCGCCACGTCCAGCACCGCCGCGTCGAAGCTGAACGACGCGAACTGCAACGCGACGACCCCCTCGGCCACACCCAGCACCGGCCGCATGGCCTCCGCCAGGTTGACCAGCCCGTCGTGGGCCACCGCCACGCCCTTGGGGCGACCCGTCGAACCCGACGTGTAGATGACGTAGGCGAGTTGATCCCACCCGGCATGTGTTTCCAACGGCCCGGCAGGCTCCGCGTCAAGCTCCACCCCGTCGAGGAGCACCACCCGCGCCGTGCCGACCGACACCCCGGCCAGCGACCCACCGACACCGAGCACGACCTCCGCACCGCTGTCGGCAACCATGAACGCAAGCCGGTCCGCCGGATACTCCGGGTCGAGCGGAACGAACGCACCGCCCGCCTTCCACACCGCAAGCTCCGCCACCACCATGTCCACACCACGCGGCAGACACAGACCCACCCGCGACTCCCGGCCCACCCCCAGGCCGACCAGATACCGGGCCAGCCGATTCGACGACGCGTCCAACTCACCGTACGACAGGGCACGTTCACCCGAGACGACGGCCACCGCGTCCGGTGAGAGCCGCACCCGTTCCTCGAACGCCTCCAGCACCGAACCCGCCGCCACCGTGCGGCGCGTGGCGTTCCAGTGGTCCACCACGCGCGACCGCTCGGACTCGGTCAGTACGTCGATCCGGGACACCGGTGCGGAGGGGGCGGCGACGAGCTGTTCGAGGACGCGGAGGAGCCGCTGCCCGGCTTCGGCGGCCTCGTGGCGGGCGATGAGGTCGGGGCGGGACGTGACGCGGACCGTGACGCGGTCGGTCACGAGGATGCCGAGGGTGAGGGGGTAGTTGGTGGCCTGGTGGCCGGCGGACGCGGTGAAGGTGGGCAGGTCGGGGGTGGGGGGTGCCGCGGGGGGCTGCGGGTAGTTCTCGAACACCATGAGCGTGTCGAAGACGGCGCCGGGGCCCGCGAGCCGCTGGATCTCGGCGAGGCCCATGTGCTGGTGGGCGAAGAGGGCGGACTGGCGTTCCTGGAGCCGGGCGAGCAGGTCGGTCACGGGCTGCGCCCCGTCGAGGCGTACGCGCACCGGGAGCGTGTTGATGAGCAGGCCGACCATCGACTCGGCGCCGGGCAGGTCCGTGGGCCGCCCGGCCACGGTGGCGCCGAACACCACGTCCGTACGTCCGGCGAGACGTGCGAGCACCAGCGCCCAGGCGCCCTGCACCAGAGTGTTGACGGTCAGGCCGTGGGCCCTGGCCATGTCGACCAGGGCGCGGGTGGACTCTTCGGAGAGCTGCGCCATGCTCTCGTCCGGCAGGACGGGGCTCGCGCCCCGGTCCGCCGGTGCCACGAGTGTGGGCTGGTCGGCCCCCGCGAGTTCCGCCCGCCAGGCGGCCCGTGCCGCCTCCTTGTCCTGTCGGCCGAGCCAGGCCAGGTAGTCGCCGTACGAGGCCGCGCGGCGCAGCGCGGAGGCGTCGCCGCCCGCTTCGTACACCGTCGCCAGTTCGTTCAGGAGCACCGGCATCGACCAGCCGTCCATCAGGAGGTGGTGGGACGTCACGACGAGGCGGTGCCGGTGGTCGCCGAGGCGGATGAGGAGCAGGCGCAGCAGGGGCGGGACGGTGAGGTCGAGGCGTTCCGCCCGTTCCTGCGCGGCCAGCTTCTCCGCCTGGTCCGACCGGTCGGGCTCGGCGATCCCGGAGAGATCGACCTCGCGCCAGGGCGGTGTCACGTTCCGGGTGATGAGCTGGACGGCCTCGCCGTTCTTCCTGCGGTGGAAGCTCGCCCGCAACGCCGCGTGCCTGCCGAGCAGTTGCTCCCAGGAGGTCCGCAACCGGGCGGCGTCCAGAGGGCCTTCCACGGCCAGCAGGAACTGGACGGCGTAGACGTCGGGGCCCCGGTCGTCGAAGTCGGAGTGGAACAGGAGTCCTTCCTGCAGCGGCGACAGCGGCCACACTCCGGTCAGGGCCGAGCCGTGGGCGGCGGTTGAGGACTTCACCGGGACAGGCCTCCCTCTAGTTTTGCTGCGATCGCTTGGAATTGGTCGATCTCGTCCTGTTCGAGGTCGAGCAGATGGAAGTCGGAGGGGGTGTGGCCGCCCGCACCGGGATCGTCGGTGTGCGCGGCGAGACCGCCGAGCAGCCGCGTCCAGGTACGGCCGATGTGCTCCACGTCGGCCGCCGAGAGGAGACGGTCGGGCCAGCTGAGCGTGACGGTGAGTTCGGGTCCTTCCGGGGTGTCCCGGACGACCGCGATGCCTTCCAGGACGTGCATCGCGGGCATGTCCTGCCCGGCCGAGCCGCCGACGCCCGCCGCACCGGCCAGCTCCCAGGCGCCGAGCGGGCCCGCGTCGGCCCCCGCGGCGAACCGGCCCAGGTAGTTGAAGCCGATCTGCGCGGCCGGTGCGGCGTCGAGGGCCGGGCCCGTCCCGGGGTTGAGGTGGCGCAGGAGTTCGTAGCCGAGTCCGTCGCCCGGCACCGCCCTGGCCTGCTCCTTGACGGCCTTCACCAACGTACCCGCCGCCCCGCCGCCCGCCATAGCGGCGTCCAGGTCGGTGCCTGTCACCTCCAGACGCACGGGGTGCGCGCCGGTGAACCAGCCGACCGTGCGCGACAGGTCGGTATCCCCGAGCGGCTCGCGGCCGTGTCCCTCGACCGTCACCAGGAGTCCGGCGCCCGCGCCCGGCCGCCAGTGCGCGACGGCGCCCGCGAGCGTCGCGAGCAGCACGTCGTCGACGCCGCAGTGGAACGCGGTCGTCGTCCGGCCCACCAGGGTGGCCGCCTGGTGCGGCGGCACCGCCCAGGAGCGGCGGCGCAGTGTCCGCGCCGTGTCGGTCGTACGGTCCAACGCCCTGCGCCCCAGGGGGCGTCGGGGCGCCCCGAGCAGGGCGAGCCAGTCCGTGAGTTCCGCGACCCTGCGTTCGTCGGCGGCCTCCGCCGCGAGCAGTTCCGCCCACCGCAGGAACGGGGTGCCCACCGGGTCGAGTGCGGGCTCGCGCCCTGCGGCCACCGCCTCGCAGGCCGCCCGCAGGTCGGGGATCAGGATCCGCCAGGACACCCCGTCGACCACCAAGTGGTGCACCACGAGGACCAGTCGGCCGACCCTGCCGGGACCGGCGTCCACCCACACCGCCCGCACCATGTCACCGGCCGCCGGGTCGAGCCGCTCGGCGACGGCACGCGCGGCGTGGCCGGCGAGGTCGTCGAGGGTGGTGGGGGCGGCCTCGGGTTCCGTCGTGTCGGTGCGGGTGGCCGTGTCCGCCGCTTCGGTGCGGGAAGCCGTTTCCGCCGCCCCCCGCGCGTCGACCCGCGACACCAGTCCCGTCGCGTCGACGGACCCCCGCTCGCCGACGATCAGCTTCGGCTCGCCGGGCACGGCTCGCGCCCGCAGCATGTCGTGTGTGTCGAGGACGGCGGCGAGACCGGCCGCCAGGACGTCCAGGCCGAGACCGGCCGGGGCGCCGAGCGTCATCCACTGCGTGAATCCGGCGGCCGCCGCTCGCTCGCCGAACGACCGCATCACGGGTGTCCAGGGCACCTCGCCGACGCCGCCGCCGTGCTCGGGCGTCGCGTCGTCGGTGACCTCCGCCACGTCCGCGAGACGCTCGGGGGTCTTCTCCTCGAACACCTGCCGGGGCGTCACGACGAGGCCCATGCGCCGTGCCCGCGAGACCAGTTGCATGGAGCTGATCGAGTCGCCGCCCAGTTCGAAGAAGCTGTCGTCGGCGCCGACGCGGTCGAGGCCGAGCATCTCGGCGAAGAGGGTGCACAGGATCTCCTCGGCCGGGGTGCGCGGCGCCCGCCCCGCGACCCGTTCGGCGAAGTCGGGCACCGGCAGGGCGGCGCGGTCCACCTTGCCGTTCGCCGTGCGGGGCAGCGCGTCGAGGACGACGACCGCCGTGGGCACCATGTACTCGGGCAGCACACCGGCCGCGAAGGCCCGCACCGTCCGCCCGTCGACGGTCCGTGCGTCGGCGGCCGCGTAGCCGATCAGGCGGCGCTCGCCGGGCCGGTCCTCCCTGACCACGACCGCCGCCTGGCGCACTCCGGGGCAGCTCGCGAGGGCGGCCTCGACCTCGCCGGGTTCGATCCGGTGCCCGCGGATCTTGATCTGCTCGTCCGCGCGCCCGGCGAAGACGAGTTCCCCGCCGCCGGTCCACCGCACCACGTCGCCGGTCCGGTACATCCGCTCGCCGGGCCCGAACGGGCAGGCCACGAACCGCTGCGCCGACAGGCCCGCACGCCGCAGATACCCGCGTGCGAGCCCGGCCCCCGCCACGTACAGCTCGCCCGCCACACCCACCGGCACCGGCCGCAGGGCCGAATCCAGCACGTACACCTGGGTGTTGGCGATCGGGCGGCCGATCGACGGGGCGGCGTCACCACGGCCTTCGCCGCCGCCCGCACCGTCGGCTATCAGGTTCACCGTGGAGATGACCGTCGACTCGGTGACGCCGTACTGGTTGAACATGGCGCGCCCCGTCGACCAGCGCCGGCGCACCTCCGCGGGCATGGCCTCACCGCCGGTGATCAGCACCCGCAGGTCCGGCAGGTCCTCGGCGAGCATCTGGGAGAGGAAGGCCGGGGGGATCGCCGCGTGGGTGACGCGGCGCGCGCGGATGAGGCCGCCCAGCTCCGCGCCGGTCACGTCCAGGCGCGCGGGGGCCAGTACGAGGCGTCCGCCCGCGCACAGCGTCGGCCAGATGTCCGCCATGGAGACGTCGAAGCTGGGCGAGACGAGCTGCAGGACGCTGCTGTCCGCACCGACCTCGTACCGCTCGACGTTCTCCGCCACGAGGTTCCGCAGCCCGCCGTGCGACACCGCGACCCCCTTGGGCGCCCCGGTCGAGCCCGAGGTGTAGATGACGTACGCGGCGTGGTCCGCCCGCAACGGAGCCAGCCGCTCCGCGTCACCGACCGGGCCCCCGGCACACCGCGCCAACGCGTCCGCCACCGCCGGGTCGTCCGCCACGACGACCTGCCCCGCGAAGTCCTCGGGCACCGCACCCCGCACGGCCTCGGTGCACAGGACCACGTCCGGGGCGGCGTCGCCCAGCACGTACGCGATCCGCTCCGCCGGATAGCCCGCGTCCACCGGGACGAACACGCCACCCGCCATCGCCACCGCGAGCAGCGCCACGACGAACTCCGCCGACCGCTCGCCGACGACGGCGACCCGGCACTCAGGGCCGACGCCGAGGTGGATCAGGTGGCGCGCGAGGCGGCCCGCTCCGGATGCCAACTCGGCGTAGGTCAGGGGGTGTTCGGGCGATGCGGGCGCGGGCCCCGGTTCCGGGGCCTCTGGCGCCCCCGAAGCCCCGGAGCCCTCCAAGGCCCCCGACGCCCCGGACACCCAGGACACCCCGGACGCCCCGGACGCCCCCGCCACCAGCGCCACCGCGTCCGGCGTCCGCTCCGCCTGTCGGCCGAACAGCTCGGGGGCGAGGGCGGCGGGACCGGCGGTCGCCGTGTCGTTCCAGTGGCCGAGGAGCCGCGACCGTTCGGCCGCCGTCAGGATGTCGACCTCGCTGAGCCGGATCTCCGGGTCGGCGGCGACCTGCTGGAGGACGTGGGCGAGGCGTTCCGCGAGGGCGAGGGCGGTGCCCTCGTCGAAGAGGTCCGTCGCGTAGAGGATCTCGCCGTCGAGACCGGCGGGCGCCCCGCGTTCGTCGCGCCGCTCGACGACGGAGAGCGTCAGGTCGAACCGGGCGGCGAGTTCGGGCGGCAGGGGCGCGGGCCGCACCGAGACGCCCGGCAGCTCCCACTCGACCTCCGGCACGTTCTGGAGGGCCAGCATCACCTGGAAGAGCGGGTTGCGGGACAGCGAACGTGACGGGTTGAGCTCGTCCACGAGGCGCTCGAAGGGGACGTCTTGGTGGGCGTAGGCGGCGAGGTCCGTGGCCCGCACCCGCTCAAGCAGCTCCGCGAAGGTCGGATCCCCGGTCAAGTCGGCCCGCAGCACAAGGGTGTTGACGAAGAACCCGGCCAACTCCTCCAGCGCCGCATCCCCACGACCCGCCGCCGGAGCCCCCACCACGATGTCCTCACCCGCACCCAACCGCGAGAGCAACACCCCCACCGCCGCATGCACGACCATGAACATCGTCGCCCGACCCCGACCCGCCACCTCCACCAACCGCGCATGCGTCTCGGCATCCGCGCCGACGGACACCATCCGCCCCCGGAAGGACGGCACCGCGGGCCGCGCCCGGTCCACGGGGAGCGCCAGTTCCTGCGGCGCGTCCTCCAATGCCGCACGCCAGTAGGTGAGTTGACCGCTGATCACGCTGTCCGGGTCGTCCAGATCACCCAAGGCCTCCCGCTGCCACAGCGCATAGTCCGCGTACTGCACCGCCAACGGCACCCACCCCGGAGCCCGCCCCTCGCACCGCGCCCCGTACGCCGCCTCCAGATCCCGCGCCAGAACCCCCATCGACCAGCCGTCCACCGCCACGTGGTGCGCCACCACCGACAGCACGAACTCCCCGGGGCCGACCGCAAGCAGCCAGACCCGCCACGGCACATCCACGCGCAGATCGAAGCCCTCGGCCAGCTGCCCGGCGAGCAGCTCCGCCACGCGGTCCTCGTCCGCCCGCACCACGGTCAACGGCGGACGGCCCGCGTCACCGTCGAGCACCTTCTGGAAGGGCACGCCACCGACGTCGGGAAAGACCGTGCGCAGACTCTCGTGCCGGTCGGCCACATCACCGAGAGCGGCCTCCAACGCGGCAACATCCAGCGCGCCCGAAATCCTGAGCACCAACGGCAAGTTGTACGCAGCCGCCGCACCCGGAACCGTCTCCTCCAACCGATTCAGGAACCACATCCGCTGCTGCGCAAAAGACAACGGCACCACACCCGGACGCACCCCCGCCCGCAGCGCCACCCGCCCCACACCAGCGCCCTCGCCCACGCTCACGAAACGCGCCAACCCCTCCACCGTCGGCGCCCCGAACAACTCCCCAATCCCCACCTCCATCTCAAGCACCGCCCGCACCCGAGCCACCAACCGCATCCCCAACAACGAATCCCCGCCGAGATCGAAGAAGCCGTCCTCGATGCCGACCCACTCAAGGCCGAGCACCTCGGCGAACAGGCCGCACAGGATCTCCTCGGTCTGGGTGCGCGGCTCCCGGCCCGTGACGCGGGAGGCGAAGTCGGGCGCGGGCAGGGCGGCCCGGTCGAGCTTCCCGTTCACCGTGAGCGGCAGCGCGTCGAGCACGAGCACCGCCGCCGGGACCATGAACTCCGGTAATTGGGCGGTCACATGACTGCGTACGTCCTGAGGAGAGAGGTCTCGTCCGCCATCGGGCACGACGTAGCCGATGAGGCGCTTGTCGCCGGGGCGGTCCTCGCGTACGACCACGGCGGCCTGACGCACGGCCGGATGCGCGGCCAGCACCGCCTCTACCTCGCCCGGCTCCACCCGGAACCCACGGATCTTCACCTGCTCGTCCGCACGCCCCGCGAACAGGAGCTGCCCGTCGAAGGTCCACCGGGCCAGGTCGCCGGTCCGGTACATCCGCCCGCCACCGTCACCATCACCGGAGCCGTCACCGGAGCCCGCACCGAACGGGCACGCCACGAACCGCTCAGCCGTCAGCCCCGGCCGCCCCACATATCCGCGCGCCACACCCGGCCCCGCGATGTACAGCTCACCCGTCGCACCGACGGCAACCGGCTGCAGGAATCCGTCCAGGACATACGTGCGTACGTTGCTCAGCGGGCGCCCGATCGACGGCGACGCGTCACCCGGGCCGACACCGGCATCCACCGGACCCGCCGTGGCCATCACCGTCGTCTCGGTCGGCCCGTAGGTGTTCCACACCCGCGCCTGACCGGTCCACCGACTCGCCAGATCCGCGGTCAGCAACTCAGCGCCAAGGACCCAGTTCCCGACGCCGTCGACCGCCGCCGGATCCAGCACCCCCAGCAGCGACGGCACCACACTCGCCGTACCCACCCCTGTGCGCCGCAGCATCTCCGCCAACGCGCCCGGCTCCGCCCGCTCCTCCGCCGACGCGATCGCCAGCGTGCCCCCACCCGCCAGCGTCACCGCCACGTCCAGCACTGCGGCGTCGAAGCTGAACGACGCGAACTGCAACGCGACGACCCCCTCAGCCACGCCGAGCACGGGCCGCATCGCCTCGGCCAGGTTCATCAGACCGCCGTGCGCCACCGCCACACCCTTGGGACGGCCGGTCGAGCCCGACGTGTAGATGACGTAGGCGAGTTGATCAGGCCCGGCGTACGTCCCCGACGCCCCGGCAGGCTCAGGCTCAAGTACTTCCTCGCCGAGGAGCACCACCCGCGCCGCCCCCACCGACACCCCGGCCAGCGACCCACCGACACCGAGCACGACCTCCGCACCACTGTCGGCAACCATGAACGCAAGCCGGTCCGCCGGATACTCCGGGTCCAGCGGCACGAACGCACCACCCGCCTTCCACACCGCGAGCTCCGCCACCACCATGTCCACGCCCCGCGGCAGGCACAGACCCACCCGCGACTCCCGGCCCACCCCAAGCCCGACCAAGTGCCCGGCCAAACGATTCGCCGCCGTGTCCAACTGCCCGTACGACAGGGCCTGTTCACCGGCGACCACCGCCACGGCGTCCGGCGTCAGCGCCGCCCGGGCCTCGAATGCGGCCGGCACCGAACCGGCCGCCACCGGCCGACGGGTGTCGTTCCACTGCTCCACCACCCGCGACCGTTCGGCCGTCGTCAGGATGTCGACCTCGCTGAGCCGGATCTCCGGGTCGGCGGCGACCTGCTCAAGGACGCGTGTCAGCCGGTCCGCCAGGGTGTGGGCCGTGCCCTCGTCGAAGAGGTCGGTCGCGTAGAGGATGTCGCCGTCGAGACCGCCCGGGCCGCCGTGCTCGTCGCGGCGCTCCGTCAGCGTCACCGCCAGGTCGAACCGGGCGGCGGGCGCGGTCATCGACGCCGAAAGCACCTGCGCGCCCCGCAGCCTCCACTCCGGCTCGGGCACGTTCTCCAGGGCCAGCATCACCTGGAAGAGCGGGTTGCGGGACACCGATCGCGACGGGTTGACCTCGTCCACGAGGCGCTCGAAGGGAACGTCCTGGTGGGCGTAGGCGGCGAGGTCCGTGGCCCGCACCCGCTCAAGCAGCTCCGCGAAGGTCGGATCCCCGGTCAAGTCGGCCCGCAGAACGAGGGTGTTGACGAAGAACCCGGCCAACTCCTCCAGCGCCGCATCCCCACGACCCGCCGCCGGAGTCCCCACCACGATGTCCTCACCCGCACCCAACCGCGAGAGCAACACCCCCACCGCCGCATGCACGACCATGAACATCGTCGCCCGACCCCGACCCGCCACCTCCACCAACCGCGCATGCGTCCCCGCGTCCGCACCGACGGGCACGCGCCGCCCCTGGAACGAGGGCACCGCGGGCCGCGCCCGGTCCACCGGAAGTGCCAGCTCCTGCGGGACTCCGGCCAACGTCCGGCGCCAGTAGGCGAGTTGACCGCTGATCACGCTGTCCGGGTCGTCCAGATCACCCAGGACCTCCCGCTGCCACAACGCGTAGTCCGCGTACTGCACGCCCAACGGCGCCCACCCCGGAGCCCGCCCCTCGCACCGCGCCCCATACGCCGCCTCCAGATCCCGCGCCAGAACCCCCATCGACCAGCCGTCCACCGCCACGTGATGCGCCACGACCGACAGCACGAACTCCCCGGCGCCGAGCACCAGCAACGAGGCCCGCCACGGCACGTCAACGCGCAGGTCGAAACCTTGGGCCGCCTGTTCCGCCAGCACGCTGTCGGGCTGCGCATCGCCGACCTCCGTGACCAGCAACCGTGGCCGACCGGCCGCTCCGTCGAGCACCTTCTGGAAAGGCACGCCACCGACGTCGGGAAAGACCGTGCGCAGACTCTCGTGCCGGTCGGCCA
>NZ_JBHYJI010000112.1:0-10184 GCF_042740435.1 Streptomyces sp. NPDC059002 | reverse complement strand
CAACTCCGAAGGCCGGTAACCCCGTTGCGGGGCTACGTAGAAAGTAATGGGGGGGCGGCTCTCAGGTGGCCCCCAGGCGGCTCTCAGACGATGCTGACCCCCGCCAGCCAGCCGCCGTCGATGACGAACGGCTGCCCCGTGATGTACGCCGAGTCGCCGCCGGTCAGGAAGAGCGCCAGCGCCGCCACCTCCTCCGGCGCGCCGATCCGGCCCAGCGGCACCAGCTTCTTGTACAGCTCCGCCACCGCCGCGCTCGCCTCCTCCGGGTCGGCCGTCGGGTCGAGCTGCGCGGGATTGGTCATCGGGGTGTCGACCGCGCCGGGGCACACCGCGTTGACACGGATGCCCTTCGCGGCGAGCTCCAAGGCGGCGACCCGGGTCAGGCCGAGGATCGCGTGCTTCGTCGCGGCGTACGCGCCGACGAAGGCCATGCCCGTGAGCGCCGTGTAGGACGCGGTGTTCACGATCGTGCCGCCGCCCGCGGCCTCGATCTCCGGGGCGACGGTGCGGATGCCCAGGAAGCAGCCGATCTGGTTGACCTGGATGATCTGCTGGAACTCTTCGAGGGGCGTGCTGACCAGCTCGTTGAAGCGCAGGATCCCGGCGTTGTTCACCAGGCCGTCGATCTTCCCGAACGCGTCCTTGGCGGAGGCCACGGCCGCCTGCCAGTCGCTTTCCTTGCCCACGTCCAGGTGTACGAACTTCGCCGTGCCGTCGCCCAGTTCCTTCGCCAGCGCCTCGCCCTGGTCGTCGAGCACGTCGGCGACGACCACCTTCGCCCCCTCCTCGGCGAAGAGCCGCGCCTCCTGCTCACCCTGCCCGCGCGCCGCGCCGGTCACGATGACGACGCGGCCGTCCAGCTTGCCCATGGGGTACTCCCTGTTGGTCGGTTTGGTTGTTGAGGTGCGGAGGGGGTTGTCGGTGGTGGGTCGGGGGCGTGGTGTGTTGGTGCCTCGGCGTCTCGGCGTCTCGGTGTCTCGGCGTCTCGGTGTCTCGGCGTCTCGGTGTCTCGGTGTCTCGGCGTCTTGGTGTCTCGGCGCCTTGGCGCCTTGGCGTCTTGTCAGATCGGCCCGTCAGTCGTTGAGGTGCGGCGCCACGTCCGCCGCGAACGCGGCCATCTGGTCGGTCAGTTCGGCGCGGCCCCGGCTGCGGAAGCGCACCTGGATCTGGGCCACGCCCATCGCCCCGTACTCCCTCAGGGACTCGGCGATCGCCTCCGGCTTCCCGGCGAGCGTGCGGCGGCCCACCTGCCATGCGGGGTCGCCGATGTACAGCGCCTCCGTGATCGCGCCGACCGTGATCGGCTCCTCGATCCCCGCCTGTTCGCGCAGCCGCTTGAGCCGCGCGATCTGGGCGGGCAGCTTGGCGCGCGGGTCGCCCTGCGGGAGCCAGCCGTCGGCGCGGGTCGCGGCCCTGCGTACGGCGGCGGGTGAGGAGCCGCCGACCCAGATGGGGACGTGGGGCTGGGCGGGGCGGGGGAGTTGGCCGAGGCCCTCGAAGTGGAAGTGGTCGCCGTGGTGTTCGGGGTACTCGTCGGGGCCGAGCGCCTTCTTCAGTGCGTCGACGGTCTCGTCGAGGATGGGTCCGCGCCGCGCGAAGTCGACGCCGAGTGCCTCGAACTCCTCCCGTACGTGGCCCGCGCCGACGCCGAGGATCAGGCGGCCGCCGCTGAGGTGGTCGAGGGTCGCGTACTGCTTGGCGGAGAGGAGCGGGTGGCGCAGGCCGACGATGGCGACGTGGCTCATGAGGTGGACGTGTTCGGTGATGCCGGCGAGGTAGGAGAGCGTGGCCACGGGGTCGTACCAGGTTGTGCTCATCGCCTCGGCGAGGTGGCGGGGGATGCCGATGTGCTCGCAGCTCGCGAGGTAGGCGAAGCCGGTGCGGTCGGCGGTGCGGGCGATGGCGGCGAGGTCGTCGGGGGTGGCGTCGGCCTCCCATGCCTCCGCATAGAGCGAACTCTGCGACTGGATCGGCAACTGCATCCCGTACGCCAGCTGCCCCTCCGTGAACATCCGTGACTCGGCACCATCCATACGGAACCCAACCCCTCACCCTGATCTGACGGGACGTCACCTACGCCTCCGCCACACATCGTGGTAGCTGACGGTGCGTCAGGCAAGGGGGGTGGCGGCTTGGGTCTGCGCCTTGGGTTCGGCTGTGGGGCGGGGCCGCGGGGGTATGTGCGTACTCGCTATCCCGTGGCTTGTGCCTCGGTCAGCGTTTGCCGTCAGGGTGGGCCAAGGTGCTCCGTGCGCACATACCCCCACGTCCCCTCGCGAGCGTTTGCACCTGCGGGCCGGTGGGGGTGCCCCCCACCTGCCCAACCCACCCCAGCCCGCGCCAACAGCCGGCGGGCGGCCGCTCCGCTGTGGGCAATCGTGCCGCAGGGCGGCACGGGTGGGCACAGCGCACGCCGCAGGGGGCCGCGAACGGTGGCGCAAGGCCGGTGCAGGCGGGTACAGCCCACGGTGCAGAGGGGACGGGTCACGGAGGCGCAGGGTCGGCGTTCCGGTGGCGGTCGGAAGTCAGTGCCACCTCGACGACGCTCGCGCGCAGCCGTTCCGCTTCGTCGGCTGGCCGGACGCGGGAAGGGTCGGCGTCCCATTCACGACCCCCGCCCGGGGGCCGGAGCTGGATGTACGGGCCTTCGTGCCCCATGACTCGCCCCGGCTTGCCCTTTTCCTCGTCGACGACGAGGGTGCCGATCGGGTATCGCGCCTTCATGTCTCGCGATCCCCTCGCCGGAGGCGGTTCCCCAGCCGTATGGCCGACGGCCGAAGGACGATGCCGGGCTGATCGCGCACCGCCCGCAGCGGCTTGCTCGTCGTGGGGGGGGATCGTCGTACCGCGGCTCATTCGTGGTGGCCATGACCTGGACGTTAGGGAGGCCGCGTGCACGGCACCACGAAATGTTCTCCGATGTTCTCGCGCGCTGACGGAATGTTCTCTGGTGTTCTCACGCGGGGAACGGGAGCCTGTGGTGCGGGGCCCGGTGCGCAGCCATTCTGGTTGGATCAACGTCCCTGAAAGGACGCCATCATGAGGCGACTGCGCTTCACGGGCACGGACAGCAAGAACGGCTCATGTCCGGCCCTGCATGAAGACCTGGACAGCGGCGAGGTCATCGTCCAGGGGCGACCGCTCACCGATCGCGACGACGTGGCACAGCTGAGGCATCTCGGTACTGGAGATGCCGCCGTCGTGGTCCCCCGCCAGTTGCTCGTCAACTGGGCACCCAAAGAGATCGACCGCACGCCCGAGGTGATCAGCCCGGAGGAGTTCGCCCGTCTCTTCGAGACGTTCGAGCACACGGCCTGGCACCTGGAGACTCGCGGCGGCTACGCGTCCGACCGTGAGGATCTCGACTACGGGACGTTCCTCAAGACCGGCCAGGCGATCTGGGACCTCGACAGCAAGTGGCACCAGAACATCAAGCGGCAGACCGGCGACAGGAAGCGCGTGGGCCGCGTACGTGTGGTCGACAGCCCGCCGACAGAGGGGCAGCGGTTCCTGCTCAGCTACGGCGCCGGCAACGTCGCGTCAGGCGAAAACGTCGGCTGCCTGTGGCGCGCCGACGCACGGCGGATCAATCTGCTCGAAGAGGACTTCTGGATCTTCGACTCACGGCTTGTCGTCGTTCTGCACTTCGACGACGCCGACGTACTGACCAGCATCGAGACCATCACAGAACCCGCCGAAGTCGTGCGGTACTCCATGGCGCGTGATGCCGCGGTGCATCACGCCACCCCGTACGAAGACTTCGTGGGACAAGTACCCAAGACCGACTAGCTGCGAGCGTGACCGGTGAGCACCGACTACCAGCAGGCGCGGGAAGCCCTTGGCGCACGGCTCAGGGAACTCCGGGTCGAACGGCCCCGGGGCAGGCTCACCGGTCCGCAGCTCGCAGCCCTGCTCGGCTGGCCGCACTCCAAGATCTACAAACTCGAAGGCGGCAGACAGACCGCCACCCGAGAGGACCTGCGGGCCCTGGCGGACGCCCTCGGCCGCCCCGACGTGTTCGGTGAACTCGCCGCCCGCCTCACCGGATTCGAGACCCATGTCCAGTCGTGGCGGCGGCAGTTGACGGACGGACATCGGCCCGTGCAGGAGCGCTGGAACGTGGAGATCGACCGTACGACAGTCGTCCATGCCTGGGAGGAGGCGGTCATTCCCGGCATGGTCCAGAACGCGGACTACGCCCGCCACGTCTTCCGCCGCTATGCCGATCTGCATGGTTCTATGCACGACATCGAAGACGCCGTCCGCGCAAGGGCACGGCGACAGGAGTGGCTCTTCGAAAAGGGGCACCTCTTCCGGGTGCTGATCTGGGAAGCGGCGCTGCGGTCCCTGATCTGTCCGCCGTCGGTCCTCGCGGCTCAGCTTGACCGGCTGGCCGGAATGATCGGGATGGACACGGTAGAACTGGGGGTCGTTCCGTTCGCGGCCTCCGTCAAGGTCGCCCCGGCCAACGGCTTCTGGCTGCTGGACGACCGACTCGTGATCGCGGAGGACTGGCACGCGGAGCTCTGGCTGGACGATGTCGACAACATCGCCCTGTACACGAAAGTCTGGAACGCCCTGCGCGAATCCGCCGCATACGGCGCCGACGCGCACCACGTCATCAACGCCGCACGGCGGGCGCTCACCGCACGGTGACACCGTGGCCTTCCGGCACGACCGCCCACCCGCCACACCCGGTGCGGAGATTCGGGTGGACGGGCGGGGAGCTTCCGCCGCGAAGCGCTATGCGCGCCAGAGCCCATCCCCCGTAAGACCGAGAAGGCCAATCGCGTTGCCGCGGACGAGTCGGTCGACCACGTCCGGTGCGAGATGGCCCATCTGGGACTCGCCGACCTCGCGGGACTTGGGCCAGGTGGAGTCGGAGTGGGGGTAGTCCGTTTCGTAGAGGACGTTTCCGACGCCGATGGAGTCGAGGTTCTTCAGGCCGAACGCGTCGTCGAAGAAGCAGCCGTAGACGTGGGAGGCGAAGAGTTCGGACGGGGGCCGGTGGACCTTGTCGGCGACGCCGCCCCAGCCGCGGTTCTCCTCCCAGACGACGTCGGCGCGTTCCAGGATGTAGGGGATCCAGCCGATCTGCCCCTCGGCGTACATGATCTTGAGGTTGGGGAACTGCTCGAACTTGCCGCTCATCAGCCAGTCCACCATCGAGAAGCAGCAGTTGGCGAAGGTGATGGTGGAGCCGACGGCGGGCGGCGCGTCGGCGGAGGTGGACGGCATCTTGCTGGACGAGCCGATGTGCATGGCGACGACGGTCCCGGTCTCGTCGCAGGCGCGCAGGAAGGGGTCCCATTCGTCCGTATGGATGGAGGGGAGTCCGAGGTGCGGGGGGATTTCGGAGAAGGCGACGGCCCGTACTCCGCGCGCCGCGTTGCGCCGTACCTCCGCCGCGGCCAGTTCCGCGTCCCACAGGGGGATGAGGGTGAGCGGTATGAGGCGGCCGTGCGCCTCGGGCCCGCACCACTCCTCCACCATCCAGTCGTTGTACGCGCGCACGGCGAGGAGTCCGAGTTCGCGGTCCTTGGCCTCGGTGAAGGTCTGGCCGCAGAAGCGCGGGAAGGTGGGGAAGCAGAGGGCGGACTGGACGTGGTTGATGTCCATGTCGGCGAGGCGGTCGGGGACGCTGAACGATCCCGGTCGCATCTGTTCGTAAGTGATGACTTCGAGTTTGATCTCATCCCTGTCGTACCCGACGGCCGTGTCGAGGCGGGTGAGCGGCCTGTGCAGGTCCTCGTACACCCACCAGTCCCCGATGGGCCCTTCGTCCCCCTTTACCCCCATCACGGGGGCGAACTTGCCGCCGAGGAAGGACATTTCCTTGAGGGGCGCCCGGACGATCCGGGGGCCGCTGTCCTGGTACTTCGACGGGAGCCGGTCCCGCCAGACGTGCGGGGGTTCGACCGTGTGGTCGTCCACCGAGATGATCTTCGGGAAGGTCTCCATGGTCTCCATGCGGTCCACGGTAGCGCCGATCTGACGGTCCGTCAGCAAGTTGTACGACCACCGGTCGATCGCCCCGCGGACGCGGGGCGATGCGGAACCTCGTGCGTGGACCCTGTGAGAGCCGTCTCGCACGGCTGACGCATCCGCCATGGACAAGGCAAACTGGCGGGGAGCAAGAACCGAGGCACGACCGACCGCGGCACGAACGCGGCCGGGGCAGCACCGCGACCGGCAGGATTGGGAACGGCAGGGCGGCAGGGGGAGCGATGGTCGATGTACCGCGAGTACCGGAGCAGTGGCGTCCGGCCTCGGGGAACACCCCCGAGGAGCGGACCGAGGGGGAATACCCCGAGGTCCGGACGTCACGCTTCAGCGTGCTCGGACCGGTGCGCGCATGGCACGGCACGGTACAGCTCAACACGGGTTCCCCGATGCAGCGGGCGCTTCTCGCCGCCCTGCTGCTCCGGGACGGCCGCACGGCGACGGCCTCGGAGCTGATCGACGCCCTCTGGGGCGACGAGCCGCCGTCGCAGGCACTGGCGGCGGTACGGACGTACGCGTCCCGGCTGCGCAAGGTCCTGCCCGCGGGAGTCCTGCTCAGCGAATCCGGCGGCTACGCGGTCCGGGTGGCCGAAGGCGCCCTGGACCTGACCGTCGCGGAGGACCTGTGGGCCGCCGCCGAGAAGGCGCGCGGCGTCGGCGACCTGTGCCGGGCGCGCTCGCTGGTGAACAAGGCGCTCGGACTGTGGGACGGCGAACCGCTGGCCAACGTCCCGGGGCCGTACGCGGACACCCAGCGCACCCGCCTGGAGGAGTGGCAGCTCCAACTCGTCGAGTCCCGGCTCGACATGGACCTGGAACAGGGCTGCCACGCGGAGGCGGTCTCCGAACTGACCGCCCTGACCGCCGCGCACCCGCTGCGCGAGCGGCTGCGGGAGCTGCTGATGCTGGCGCTCTACCGCAGCGGCAGGCAGGCCGAGGCCCTCGCCGTGTACGCCGACACCCGGCGCCTCCTCGCCGACGAGCTCGGGGTCGACCCGCGCCCCGGCCTGAAAGAGCTCCAGCAGCGCATCCTCCAGGCCGACCCGGGCCTCACCGAGCCGTCCGCGGCCGCCCCCGAACCGGCCACCACCGTGGTGCGGCCCGCGCAACTGCCCGCCACCGTCCCCGACTTCACCGGACGCAAGTCCTTCGTGGCCGAGCTCAGCGACATCCTCTCCACGGCCGAGGGCCGCGTCATGGCGGTCTCCGCCCTCGCGGGCATCGGCGGCGTCGGCAAGACGACCCTGGCCGTGCACGTGGCGCACGTCGCGCGCACCCACTTCCCGGACGGCCAGCTGTACGTGGACCTCCAGGGCGCGGGCTCGCGGGCCGCCGAACCGGAGACCGTGCTCGGCGCCTTCCTGCGCGCCCTCGGCACCGCCGACTCGGCGATCCCGGACTCCCTGGAGGAGCGCGCGGCCCTGTACCGCTCGGTCCTCGACGGCCGAAGGGTCCTCGTCCTCCTCGACAACGCCCGCGACGCCGCGCAGGTCAGGCCGCTGCTGCCCGGCATGGAGGGCTGTGCGGCCCTGGTCACCAGCCGCGTGCGCATGGTCGACCTGGCGGGCGCGCACCTGGTCGACCTGGACGTCATGTCCCCCGAGGAGGCCCTGCAGCTCTTCACCAAGATCGTCGGCGAGGAGCGGGTGGCCTCGGAGCGCGACGCCGCCCTCGACGTCGTCGCGGCCTGCGGATTCCTGCCGCTGGCCATCCGCATCGCGGCGTCCCGCCTGGCGGCCCGCCGCACCTGGACCGTCTCCACGCTCGCCGCGAAGCTCGCCGACGAGCGGCGCCGCCTCGACGAGCTCCAGGCCGGCGACCTCGCGGTGAAGGCCACCTTCGAGCTGGGCTACGGCCAGCTGGAGCCCGCGCAGGCCCGCGCCTTCCGCCTCCTCGGCCTCGCCGACGGCCCCGACCTGTCCCTCGCCGCGGCCGCCGCGGTCCTCGACCTCTCCCTGGAGGAGACCGAGGACCTCCTGGAAGCCCTGGTGGACACGTCCCTGATCGAGTCCGCGGCACCGGGCCGCTACCGCTATCACGACCTCGTACGCCTCTACGCGCGTGCATGCGCCGAACGCGACGAGCAGCCCCCGAGCGAGCGGGACGCGGCGATGTCGCGCCTGCTGGACTTCTATCTGGCGTCGGCGGCGCGCGTGTACGCGATCGAGCGGCCCGGGGACCGGACCGTGGAGCACCTGGAGGTGACCCCGGACGTCGGCCTGGAATTCGACGACGGGGCCAAGGCCTTCGACTGGCTGCACGCGGAGGCCGCCTGCATCCTGGCCTGCGTCCAGCAGTCCCTCGCGCCCAACAGCCTGCGCCGCGCCGTGGACCTGATCCTCGCCGCGAAGGACCTGGCCGAGTCGGGGGCGAGTTCGCACCGGTACGAGGCGGCGACGCGTGCGGCACGGGACGTCGCGGCCACCGTGGGGGACGCGCTCGCCGAGGGGCGGGCGCGGGTCAGCCTCGCCCAAGTGCTCAACAAGGTCGGCCGGTTCGACGCCGCGGCCGCCGAGCTGGAACTCGCCGCGGGCCTCGCCCTGGAGTCCGGTGACCCCTGGACCAACGGCAACTCCCTCAACGAACAGGGCATCGTCAACAACTGCATCAACCAGCCCGCCGTGGGCGAGGAGCAGCTCCTGAGGGCGATCGGCGTCTTCCGCGCCGACGGCAACCGGCACAGCGAGGCCAGCGCCCTCTGCAACCTCTCCCGGGCCCTCCTCCTGATGGGCCGCACCAGCAAGTCGATCGACCTGGCCCGGCAGGGCATGGCCATCTACAGCGACCTCGGCGTCACCTTCCGGCTCGCCAACGCCAAGTACGCGCTCGGCCTCGGCCTCAGCCAGGCGGGGCGCCACTCGGAGGCCCTCGACCAACTCACCGACGCGCTCGGCATCTTCGCGGAGAACCGCCAGCGCCTGTGGCAGGGGACCACGCACTACCGCATCGCCCAGGTCCACTTCTCGGACCGCCGCGCGGCGCAGGCGGCCCAGCACGCCGAGCAGGCCCTGAGCACCGGCTGCGTCGGCGGCGACTGGATGCGCGCCAACGTCCTGACGATCCTCGGCAGGGCCCTGCACAGCCTCGGGCAGGTCGACCGCGCGCAGGCGTGCTGGCGCGAGGCCCTCGCCATCCATGAGGCGGCGGGCGCCCCGGAGGCCGCCCAGGTGCGCGAACTCCTGGAGCCGGTGGCCGCGGCCTGACCCTCGGGAAAGGGTCCGGCGGGCGAACCGGAAACGGCCCGGCGGGCGTCCTGGAAAGAGTCCTGCGGACATCCCTGAGGGCGTTCATCGAACGTTTATGGCGGACTGCCACTCTCATGGGGTCGATCCGTCGCGTCGGGGGGCAGACGGGTCGCATGGGCCCTACGGATAAAGTGAGCGGCCCAAACGCCCGTTCGGCGACCCTCGGGGGAGTTGCCGAGCGGGCGTATCCGCTATCTGGACCCCGTCAATTCCATAGGAGTTGTCACTTATGAGCGAGACCGAAAAGAAGAAGAAGCACGGCATCACCACCATGGGCGAGGGCCACACACCGGCCCCGCCGAAGGACGGCGTCACCACGCAGGGCGAGGGCCACACGCCCGCCCCGCCGAAGGACGGCGTCACCATTCAGGGCGAGGGTCACACGCCCGCCCCGCCGAAGGACTGACCCACAGACCTCATATCCCGACGGGGGTGATCGGCCGCGGCGGCGCGGAGGGGGAGCCGTCGCGGCCGACGCATGTCCGGGGGGCGGGGCGGTCCCGCCACGCGGTACAGGACCACGGAATCGAACATTCAGCCGCCCCGTTCACTAGGGTCACGTGATGTTGAATGTTCCGTCCCACCAGAGGAGTTGGAATGACTAGCGCCAAGAAAGTCCTCGTCACCGTCGCCATCGCGGCGGCCACCGCGGCGGGCGCCGCCGCACCGGCACTCGCCGACAGTCACACGCCGGCCCCGCCGAGCGACCACCACAGCGCGGTAGCCCCTCTCGGCGACAGCCACACCCCGACCTCCCCCCTCGGCGACAGCCACACGCCGTCGAGCCCGCAGGACTGATCCCGCCGGGACGGGGCCGGGCCGCCGCCCCGCCCCCGCCCCGGTGTTGAGAGCGGCTGTCGCTTATACACATAAGACGCAGCCGACGACGTAGGTCGAGTAGATCTCGGTTGTCGCCGTCTCAGTGTATTCGGCGGG
>NZ_JBHYJI010000111.1:0-10220 GCF_042740435.1 Streptomyces sp. NPDC059002 | reverse complement strand
CGCGCCCCTTCGGGGCGCACCCGAACCGCACCGGACTTCCACAAGGCCGCTTAGCGCTCGCCGCCCGGCACCCAGAGCACGTCGCCGACCTCCTTGTTGGCCGTCCGCGCCAGGATGAAGAGGAGGTCGGAGAGGCGGTTCAGATACGTCGCGGTGAGCGGGTTCATACCGCCATTTTCTTTACTGGCGCCGTGCACCTCGAAGGCCGCCCACGTCGAGCGCTCGGCCCGCCGTACGACGGTGCACGCCTGGTGCAGCAGGGCCGCGCCCGGAGTGCCGCCGGGCAGGATGAAGCTGCGCAGCTTCTCCAGCTCTTCGAGGAAGCGGTCGCAGTCCGCCTCCAGCTTGTCGATGTAGGACTGCTCGACGCGCAGCGGCGGGTACTTGGGGTCCTCGACGACCGGCGTGGAGAGGTCGGCGCCCACGTCGAAGAGATCGTTCTGGACCCGTACGAGGACCTTCACGACCTCTTCGTCGAGCTTGCCGAGCGCCACCGCCGTGCCGATGGCCGCGTTGGCCTCGTTGGCGTCGGCGTACGCGGAGATCCGCAGATCGGTCTTGGCGGTGCGGCTCATGTCCCCGAGGGCCGTCGTCCCCTGGTCGCCGGTCCTGGTGTAGATGCGCGTCAGATTGACCATGCGGCCAGCGTAGTTACGCTCCGGCCTTCTTGAAGACGCGTGTGCCCACCGTCACGGACAGGAGGATGAAGCCGAGCGCCATCAGGACGCCGTACAGCATGGTCGTCGTCGCGTACTCGCCCACGTATCCCGCCCGCACCGCGTCCACGAGATAGCGGAACGGCATGAAGTGCGAGAGCACGTCCAGCCAGGTGGGCGCGAGCGCCATCGGCAGCATCAGGCCGGAGAGCAGCATCGAGGGCATGCTGATGGCGTTCACCGCGGGCCCGAACTCGTGCGCCTTGGAGACCTTCATGGCCAGCGCGTACGACAGCGAGGCGAGCCCCGCGGTCAGGACCGCCACGAACGCGAACCCGATGAGGATGCCGCCGAGCGGGGCGCGCAGCCCCATCACCAGAGCGGCAAGCACGAGCAGCACCGCCTGGAAGACGAAGAGCAGGGCGTCGCGCAGGACCCGGCCGAGCAGCAGCGCGAGACGGCTCACGGGCGTCACCCGCATCCGCTCCACCACGCCGAACTGCTTCTCGATGATGAGCGCGAAACCGCTGAACGTGGCGCCGAACAGGCCGAGTTGGAGCAGCAGCCCCGGCACGAGCACCTGCCAGGAGTCGCCCTGCGAGCCGAGCGGCAGATCGGTGAGGAGCGGGCCGAAGAAGAGCAGATAGAGCAGGGGCGTCAGGACGCCGAAGAGGATCTGGAACTTGGAGCGCAGGGTCTGCCGGGCGTACCGCCCGAAGATCAGCGCGATGTCGGAGAGCAGTGCGGGCATCGGTGGGGTCCTGGGGTCTCAGACGGCGACGGGGGTCGTGTCGGCGGTGTTGCCGGGGTCGATGTCGCGCCCGGTGATGGCGAGGAAGGTGTCCTGGAGCGTGGCGTCGATCGAGCCGCCGTACTGGAGCTTGAGCGCGCTCGGCGTGCCCTCGGCGACCACGACGCCCTCGTCGACGACGACGAGGCGGTCGGAGAGTTCGTCGGCCTCGTCGAGGTAGTGCGTGGTGAGGAAGACCGTCGTGCCGTACTCGTCGCGCAGCCGCCGCACCAGCTGCCACAGGTCGGCCCTGCTGCCCGGGTCGAGGCCGGTGGTCGGCTCGTCGAGGAAGAGCACCGCGGGGCGGTGGGTGAGCCCGAGCGCGATGTCGAGGCGTCGGCGCTGACCGCCGGAGAGTGCGGCGCAGGGGCGCTCAAGCAGCTCCGTCAGATTGAGGTCGCGCGCCAACTCCTCGGCTCGGGCGGTGGCCTGAGACTTCGTCAGGCGGTAGAGGCGGCCCTGGGTGATGAGTTCCTCGCGTACGGAGACGCTCAGATCGACGCCGCCGGACTGGGCGACGTAGCCGATCTTCGAGCGGACGCCCCCGGGGTCCCGGGCCAGATCGCAGCCCGCGACGGTGGCGGCGCCCCCGGTGGGCGGCAGGAGCGTGGTCAGCATCCGCAGCGTGGTGGTCTTGCCCGCGCCGTTGGGCCCGAGGAAGCCGAGGATCTCGCCGGGCTCGACGCGCAGGTCGATGCCGCGGACGGCCTCGACGGGGCCGCGCTTGGTCTGGAAGGTCCGGGCGAGCCCGGAGGTGCTGATGATTGCCATGGCGACCACAAAAACAGAGTCTCTTAAATTTTGCAATGTCACCAAGTTTTGGAGGGATGCCAAGTTTTCAGGCTCTCTAGGGAGCGGCCTACGATGAGGTCATGGCTGAAGGGCTCAGAGAGCGCAAGAAGCGGCAGACGAAGCAGCGGATCTCGGACATCGCGACCGGGCTCTTCCTGGAACACGGCTTCGTGACCGTGACCATCGCGGAGATCGCGGACGCCGCGGACGTCTCGGTCAACACGGTCTACAACTACTTCCCGGCCAAGGAGGACCTCTTCCTCGACCGGGGCGACGACGTGATCGACCGGCTCTCGCGTTACGTGCGCGGCCGCCGCGACGGCGAGTCGGCCGCCGACGCCGTCCTGCGCGAACTGCGCACCGACGTCGAGGGCGTCTCGCCGAGCATCGGGCTCTTCTCCGGCTGGGCCGACTTCATGAAGGTCATCACCGAGGCGCACGCCCTGCGCTCCCGGCTCTGGGCGATCCAGCAGGAGGCCCACGACCGGCTCACCAAGACCCTCGCCGAGGAGACCGGGGCCGCCGACGGCGACCCGCTGCCCGGCCTGATCGCGGGCCAGCTCTCCTGGGTCCACAGCACCCTCATGGCCTGGATCGGCGACGAGATGTCCAAGTGCCGGGGGCCCGCCGAGGTCTCGCGCGAAGCCCTCGTCCTGCTCGACGAGATGGAGGAACTGCTCAGCCGGAATGTCCTCAACTACGCGGTGCGTGGCGCTGAATGACCCGTACCAGTGTGATGTCCGTCATCTGAGACGTGACGCGCATCTCTTCATCGCCACACGGGCCCTCACGACCGCTAATGTCCGCCGCAGAGGCATACGTAAACAGCGTGTAAGCCAAGCGTGATAAGCGGTAGGGGAGTCGGAACAGTGGCACGGAAGCTCGCCGTCATCGGAGCCGGTCTCATGGGATCCGGCATCGCACAGGTCTCCGCCCAGGCGGGCTGGGACGTCGTCCTGCGCGACGTCACCGATGAGGCCCTGACCCGTGGCACCGACGGGATCAAGGCGTCGTACGAGAAGTTCGTGAGCAAGGGCAAGCTCGCCGCCGACGACGCCGCGGCCGCGCTCGGGCGCATCACCACGACCACCGACCTGGACGCCGTCGCCGACGCGGACATCGTCGTCGAGGCCGTCTTCGAGAAGCTCGAGGTCAAGCACGAGATCTTCCGCACGCTCGACAAGCTCGTGCGCGACGACGCCGTGCTCGCCTCCAACACCTCCGCCATCCCGATCACCAAGATCGCGGCCGTGACGGAGCGTCCGGAGCGCGTCGTCGGCGCCCACTTCTTCTCGCCGGTCCCGATGATGCAGCTCTGCGAGCTCGTGCGCGGCTACAAGACCAGCGACGAAACCCTCGCCCGCACAAGGGAGTTCGCCGAGTCCGTCGGCAAGACCTGCATCGTCGTCAACCGCGACGTCGCCGGCTTTGTGACGACCCGTCTGATCTCCGCGCTCGTCGTCGAGGCCGCCAAGCTCTACGAGTCGGGCGTCGCCACCGCCGAGGACATCGACATCGCCTGCAAGCTCGGCTTCGGGCACGCCATGGGGCCGCTCGCGACCGCCGACCTCACGGGCGTCGACATCCTGCTGCACGCCACCAGCAACATCTACACGGAGTCCCAGGACGAGAAGTTCGCTCCGCCGGAGCTGATGCGCCGGATGGTTGACGCCGGTGACATCGGGCGCAAGAGCGGGCAGGGGTTCTACAAGCACGACTGACGCCGCCTCAGGTCGAGGATCACTCCTCGGGGTGAATTCGGTATCGGTTCGCTTACAGACGGCAACTTCTGGTCCCTTGAGCCAGTCAGTTGCAGTGACATACCCAGATCACATGGATACCTCTCGTATCTCGGGGAGCGCATATGCACATCAGGGGCGACCAGGCCCAGCTGGTCGTCGGGGGACGCCTCGACGTACGCAGCGCGGCGGACGCCCGTACGGTCCTGCACTCGGCCGTCGACGACGGCGCCGGCGACCTGGTGCTCGACCTGTCCGAACTCGACTCGTGGGACGCCACGGGACTCGGCGTCATCATGGGCGCGCACCGTCGCGCCGGGCGGTGCGGACGCAGACTCGTCCTGCGCCATGTGCCGCCGCAGATGCAGCGCCTGCTCGTCGCCACCAGGCTGCACCGCATCCTCGCCATCGAAGGCGGCATCGGAGTCGAATCGCTCCCCAGAGCGTGAAGCGCACCTCACGCACAATCCTCACGAACCTGTGACGTCTCGGACGGGGCGGTACCCCGCCCTCTCGTAGATACTGGGCAAAGGTCTAGGGTTCGGTCGCCCACCGATATACGAACCCACACGGGGGCGCCGGACCAGAAGCGACAGCGCAGTGTGCACGAAGGCCGGAGGGGGCTCTGCACACCACGCATCTGGGGGGCTAAAGACCATGGACCCGATGAACCGGGGACCGGAAGAGTACGGCCACGACGGCATCAACGACGACGAATCGGCGCGCTCGGGGCGCCCGCAGCGCGATCCCATGACACCGGATTTCGGCCAGCCCGCACCCGCGCTGGCCCGCACCGTGCAGCTCGTCTCCGGCGACTTCCTGCTCACCGTCAACCCGGTCGACGGCAGCGAGATCGAACCCTGCCCGCCCGGCGAACGGCCGGAGCGGCCCACCAAGCGCACCGCCGCCGAGCGCGCCGAACTGCGCCGCGCCGCGATGCCGCCCGTGCCGCCGGGGCCCGCGCTGCCCAGGCTGCCGCTCCTGGAACGCCAGGAGGAGCGCGAACGCCTCGTACGGCTGCTCGCGCGCGGCCGTTCCGTACGGCTCACCGGACCCGCGGGATCGGGGCGCACGACGCTCCTGAACACCGTCGCGGACGACTGCGCGGACCTCGCGCCCGACGGCGTCGTCCGACTCTCCGGCTACCGCAAGACGCCCGGAGAGCTGCTCCACGACCTCTTCGCGACCGTCCACAACGCACCGCTGCACCGCCCCGAGCGCGCCCTGCTGCTCGAACTCGTCCACGACATCGGCGCCGTCGTCGTCCTGGACGACCTGGAGTTCGGCGGCGCGGGCCTCGACGAACTGCTCGACGCGACGCCCGAATGCGCCTTCCTCATCTCCACGACGCCCGACGTCGCCGCGCCGTCCGCCGAATCCCACCTCGAAGAGGTCTTCCTCGGCGGGCTCGGCCGCGGCGGCAGCCTGGAACTCCTGGAGCGCGTCGTCGGCCGCGTCCTCGACGACGAGGAGGCCAACTGGGCGGGCGACCTGTGGTTCGAGTCCGAGGGGCTGCCGCTGCGCTTCGTCCAGGCGGGCGCCCTGCTGCGCCAGCGCGACCAACTGCGCGCCGACCCGCACGCCTTCGAGGAGTACGGCTACCAGGCCGAGGCCCCCGTCGACGCCGCCGCGGGACACGACGTACCGCTGCCCTCGCTCGCCGACGGCGCCGCACCCGCGGCCCTGCTCGCCGCCCGGCTCAGCCCGTCCGCCCGCGCCACACTCCGCTTCGCCGTCGCGCTCGGCGGCGAACTGCCGCACCAGGCACACCTGCCGGCCCTCGTCGGGGACACCCACGCGGACGCGGCCCTCGCCGAACTGGTGAGCTGCGCCCTGGTCGGCGCGGTCGGCTCGCACTACCGCCTCGCCGCCGGAGTGCGCACACAGCTGGAGACCGCCGGATACGCCGACGACGCCACCGCACAGGCCCAGAGCGCCGCCCAGCACTACGCCTGGTGGGCCGGGCACCCCTCGGTCACCCCGGAGCGGGTCGCCGCCGAGGCGGACGCCGTGCTCGCCGCGCTCGGCGCCCTCGTCGCCCCGGAGAGCGGCACCGCCGTGCTGCTCGCCCGCACCGCCGCACCCGCCTTCGCGGGCGGGCTCGACTGGAGCGCCTGGGAGCGCGCCCTGCGCTCGGGACAGGAAGCGGCGCGCAACGCCGGAGAGGTCGCCGAAGAGGCGTACTTCCACCACGAGTTGGGCATCCTCGCGCTCTGCGCGGGACAGCTCGACCGGGCCCGCGCCGAGCTGGAGGCCTCCATCGGGCTGCGCGGCGCGCTCGCCGACAAGCGCGGCATGATCTCCGGGCGCAGGGCCCTCGCCCTGGTCGCCGACCGCTCGGGCGGCGCACTGCCCGGCGGGCGCACCGCCGCGGGCGAAGAGGTCCCCGACGCGCGCTACGAGGAGTCGGCGTCGCCCCCCGGCGGCGTCCCCGCGGCCTTCGCGCTGCCCGAACCGCCGCCGGAGCCGGACACCCTGGTCACCAGCAGGGTGACGCCCGCCGCCGCGGGTTCGGGGGCGGCGCCGAGCCGCCGTTCCATCATCAGCGGCACCCGGCGCAACCTCGTCGCCGCGGGCGCGGGAGCCCTGCTCGCCGCCGTCCTCGGCACCGTCGTCACGCTCGGCGCCACCTCCGACAACAACGACCCGCCGGAGGGCGACAAGGTCAAGACGGAGCAGTCGGCGAAGGAGGACCGCGAGGGCGGCGGCCTCGACGCCGACAAGCCGCAGAAGGACTCCACGAGCCGCCCCGACGACCCGGGCAAGGACGGCGTCGTCGGCACGTCGGACGACCCGACGCCGAGCGACAGCGACGAGCCGTCGGACAAGCCGAGCGGCAGCGACAAGCCGTCGGACGAGCCGTCGGACAAGCCGTCCGACAAGCCGTCCGACAAGCCGACGTCCAAGCCGCCCACGTCGAAGCCGCCGACGTCCAAGCCCCCGACGTCCAAGCCGCCGACCTCGGAGCCGCCGACGTCCAAGCCGCCCACGTCGGAGCCCCCGACGTCCGAGCCGCCCACGACGAGCGACGCCCCGCCGTCCTCGCCCGACACCTCGACCTCGGCGAGCGGCCCGGCCAGCTCTCCGGCGACGAGCAGCGTGCCGGATTCGCCGAGCGGGTCGGGTTCCGCGCAGGTGGTCTGACGCACGGACGACGATCTGACGCACGAACGACGAAGAGGGCCGGGTCCTGGTGGACCCGGCCCTCTTCCCCGTACGGAATCTTCTCCGGAAGGTCAGAACAGCCGCAGCTTGTCGTCCTCGATGCCGCGCAGCGCGTCGTAGTCCAGGACGGCGCAGCCGATGCCGCGGTCCGTGGCGAGCACGCGCGCCTGCGGCTTGATCTCCTGGGCCGCGAAGATGCCCTTGACGGGCGCCAGGTGCGGGTCGCGGTTCAACAGCTCCAGATAGCGCGTGAGTTGCTCCACGCCGTCGATCTCGCCGCGCCGCTTGATCTCGACGGCGACGGTCTGCCCGTCGGCGTCGCGGCAGAGGATGTCCACCGGGCCGATGGCCGTCATGTACTCGCGGCGGATCAGCGAATACCCCTCGCCCAGTGTCTCGATCCGGTCGGCGAGGAGCTCCTGGAGGTGTGCTTCCACACCGTCCTTGATGAGGCCGGGGTCGACGCCCAGTTCGTGCGAGGAGTCGTGCAGGATCTCCTCCATCGTGATGATGAGCTTCTCGCCCCCCTTGTTCACGACGGTCCACACGCCGGCGTCGTCCCCCGAGCCCTCCTTCAAGGTGCACGGCGGGGACATCCAGTTGAGCGGTTTGTAGGCCCTGTCGTCCGCGTGGATCGAGACGCTGCCGTCGGCCTTCACGAGGATCAGGCGGGGGGCCGAGGGGAGATGGGCGGTGAGCCTGCCCGCGTAGTCCACGGAGCATCGGGCAATGACGAGACGCATGGGGCGCAACGCTACTCGACCGGGGCGGGTGCGCGCGATTCGCCCGCTCCTTGCCGCCGCCCGCACGACTTGTCCGCCGATGAACCTGTTCGATCCTGGCCGGTTATGCGCCCATTCTCCTGGTGTCGTTACCGCGCGTTGCCTACCGTAGAAGCGGGAGGTCGTCATCCGTGCACGCTGCGTATGCGGACTCCTTCCCTGCCCGTAAGCCCCCGCTCCCCGGGGGTGCGAGAGGAGAACCCATGTCGCTGGACGTCTCACCGGCACTGTTGGAACAGGCCGAGCGAGGCGAGGTGGACGAAGCAGCATTCGTCGACTGCGTCCGGACCTCCCTGCCTTACGCATGGGAGATGATCAGCTCCTTGGTGGCCCAGCTGAAGGTCGACGGCGGAGAGTTCGCCGACAACCAGACGCCGCCGCCGGACGAGCAGGCACGTGGACAGCTGCTGCGCGCGCTCGCGAGTGACGCGATTCGTGGCGCACTGCAGCGGCACTTCGGGGTGCGACTGGCATTCCAGAACTGCCACCGTGTGGCGGTGTTCCCGCTGGACCCGTCGGTGGACGAACGGCTCGCCCGTTTCACTTCGATCCGTGGTCAGCTGCTCAACCAGTCACCCGAACTGCGGGACTGCTGACGCATGTTGCTGCCGCTCCGTACGCGGGAGGTGTTTCAGTCCGGAGCGGCAGCTCCGCAGCGATCCGGCGGTCCTCAGCCGAGCTGGGGCAGTACTTCGGCGCCCAGTCTCCGTACGTTCTCCTCGGTGGCCGCGAGATCTCCCGAGCCCTCGACGAGCAGCGCGAAGCGCGTGATCCCCGTGCGTTCCGACGTGGCGGCGAGCCGGTCGGCGCACACTTGTGGAGTGCCCACGGGGTGCAGCCCGCAGAGCAGTTCGGTGTAGGCGAGCGGGTCTCGCATGGCCCGCCTGCGGCCGTCCACGGTGACATGGGCGTCCAGACCCTGTTTGAGCCAGCCGGGCATTGCTTTCTGTAACGTCTCCGCCGCCTCCAGACGTCGGTCGGCGATCTGGGCGACGCCGGCGGAGACGTGCGGGGCGGTGGCGATTTCCTCGGGCGTATGCCCCGAGGCACGTGCGTGCCGATTCCACAAGGCCACCATTTCGGCCTTCTCGTCGTCGCCCACGTGCATGCCGAGCAGCATGGGCAGACCGCGCTGTGCGGCGAGCCGCACACTGGACGGCGACGTGCAGGCGACGACCACTTCGGGGCCGCTGCCGCCCCCGCCCAGGGCCTCCTGCGGGCGCGGCACGACGGACACTTCACGGAATGCGAACCGCTCGCCCGTGCCCTCCACCCGGGGCTCCCGCAGCCACTTGAGCAGCAGGTCGAGGGATTCGGGGAACCCCTTCTCGTACGCCTCCAGGCCCGAGCCGAAGACCTCCAGGTCCACCCAGGGGCCGCCGCGACCCACGCCGAGCGAGAAGCGTCCGCCGGACGTCAGATGCAGCAGGGCGGCCTGCTCGCCGAGTGCGACGGGGTGCGCGGTGGGCAGGACGCTCACCGCGGTGCCGACGCGGATGTGCCGGGTCCGCCCGAGGAGCAGTGCCGCGAGGGTCACCGCCGACGGGCAGGTGCCGTACGGCACGAAGTGGTGCTCGGCGATCCAGACCGCGTCGAGCCCCGCCTCCTCGGCCACCTCGGCGGACCGCACCGCCCGGTGCAGCGCCTCCCCCTGCCCCTGTCCGGGGAACTGGGCGGCCAGAACAAAACTACCTACACGCATGGATCTCCTGCCTCCTTGGCGCCGACGCAGGCACTCCCCCTACGGGCAACAACGCGTGACACGTGCCAAAGGCACGGCCTGGCATGAAGATTGTTGGATTTTCTGTGCAGTCCCGGGGGGCTTGCGGGAGTCCGTGCAGGACGGCTACCCGTCGACACGGCGCGTAGGCTGGTCACACCCCCGACAGCCGTACAGCCCGTGAGGTGTCCTGTGTCCCCGCGTCGCAACCGCCCCAAGGGCGCCGGAGAGCCGAGCCCGTCCGCCGACGCGGAACAGACGGGCCGCTACGGCGGCTTCCAGCGCACCGAGAGCTGGCAGGGCGAGGAGTGGAGCGTGCGGCACGTCGCGGGCGCCAGCGCGGCGGGCAAGCGGTACCGCTGCCCCGGCTGCGACCAGGAGATCCCCTCGGGCCTCGCGCACGTGGTGGCCTGGCCCGAGCACTCGGGCGTGGACGAGCGCAGGCACTGGCACAAGGCGTGCTGGAACGCGAAGGACCGCCGCACCACGAGGGTGCAGCGGTCCCGTAACGCGCCGCGGTACTAGGGAGCGTCTTGTCGATCATGTGGTGAGCCAGATGAGGGTGCTGGCCAGGGT
>NZ_JBHYJI010000110.1:0-11625 GCF_042740435.1 Streptomyces sp. NPDC059002 | reverse complement strand
GCCAGCACCCTCATCTGGCTCACCACATGATCGACAAGACGCTCCCTAGGGCCTGCCGTCCGCACAAGAAGGCCCCCCTTCCGCGCCCCTTCCGCACCGGACATCACGGCACCAGAAGCACCTTCCCCGTGGTCTCCCTGCGCTCGATCGCCGCATGCGCCTCGGCCGCCCGCGCCAGGGGGAACGCCTGCCAGGAGGCCACCAACTCGCCCTTGGCCGCGGCCTCCAGGGCCGCCCGCTCCCGCGCGGGGCCGCCCTCGGGGTGGGCGAGCAGTTCAAGGAGGGCGTTGACGTACGAGGTGCCCCGCTCGGCGAGCATCTCCGGCGTGGGCTCGAAGGGCTCCTGCGAAGCCCAGCCGATGGCGACGAACCGGCCGCCGTCGCCGAGCAACTCGAAGGCGGTGGCGGCCTTCTGGCCGCCGACGCCGTCGAGCACCACGGTGACGGGCCGGTCCGCGCCGAGCCGCTCGCGGATGACGTCCGCCCAGCCGGGCCGGTTGTAGTCGACGACGACATCGGCGCCGAGCGCCCGTACGGCCTCGCCCTTGTCGGGTCCGCCCGCCGCGCCGACGACCGTGGCGCCGAGCGCGTGGGCGTACTGCACGACGAGCCGTCCGACACCACCGGCGGCGGAGTTCACCAACACCACGTCGTTGGAACGGAGTTGGGCGGAGTCGAGCAGCCCCATGGCGGTGGCCCCGGTCATCACCATGGTCACGGCGTCCTCGAACCCGAGCCCGTCCGGCATCGTGTGCAGGCCCTCGACGTCGGCGACGGACATCTCGGCGTACCCGCCGGGCTCCGTGCGCGAGGCGACCACGGGCCTGCCGAGCCAGGCGGGGTCCACACCGGGCCCGACGGCGTCCACGACGCCCGCGACCTCGCCCCCGAGGACGGCGGGCAGCTCCGGCAGCGGCGGCGCCATGTCGGAGGCCCGCCCTGCCCGCATCACGGTCTCGACGAAGTGAACTCCCGCCGCCCGTACGGCGATCCGCAGCTGCCCGGCCCCGGCGACGGGGTCGGGCAGGGTCTCGGACCGCAGGTTCTCGGCGGGACCGAACTCACGAAGCACAACGGCGCGCATGGCATCCTCCTGAAAAGTCAGAACGTCGATGCGCACCACTATCCGACCTCAATCAAACTTGAGGTCAAGCCCTCCCCGCCGCGTCCGCGCGGGTCAGAGCCGACGGGCCACTTCGGTCGCCCAGTACGTCAGGATCATGTTCGCGCCCGCGCGCTTGATCCCCGTCAGGGACTCCATGATCGCCTGGTCCCGGTCGATCCAGCCCCGCTCGGCGGCGGCCTCGATCATCGCGTACTCGCCGCTGATCTGGTACGCCGCCACCGGCACGTCCACCGCGTCGGCGACCTTCGCCAGGATGTCCAGGTAGGGACCCGCGGGCTTGACCATCACCATGTCGGCGCCCTCTTCGAGGTCGAGCGCCAACTCCCGCATGGACTCCCGGGCGTTGGCCGGGTCCTGCTGATAGGTCTTGCGGTCGCCCTTGAGCGAAGAGCCGACGGCCTCGCGGAACGGGCCGAAGAAGGCCGACGAGTACTTCACGGTGTACGCGAGGATCGACACGTCCTCGTGCCCGACCTGGTCCAACGCGTCGCGGATGACCCCGATCTGACCGTCCATCATGCCGCTCGGGCCGACCACATGGGCGCCCGCGTCGGCCTGGACCTGCGCCATCTCGGCGTACCGCTCCAGGGTCGCGTCGTTGTCGACGCGGCCCTCGGCGTCGAGCACACCGCAGTGCCCGTGGTCGGTGGTCTCGTCCAGGCACAGGTCGGACATGACGATGAGGTCGTCGCCGACCTCGGCGCGCACATCACGGATGGCGAGCTGCAGGATCCCGTCCGGGTCGGTGCCCGGCGTGCCCACGGCGTCCTTCTTGGACTCCTCCGGCACACCGAAGAGCATGATCCCGGAGACCCCGGCCTCCAGCGCCTCGACGGCCGCCTTCTTCAGGGTGTCGCGGGTGTGCTGGACGACGCCGGGCATCGCCCCGATCTCCACCGGAGCGCTGATCCCCTCGCGCACGAAGGCGGGCAGGATCAGATCGGCCGGATGCAGCCGCGTCTCGGCGACCATGCGCCGCATCGCGGGCGTGGTCCGCAACCGCCGCGGCCGCGCACCCGGAAAAGACCCGTACTTAGTCACTGAAACCTCACCTCATACCGCTGGTGGCCCGTTGTGGGCAGGCGTGCCGCAGGGCGGCACGGGTGGGCACAACCCCCGGCGCAGAGCACCGATCAGGGAGGCGCCCACCCATAGAACCTACGGCGCGGTGCGTCGCCGACGCGAACCGGGTCGACGCTCGCTGGGCCGAGTGACGGGATCCCCCGCCTCCACCGCGGCAGCACGCCGCCGAGTGCCAAACTCCGCCAAGGCCTCGGCCAGCTTGTGCACGGACGGCTCAGGAGCCATCACATCCACCCGAAGCCCGTGCTCCTCCGCGGTCTTGGCCGTCGCCGGACCGATGCACGCGATGACGGTCACGTTGTGCGGCTTGCCCGCGATCCCGACGAGATTGCGCACCGTGGACGACGAGGTGAAGAGAACGGCGTCGAAGCCACCCCCCTTGATCGCCTCGCGCGTCTCGGCCGGCGGCGGCGAGGCGCGCACGGTCCGGTAGGCGGTGACGTCGTCGACCTCCCACCCGAGATCGATCAGGCCCGCGACCAGCGTCTCCGTGGCGATGTCGGCACGCGGCAGGAAGACGCGGTCGATCGGGTCGAAGACCGGGTCGTACGGCGGCCAGTCCTCCAGGAGCCCCGCGGCCGACTGCTCGCCGCTCGGCACCAGGTCCGGCTTCACGCCGAAGGCGATCAGCGCGGCGGCGGTCTGCTCGCCGACGGCCGCGACCTTGATCCCGGCGAAGGCACGCGCGTCGAGCCCGTACTCCTCGAACTTCTCGCGCACCGCCTTGACGGCGTTCACGCTGGTGAAGGCGATCCACTCGTAGCGGCCCGTGACGAGGCCCTTGACCGCGCGCTCCATCTGCTGGGGCGTGCGCGGCGGTTCGACCGCGATGGTCGGCACCTCGTGCGGCACGGCGCCGTACGAACGCAACTGGTCGGAGAGCGAGGCCGCCTGCTCCTTCGTCCGCGGCACGAGCACCCGCCACCCGAAGAGCGGCTTCGACTCGAACCACGACAACTGGTCGCGCTGCGCGGCGGAAGAGCGCTCGCCGACCACGGCTATGACCGGCTGCCCGCCGTCGGGCGAGGGCAGCACCTTCGCCTGCTTGAGGACCTGCGCGATGGTGCCGAGCGTCGCGGTCCAGGTGCGCTGGCGCGTCGTCGTACCGGCGACCGTCACGGTCATCGGGGTGTCGGGCTTGCGCCCTGCGGACACCAGTTCACCCGCGGCCGCGGCCACGGAGTCCAGCGACGTGGAGACGACGACGGTGCCGTCGGAGACACCCACCTCGTTCCAGCAACGGTCCGACGCCGTACGGGCGTCGACGAAGCGCACGTCCGTGCCCTGCGCGTCCCGCAGCGGCACACCCGCGTAGGCGGGCACGCCGACGGCGGCCGCGATGCCGGGCACCACTTCGAAGGAGATGCCCTCGGCGGCGCAGGCGAGCATCTCGCCCGCCGCGTACGCGTCCAGGCCCGGGTCGCCGCTGACCGCGCGCACGACCCGCCTGCCGCCCCGCGCGGCCTCCATGACAAGATTGGCGGCGGCTCGCGCGGAAGGCGCGTCCACGGCGGCTGACGCGTCGTCAGCAGCCGGTGCCTGGGGTGTGTCCACACCTCCCCTGGCATGCACGCGGACGACGTCGAGCACATCGGGCTCGGCGATCAGCACATCCGCTCGGGCCAGCGCCTCGACGGCGCGCAGGGTCAGCAGTCCCGGATCTCCGGGTCCGGCACCCAGGAAGGTGACGTGCCCGTGTGCGGGAGTGCCGGGAAGGTTCGAGGTGGGGCTCAAAGTGCTCGCTCCCCCATCAGACCGGCCGCGCCCTTGGCGAGCATCTCGGCCGCGAGTTCGCGGCCCAGCGCCATGGCTTGGGTCTCCGTCGCAGGCACGGGACCGGTGGTGGACAGCTGCACCAGCGTCGAGCCGTCGGTCGTGCCGACGACGCCGCGCAGGCGCATTTCCTTGACAATCTGCCCGTCGGCCAGCAAGTCGGCCAGCGCGCCAACGGGGGCGCTGCAGCCGGCTTCCAGGGCGGCGAGCAGGGACCGCTCGGCGGTCACGGCGGCCCGGGTGTACGGGTCGTCGAGCTCGGCGAGCGCGGCGGCGAGTGACGCGTTGTGCGCGGCACACTCGATCGCCAGTGCCCCCTGGCCGGGGGCGGGCAGAACAGTGTCGACCGACAGGAAGTCGGTCACCTCGTCGGTCCGGCCGACGCGGCTGAGTCCGGCGGCGGCGAGCACGACGGCGTCGAGCTCACCCTTGTGCACATATCCGATGCGGGTGTCGATGTTCCCGCGGATCGGCACGGTCTCGATGGTCATGCCGTGGCTGCGCGCGTAGGCGTTCAGCTGCGCCATGCGGCGCGGCGAACCGGTGCCCACGCGGGCGCCTTCGGGCAGCTCGGCGAAGGTCATCCCGTCGCGCGCGACCAGGATGTCCCGCGGGTCCTCGCGCACCGGCACGGCGGCGAGGGTCAGTTCCTCGGGCTGCGCGGTGGGCAGGTCCTTGAGCGAGTGCACGGCGAAGTCGACCTCGTCGCGGGCGAGCGCGTCGCGCAGCGCGGCGACGAAGACACCGGTGCCGCCGATCTGCGCCAGGTGCTCGCGCGAGGTGTCGCCGTACGTCGTGATCTCCACGAGCTCGACGGGCCGCCCCGTCAACTGCCGTACGGCTTCGGCCACTTGGCCGGACTGGGCCATGGCCAGCTTGCTGCGCCTGGTCCCGAGCCTGAGGGCCCTCTCGGTCATGCCCGGCCTCGATTCGGGTCGTCGTTCTCGTTGTTCAGGTGGTCGGCGCGGCTCACCGCGGCGACCGTCTGCGGGTCGAGGTCGAAGAGCGTGCGCAGCGCGTCCGCGTACCCGGCGCCGCCGGGCTCGCTCGCCAGCTGCTTGACCCGCACCGTCGGCGCGTGCAGCAGCTTGTCGACGACGCGGCGCACGGTCTGCGTGATCTCCGCGCGTTGCTTGTCCTCGAGTCCCGGCAGGCGCCCCTCCAGGCGCGTCATCTCGCTGGCCACGACATCGGCGGCCATGGTGCGCAGGGCGACCACGGTCGGCGTGATGTGCGCGGCCCGCTGCGCGGCACCGAACGCGGCGACCTCGTCGGAGACGATGCCGCGCACCTGCTCCACGTCGTCGGCCATGGGCGCGTCGGCGGACGCCTCGGCGAGCGACTCGATGTCGACGAGCCGCACGCCGTCGATGCGGTGCACCGCGGCGTCGATGTCACGGGGCATGGCGAGGTCGAGCAGCGCGAGCACGGCCGTGCGGGCGGCACCGGCCGACGGCTTGGGACGGCGCAGCTCGGGCACGCGGCCCGCGACGCTCGCGGCCGTCGCGAGGGCGGCGATGGCCCCGGCCTCGGCCTGCGGTCCGCTCTCCCGGCGCTCGGCGGGCGCGTTGTCCACCCAGGCGGCGTGCTGTTCCAGGGTCGCGGCGTCCATCCCCGCGACGGCGTCCTCACCCGCGACGGAGAAACCGCCGGGCGCGGAGAGGTCGAACGGGCAGTCCTCGTCACCCGCGGCGACCGGTCGTACGGCCTTCTCCGCCGGGCTCTCGACCCGGCTGCCCGCGGTGGGCGTGCGCCCCGCGACGGCCGTCGTGACGGCGTCCGCGGTCAGCACGAGACCGGTCGCACCCGTGCAGGAGACGGCCACATCGGCACGTGTCAGTTCGTCCGCGACGGCATCCATGGGGACGGCACGCGCGCTCACGCCGGTGCCACCGGGCCCGCCCAGGATCTCGGCGAGCCGCTCCGCGCGCTCCAACGTGCGGTTGGCGACCACGACTTCCTCGACCCCGGCGCGCGCGAGCGTCGCCGCGGCCAGCGAGGACATCGAGCCCGCGCCGATCACCAGGGCGCGCTTGCCCTTGGCCCAGGACTCCACCGGCTCCCGCACGGCGAGCTGTTCCAGGCCGAAGGTGACGAGCGACTGCCCGGCCCGGTCGATGCCGGTCTCCGAGTGCGCCCGCTTGCCGACCCGGAGGGCCTGCTGGAAAAGGTCGTTGAGGAGCTTGCCCGCGGTGTGCAGCTCCTGCGAGCGCGCCAGGGCGTCCTTGATCTGCCCGAGGATCTGCCCCTCGCCGACGACCATCGAGTCGAGTCCGCATGCCACCGAGAAGAGATGGTGGACGGCCCGGTCCTCGTAGTGGACGTACAGATAAGGGGTGAGCTCCTCCAGGCTGACACCGCTGTGCTGGGCCAGCAGCGTGGAGAGCTCGGCGACGCCCGCGTGGAACTTGTCCACGTCGGCGTACAGCTCGATGCGGTTGCACGTGGCGAGCACGGCGGCCTCGGCCGCGGGTTCGGCGGCGAGCGTGTCCTGCAGCAGCTTGGCCTGCGCGTCGGCGGACAGCGCGGCCCGCTCCAGCACGCTCACCGGAGCGCTGCGGTGACTCAGCCCCACGACAAGGAGACTCATGCCGGCATCACGGCGGGGACGTCCCCGTCGGGTCCCTTGCGCTGCTGCTTGGCCGCGGCGGGCGGCAGCACGCCGTCGTCGGCGGCCGCTTCCTCACCGGCCTTGCGCTGCTCGTGGAAGGCGAGGATCTGCAGCTCGATGGAGAGGTCGACCTTGCGCACGTCGACGCCGTCGGGGACGGAGAGGACGGTCGGCGCGAAGTTCAGGATCGAGGTCACACCGGCGGCGACGAGCCGCTCGCAGACCTGCTGGGCGGCACCGGCCGGGGTCGCGATGACACCGATGGAGACGCCGTTGTCCTCGATGATCTTCTCGAGGTCGTCGGTGTGCTGCACGGGCATGCCCGCGACGGGCTTTCCGGCCATTGCCGGATCGGCGTCGATGAGCGCCGCGACGCGGAATCCACGCGAGGCGAAGCCGCCGTAATTGGCAAGCGCGGCACCGAGGTTGCCGATGCCGACGATGACAACCGGCCAGTCCTGGGTCAGACCCAGTTCACGGGAGATCTGGTAGACGAGATACTCGACGTCGTAGCCCACGCCTCGCGTCCCGTACGAACCGAGGTACGAGAAGTCCTTGCGCAGCTTCGCGGAGTTGACCCCCGCGGCGGCCGCGAGCTCCTCGGAGGAGACCGTGGGTACCGAGCGCTCCGACAGTGCGGTGAGGGCTCGGAGGTACAGCGGAAGCCTGGCGACGGTGGCCTCGGGAATCCCTCGGCTGCGGGTCGCCGGTCGGTGAGTTCGGCCAGTTGCCACGGTGCTCCTGCGGGTAGAGCGGGGCTGCAGGCGGTCACTCGTCCCCAGACCGCCCCGTCGAATGCAGGCTATGTCTTTGTGAACGCGTGCACAAAGATGGTGTCCGATTTGCCCGGCCAACGTGACCGGGGTCACGCGCCCCCGGCGCACGATCGTGGAACCGGCGCGCGGGCAGCGTCGTTGCTCACCTGAAGGGGGCAAAACCGCACACACTCCTCACGATCGTCACCCCCGAGACCAAAACCGCCCCAAAGCGTAAACGACTTCGCGGGGTCTTTGGACTGCCCGGTCAGTACGTTCTGCCCTAGCCGGTCAGCTCCCGACGCAGACGATCTTCATCAACGCGCCAGAAGGTGTGCTGCTCCCCGTCCACGAGGACGACCGGAATCTGCTCCCAGTAGGCGCGGTGCAGCTCTTCGTCCTGCGTGATGTCCTTCTTCTCCCAGGGCGTGCCCACCTCCCCGCAGACCTTCTCGATCACCGACTGTGCGTCATCGCACAGATGGCAGCCGGGCTTCCCGATCAGGGTCACCAGCCGCTCCTGCGGCTTCTTCTTCTCCGTACGACCGCCACTGCGACGAAAAATCGGGCTCATGTCCCCATTCTCGCCCCGCGCCCGCCCCGGTTCCGACCCCTCGACGCGCCCGGCGGACACCCCGCACGAAGTCCGTTTAACGGCCAGGTCGCGGAGAGTTCACAGGCCCGAATCCTCCCGACTCCGGAACCACCGAACAAACTGGCTATGCTCACGACATGGCCGCTCTCGGATGGCTCACCCCCCGTAGGCGCTCCGCCACGGCGCGGAGCGTGTTGGCAGGCGAGGCCTCGGCTGAGGCAGCGCGCAAGTCCTCCCAGGAGTTGGAGGAGCTGGCGGAGGCCGCCGCGCCCGAAGAGCCATCGGAGCCGGAATTCCCCGTCGCGGGCGACGACAAGGCCGCCGCCTTCTTCGACCTCGACAACACCGTGATGCAGGGCGCCGCGATCTTCCACTTCGGCCGCGGCCTGTACAAGCGGAAGTTCTTCGAACGCCAGGAGCTCGCCCGATTCGCCTGGCAGCAGGCGTGGTTCAGGCTCGCGGGCGTCGAGGACCCCGAGCACATGCAGGACGCCCGCGACAGCGCCCTGTCCATCGTCAAGGGCCACCGCGTCGCCGAGCTGATGTCCATCGGCGAGGAGATCTACGACGAGTACATGGCCGAGCGCATCTGGCCGGGCACCCGCGCCCTCGCCCAGGCCCACCTCGACGCGGGCCAGAAGGTCTGGCTGGTCACCGCCGCCCCGGTGGAGATCGCCACGGTCATCGCCCGCCGCCTCGGCCTGACCGGCGCCCTCGGCACCGTCGCCGAGTCCATCGGCGGCGTCTACACCGGAAAGCTCGTCGGCGAACCCCTGCACGGCCCCGCGAAGGCCGAGGCCGTGCGCGCCCTGTCCGCCGCCGAGGGCCTGGACCTGGCCCGCTGCGCCGCGTACAGCGACTCGCACAACGACATCCCGATGCTCTCGCTCGTCGGACATCCGTACGCGATCAATCCCGACGCCAAGCTGCGCAAGCACGCCCGCGAGCGGGACTGGCGCCTTCGGGACTACCGCACGGGACGCAAGGCCGCGAAGGTCGGCATCCCGGCCGCCGCGGGCGTCGGCGCCCTTGCGGGCGGCGCGGCCGCGGCCATCGCCCTGCACCGCCGCCGCCACTGACCGCATTCCCTCGGTCCTACCCCGCCCCGTCTCCCGCCAGTCACGCTGGTTGGACTCGGCCACAACACGCCTCGCCCGGTGACGGAATGTGAACTAATCCGATCAACAAGCGCTCACTCTCTGGTACTTGAATCGGCTTCGATGCGTAACAGAAGCGACGTAATCGATGATTTGAGCAACTGGGTGTAGCGCTGCCTGTACGAAGCGTTATTCTCCTCAGACGCATAACGGACCCCGCACGTCGCTACGACGGGTGAACGGTCCCGCACTGCACGTGATGGAAGCTCTGCCTCTGGGAGTCCCGTGTACCCACACGTCGGGGTTGACGCCTCGGGCCTGGCTACGCTGCGCGCAACGGTCATCGACCGCTTGCGCGGCTTCGTCCCCACCGCGTACGCCGTCCCCGCCGTCCCCGCCTTCGCCGTCCCCGCACCCGCGGGGCCGTGCTATGCCCTGGCGGACGGCGGTGCGGCAGTCAGCAGACGGGCCCGCTCCGGCGCCGCTGCCACCGCCTCAACACCCGCCCCCCGCCGTCCCGCAGCGGACAGCGACAGCGCCCGCATGATGGATCTCGTCGAGCGCGCCCAGGCCGGCGAGTCCGACGCCTTCGGCCGCCTCTACGACCAGTACAGCGACACGGTCTACCGCTACATCTACTACCGCGTGGGCGGCAAGGCGACCGCCGAGGACCTCACGAGTGAGACCTTTCTGCGCGCCCTCCGCCGCATCGGCACCTTCACCTGGCAGGGCCGCGACTTCGGCGCCTGGCTGGTCACCATCGCCCGCAATCTGGTCGCCGACCACTTCAAGTCGAGCCGCTTCCGCCTCGAAGTGACCACCGGCGAGATGCTCGACGCCAACGAGGTCGAGCGCAGCCCCGAGGACTCCGTCCTGGAGTCCCTCTCGAACGCGGCACTCCTCGAAGCCGTCCGCCGACTCAACCCCCAGCAGCAGGAGTGCGTGACCCTGCGCTTCCTGCAGGGCCTCTCCGTCGCCGAGACCGCGCGCGTCATGGGCAAGAACGAGGGCGCGATCAAGACCCTCCAGTACCGCGCGGTGCGCACCCTGGCGCGCCTCCTCCCCGACGACGCGCGCTAGCGCTCCGTAGCGCCCAACTCACCAACCGTGGCGGCCCGATGGCCGCCACGGGACTTCCCCGATTCCTCGCGGTCCGATCATCCTTCGTCCGTAACCCAAGTGCCGCGACGCTCGTTGTGCGGGATGCAGGCTCCCTGTGGTCGCTACCTGGCTACCTCTGCTCACTCGATCGTGTGGAAGTGGTCAGGACATGCAACCCTCAGGACCCCCTGGGGAGTCGACCGTCATGACGAGAGGAGGTGCCGCCAGTGATCGCGAACGTATCGGCCCACCGGCGGGCGAACGCCTTCGCCCAGGCCCTGGAGGAGCATTCCGACCAGGACCCGGCGGCCGAGCAGTCCGAAGAATCCACCACAGACCCGGGACCACCCGAACCAGCCGCGCACAGCCGCATGCTGGCCGTGGCCGACGCCCTCGACGAGCTGCCCAAGCCGCAGCTCGACCCCGAGGTCAAGGTGGTCCAGCGCGCACAGCTCGTGGCCGCGATGGAGGCCATGTTCCTGGAGGGCGCCAGCCCTTCGGTGCCCGAGCAGCGCTCCCGCAAGGGGGCCCACCGAGCGGCCTCCCTAAGGAAGTTGCGGCCACGCTCCCGCCTGTCCAAGGGCATCGCGGCGGGCGGCCTCACGGTCGGCGTCGCCGCCGGAGCGTTCAGCGGGGTCGCCGCCGCCAGCTCCGACGCCCTCCCCGGCGACTCGCTGTACGGGCTCAAGCGCGGCATGGAAGACCTCAAGCTGGGCATGGCCGACGGCGACACCGACCGCGGCCAGATCTACCTCGACCAGGCCTCGACCCGGCTGAACGAGGCCCGCAGGCTCATGGAGCGGGGCCGCGCGGGCGACCTCGACCACGAGTCCGTCGGCGAAGTGCGGCGCGCCCTCTCCGGCATGCGGCACGACGCCACCGAGGGCCACCGCCTGCTCCACGAGGCGTACCAGCGCGACGGCTCGCTCGGCCCCATCCAGGCGCTGTCCTCGTTCTCGCAGTCGCACCGCCAGAGCTGGAGCGACCTCCAGGGCCGCCTCCCGGTCCAGCTGGGCGACGTCGGCGCACAGGTCAACTCCGTCTTCGACGCCATAGACGAAGAGGTCGGCCCGCTGCGCGGCCTGCTCCCCCGCGCCCCCGAGAAGGGCGGCACGACCGGCCGGGCACCCCAGAGCTCCACGGGCTCCACCGGTCGCGAGCAGCACCCCTCCAAGGACGCGGAGAGCGGCAGGCACCACGGCGGCCCGGGCAGCGACAGCAAGCCGAGGCCCTCCGCCTCGGACAGCCGGAGCGAAGGCCTCCTCGGTGGCGCCACCGGCGGCCTCCTCGACCCGCCGGACGAGCAGACCTCCCCGACCCCCTCGGACGGCAAGAGCAAGCCCGGCAAGGACGGCTCAGCGGACAGCCCCGACGTCACGCTGCCCCCGATCCTGCCCGGCCTGCTGCCCGACCTCGGGATCGACGGCGAGGACACGAAGTAGGTCGCGTACGTCGATGGGGCGCTCTCCCGCGCGGGAGAGCGC
>NZ_JBHYJI010000109.1:0-11816 GCF_042740435.1 Streptomyces sp. NPDC059002 | reverse complement strand
CCCAATCAAGTGCGCAGGCGCGGTTGGCGGGGCCACGTTGAGACCGCGACTGCGGCTTCTTTGTGGTTGCTCGCGCAGTTCCCCGCGCCCCTGCCGGGGCGCATCCCCCCCGAACCGCTCAGCGGCCCGCAGGGCGCCGCCGCACGCTGTCGCGGATCACGATGTGCGTCCCGAGGAGATGCCGCTCCTGCCCCGCACGGGGCGACCCGGACAGCGCCCGGCGGACGGCCGTGCGGCCCATCTCCTCCGCGGGGATGTGGACCGTCGTGAGCCCGGGCGTGATGTCCGCGGCGACCGGGTCGTCGTTGTAGCCGACGACCGAGATGTCCTCGGGCACCCGCAGCCCCCGCTCGCGCAGCGCGATGATCGCCGCGGCCGCCGCGCGGTCGTCCCCGGCGAAGACCGCCGTGAACTCGGGCTTCCCCCCGGTCTTTTCGAGGAGGTCGCGCATCACTTGGTAGCCGTTGTTCTGCCCGAACCCGCCGCCGTACAGGAGGGCGTCCGAGCGCGGCACGCCGTGGTCGGCGAGCGCCCGCAGATGGCCGACGACCCGGTCGTCGCCGGTGGTGTTCCCGGGCTGGTAGCCGAGGAGCGCGATCCGCCGGTGTCCCGCGCCGAGGAGGTGGCTGGTGACGGCGTGGGCGCCCGCTTCGTTGTCGTACTCGACGACGAGGGCGGGTACGTCGGGCGTGGGCGCGGGCCGTCCGCACAGGACGAGCCGGGAGCCCGCCGCCGCGAGGGCCTCGGCGTAGCGCGCCATCCGCTGCCGGTACTCGTCGTCCTGGACGACGCCGCCCACCAGGACCACGGCTTCGGCGGCCTGTTCGCGCATCATCTGGACGAGGGCGAGTTCGCGGGCGGGATCGCTGCCCGTGGAGGCGACGAGGGTGAGGCGGCCCCGCTGGGCGGCCTCCATCTCCACGCCCTGCGCGACCTGCGCGTAGAACGCGCCCACCACGTCGAACATGAGCACCGCGATGGTCTTGCGGCCCGCGCCCGCCAACGCGCGCGCGTGCGCGTTGGCGACGTAGTCCAGGTCCTTGACGGCCCGGAGCACCTTGGCGCGCGATGCCGTGGACGTCGGGTAGTTGCCCGCGAGCACCCGCGAGACGGTCGCTACCGAGACGCCCGCCCGCGCCGCCACTTCGCGGATGGTGACCCGCTCACCCATGTCTCTCCCTCACCTGGCAACCGGCCTGATCCGGGGCGGAGTTGCCCCCACGGCGGCTCCGCCCCGGACCCATCATCCCGTGCGTTCACGGCCGGTCAGTGCGCGGCCTCGTACTCCTTGAGGAACTCCTCGGCGGACCGCTTGCCGCCCTGCGACTGCCACTTCTGGTGGACGGCGTCCCAGTCGGAGAGCTTCTTGCGGCCGGAGACGATCGCCGTGACGCCGTCCTCGACGATCTGCTGCATCGAGGCGCCCTGCCGGTTGTACGTGTCGGACATCAGGCCCCAGTGGTCGTCGGGCACGAGCAGCGGCACGACCTTCTTCTCCCAGGCGTGCAGCCGCTCGGTGAGGTCGGGGAAGCCGGGGAAGTACAGGGGCTGTGGCGCGTCCATGAGGTAGGGGAAGGGGAGGTTGGTCTTGGAGTCGACCAGGCCGAGCTCGGTGGCGACCGGGTCGCCGTCCTTGTTGTACGTGAAGTGGGTGCCCTCCACGCCGTAGTGCATCAGCTCGTACTCCTTGGAGCCGAACGGCGAGGCGAGCCAGTCCAGTACGCGCAGCATCAGCTTGACGCGGTCCTTGGAGGCCTTCTTGATGACGGTGTAGCCGAAGCAGCCGCGGTTCTGCTGGTAGACGGGCGTGACGCCGTCGACGGCGTAGGGCTCGGCGACGTCCAGGGTGAACTCGTCCTTGATTCCCTGGGCGTTGGAGATGACGGCGCCCCAGCCGTCGGTCATGGAGCGGACGGTGCCGTTGTAGAACTGGGTCTTCAGGTCCACCTGGGAGATCGAGGTGGCGTCGGGGTTGTACGAGCCGTCCTTGCGCATCTTCGCCATGAACTCGAGCGCGGCCCTGAACTCGTCGGTCCCGTACATGTCGGTGACCTTGCCGTCCTTGATCCGCCACTGGTTCGGGGCGCCGTGCCACATGGCGTGGTAGAGGTACCCGAAGAAGCCGACCGTGGAGGCGCCGAGGGCGAACTTCTTGCCCTGCGAGGCCTCTTGGGCCATGGCCTGGAAGTCGGTCCCGGACATCCCCGGCCGGTACCCGGCCTTGTCGAACGCCTCGCGGTTGATGAACATCGCGCCCTGCACCTTGGCGCGTTCGATCGGCAGGCCGTAGATGCGCCCGGCGATGTGGCCCATGCCCTCCCAGGCGTACGTGGGAATGTTGGCGAGGTTGGGGTAGTCCTTGACCGCGTCGCCGGACAGATGGTCGCTCAGATCCGCGCAGCGGGACTTCACGAACTGCGATTCCCTCGGCAGCACGTACCCGCCACCGAAGTTGATCATGTCGGGCAGGTCGTCGCCGGACATCAGCGTGGACATCTTGGCGCGGAAGTCGGCGTCCGGTACGACGGTGAACTCGACCTCGACGCCCAGCGCTTCGTTGACGGCCTGCCAGTACTTGTTCTGACCGGCCGGCTTCGGCGGGGTGCCGTAGGTGATCGTCATGACCTTGATCTTCTGCTTGCCGGTGCCCGGCTTCTCGGTCATCGCCCGTATCAGCTTCTCCGGGTACTTCGTATACCCGGGCTGCACGCCCCCGGCGGTCGGTGCCAGGTCGGGGGTGGGGCCCTTGGCGGGGGTGTAGGTCGGCCAAGGGGCCACCTTCTTCCCGGCGTTGGAGACGTTGCCGCCGCCGCTGGAGTCGGTGGAGCAGGCGGTGAGCAGGGACGGGGCGGCCAGGGCGGCGCCGCCGACGGCCATGGAGCGGAGCAGGGTGCGCCGCGACATCGAGGAACCGGACACGTGAATGAGCCCTTCTGTACGACGAGTTGGGGATCAGCTCTTGATGGCGCCGGTGAGCACGCCCTTGGTGAAGTACTTCTGGAGGAAGGGGTAGACGAGCAGGATCGGCACGGTGGCGATCACCAGGACGGCCATCTGCGTCGTCTGCGGGGCGGAGACCTGACCGGCCTCGCTCAGACCGGTGTCGGCGATCTGCGAGCCGCCTATGACGTAGGTGCGCAGGACCTGGGAGAGCGGCCAGTGGTCCGACTCCATGTAGATCGAGGCATGGAACCAGGCGTTCCAGTAGCTCACCGCATAGAACAGGGAGACCACGGCGAGGGCCGCCTTGGAGAGCGGGAGCACGATCCGCCACAGGATCTGCCAGTCCCCGGCGCCGTCGAGCCGTGCCGCCTCGTACAGCTCCTCGGGTATCCCCTGGAAGAAGCCGCGCAGCACGATCAGATTGAAGACGTTGATGAGCACGGGCGCGATCAGGGCGGCGTACGTATCCATCATCCCCATGCCCTTGACCAGCAGGAACGCGGGAATCATGCCGGGCGGGAAGAGAAAGGTGAACAGGATGAGCAGCAGCACCGGCTTGCCGCCGAAGACGCCGGGACGGGCCAGGGCGTAGGCGAGGAACGTGGTGCACGCGAGCGAGAAGAGGGTGCCCGCGACCGTCAGGGCGACGCTCACGCCGAGCGCCTTCGTGACGATGCCGCCCTCCAGGATGGTCCGGTAGGCGCGCAGCGTCGGATCGCTCGGCCACAGCACCCAGCCGCCGTTGTCCACGACCTCCCGGTTGGAGGCGAGCGACGTCGAGACGATCACCAGGAACGGAATCAGCACGAGCGCGAGTACGACGACGACGGCGACGCCCTTCGCGGCCCTGGTCGCGAACCGGGGCTTCTCCATCCAGGCTGGGCGCGCTGCTTGACTGGCACTCACTTGTAGACCCCCTGCTCGCCGAGCCGGTGGGCGACCCGGTTGGCGGTGAAGACGAGTGCCGCGCCGACGACACCCTTGAACAGACCTGCGGCCGCCGCGTATCCGGTGTCGCCGCCGACGATGCCCTGCCAGAAGACGAAGGTGTCGAGCACCTCGCCGACCTCGGGCCCCACCGACTGCCGCTGCAGCAGCATCTGTTCGAAGCCGACGGAGAGGATGTCGCCGAGCCGCATGATCAGCAGCAGGATGATGATGGGCCGGATGCTGGGCAGCGTCACATGCCAGAAGCGGCGCCAGGGCCCGGCCCCGTCGATGGCCGCGGCCTCGTACTGCTGCTCGTCGACCTGCATGAGCGCGGCGAGGAAGATGATGGTCCCCCATCCCGCGTCCTTCCAGATCACCTCGATCACCACGAGCGGTTTGTACGCGTCGGGGTTGCCGATGATGTCGACGGTGTGCAGCCCGGAGTCGCTGAGGAAGGTGTTCAACAGCCCCGTGTCGCTCAGCACTTGCTGGAAGAGCGCCACCACGACGACCCACGACAGGAAGTGCGGCAGATAGATCACGGACTGCGTGAAGCGGCGCAGCAGGTCCGAGCTCAGACTGTGCAGGAGCAGGGCGAGCGCCAACGGGGCCGGGAAGAAGAAGACCAACTGCAGCACGGCGATGAACAGGGTGTTCCACGTCGCGTGCCAGAAGTCCGGATCGCCGAACATCCGCGAGAAGTTCTCCGTGCCCACCCAGGGGCTGGCCCAGAGGCCGTCGAAGGGCACGTACTCCTTGAAGGCCACGGCGTTGGCGATGAACGCGCCGTAGTGGAAGACCAGGAAGTACACGAGTCCCGGCACCATGAGCAGCACCAGGAAGCGTGTGCGCTGAAACCGCTTCCACAGCTCACCGCGCCCGCTTTTCCTACCATTTGAGCCGCTATCGCTGCGCCCTGGCGGCTTCACCGCCTCGGTTTTCGCCGGGTCCTTCGTCACCGTCGGCACGGCAACCCCTCCGTCGTCGGAATAAGGTGCCCGGAATCTAAAGCGGTTACTGCCCTTGGTCAACCCCCTTGTCCTGCCTGTCTCTTGACCACCCTCCCGGATTGGTCCTAGCCTCCAGGCGCTGGTGAGTAACCGGTTACTACGAGGGATGGTCACGCGTGGCAGAACAGGCAGAGCAGGCGGATCAGGCGGATCAGGCCGAACGCGGCGACGGCGGCCCGCCGACCGCGACCCTGGCCATGGGCCTCGAGGTCGCGGACCGCGTGTTCCCGCCCGACCTCCGCGAACGGCTCGCGCGCAGCGTCGAGTTGACCCCCGGCATCCTGACCGGCCCGCTCACCACCCCGGCCGCCCACGAGGTGCTCTCCCGGACGGACATCCTGGTCACCGGCTGGGAATGCCCCCCGCTCACCGCGGACGTACTGACCCACGCACCCCGCCTCCGGGCGGTCGTCCACGCCGCGGGATCGGTCAAACCGATGGTCACCGAGGCGGTGTGGGACCGCGGCATCCTCGTCTCGTCGGCCGCGGACGCCAACGCGGACCCCGTCGTCGCCTTCACCCTCGCGGCCATCACCTTCGCGGCGAAGGGGGCGCTGCCGACCGCCGCGCACTATGCCGCGGGCTGGCCGTCGTTCACCGCGCGCACCGGGGCCGACGCGCGGACCATCGGCGTCATCGGGGCGTCCCGGATCGGCCGCCGGGTCATCGCGGCGCTACGGGCCTCCGACACGGCCTGCCGCATCCTCCTCACGGATCCGTACGTCACGCCCGACGAGGCGGCGGCGCTCGGCGCGGAGCCGGTGCCGCTCGCCGAACTCTGCCGGCGCAGCAGCATCGTGACGATCCACGCGCCCCAACTCCCCGAGACGCGCGGCCTCTTGAGCGAGGCCATGCTGAGCCTCATCCCCGACGGCGGAGTCGTCATCAACACGGCGCGGGGCTCCCTCCTCGACACGGAGGCGCTGGCGCGGGAATGCGGGGCGGGGCGGCTCGACGCGTTCCTCGACGTCACGGACCCCGAGCCGCTGCCCGCGGGGCATGCGCTGCTCCGCCTGCCGAACGTCCTGGTGACCCCGCATGTCGCCGGGGCGCAGGGCAGCGAGGTCCGACGCCTCGGCGAGTACGCCGTCGCAGAGGTCGCCCGCGTGGTCCGCGGCGCCCCCCTCCAAGGCCGCCTCCTCCGCGAAGACCTCCCCCGCCTGGCGTGACGCTGCGCTGTGCTTGAACCCCAGCCCACCCTCACCCGCACCGCCCCTGCGCCCCCCGTGGCTTGCGCCCCCGTCCTCGCCCCCTGCACCGTGGGCTGTGCCCACCCGTGCCGCCCTGCGGCACGATTGCCCACAGCGGCGGGCCTCCGGCGGCGCTGGGGGGCACAACCGAGCGACCGCCGGGCCACCCCCTGCGCCCCCGCCTGCCCCGTAGCTTGCACCCCCGTCCTCGCCCCTTGCACCGTGGGCACAGCGGCGGGCCTCCGGCGGCGCTGGGGTGGGTGGGGGAGGTGGGGGGCACAAGTAAGCGACCGCCGGGCCGTAGCCGCGAACGCGGTTGAGGGGGGGACCTCAGGGGGCGTGGTGGCGGTGCGCCTCTCAGCGGGAGCGACCGCCGGGCCGCAGCGGAACCGGTATGGCCCGCCCGCCCGCAGCTCCGCGCCGCACCCTCCCGTAGGGGCAACAAGCCCGCCGCTCCGCGGCGGATCGTCCCCACCCGCCCGCCCGTTGCTCTGCGCCGGGCCCGTCCCGTAGGGGCGGTCCGCAGCGGAACCGGCAGGGGCCGTCGGGCCGCAACGGAACCGGCACGGCCCACCGGTCCGCAGCGGAACCGGTATGGACCACCGGCCCGCAGCCGCGAACGAGACGGGAGGGGACGTGGCGGTATGTCCGCCCGGAGCACGTGAGGCCACGTGCCGAGGGGGGTGACGGTGGCGGTGCACCGGGATAGCGAGGACGGACATACCGCCGCGGCCCCGCCCCACGGAAAACGGAGCGAACCCACGAGGACGGAATCCCCGCCACGCCAGCCCCCGCCCCACGTCAGGCGGAGCGAACCCACGAGGACGGAATCCCCGCCACGCCAGCCCCCGCCCCGCCCCACGACGAGGCGAGGCGAGGCGAACGCCGGGCACCCGCACCGCGCCCCCTACGCCTTGGCGCCCCGCGCCTCAAGCAAGGACTTCATCAGGGAGATCTCCGACTCCTGGGACTCCACCATCCCCCGAGCCAGCCGCCGTTCCACGGAAACCCCGCACCGCTTCACGCACCCCTCAGCCATATGCACCCCACCCCGATGATGCCGAGTCATCAGCTGGAGATAGAGGACCTCCGCCTTCTTCCCGCTCAGCTTCCCGAGCCGCGCAAGCTCCGCGTTCGTCGCCATCCCCGGCATCAGCGCCCCGTCCTTGCCGGGAGGCATGTCCCCCATGCCCATCCACTCCATGGGCGCCCCTTCGGGAACCTTCGGCAGCTCCCACAGATCCAGCCACCCGAGCAGCATCCCGCGCTGATTGGCCTGGGTCTGGGCGATGTCGTAGGCGAGCCGCCGCACCTCCTCGTCGTCGGTGCGGTCCCGCACGATGTACGACATCTCGACGGCCTGCTGATGGTGGACGGCCATGTCCCGCGCGAAGCCCGCGTCGGCGGACGAACTCGCGGGTGTACCACCGGAGTCGGAGCCGTCCGTGACGGCGACGGCGGCCGTGACGCCGCCCGCGACGAGGACGGCCGCCGTGAGGGAGCCGACGATCCAGTTCGTGCGCGGGGCCGTGCGGGGGCTCACTGCGCCAGACCGTTGGTGCAGGCCGCACCGGGCTCAGGGGTCTGCTTGCCCTGGACGTACTTGGAGAAGAACTCCTTGACCTTGGGGTCGTCCGCCCCGGTCACGGTCCGCTGGTGGGCCCACGCGGTCAGCATGACGGGGTCCTTCTGCTCCTTGACGGGGCTCATCAGGGAGTACGGCGTGGCCTTGACCTTGGCTTCCAGCTTCTTCAGGTCGGCGGGCTTGGCCTTGTCGTTGTAGGTGACCCAGACGGCCCCGTGCTCCAGGGAGTGCACGGCGTTGACCTCGGGGAGTTCCTTCTTGTAGACGTCGCCGTTGCAGTTCATCCACACCTGGTTGTGGTCACCGCCGACCGGCGGCGTCATCGGATAGTCGACCTTCTCCGTGACGTGCGTACGCCCGAGCTTGCCCCAGACCTTCTCGCCGTCCGCACCGACCTTGGCCGAGGGCCACGCCTTCGCGTCGGACTTCGAACCGTCGTCGTCGGACGCCTTGGAGATGAGGACGAACCCGCCGACGCCGAGCGCCGCGACGACGACCGTGCTGACCGTGATCGTCAGCACGCGTCCCCGTCGTTCGCGTGCGCGGTCCGCCCGGCGCATCTCCTCTATCCGGGCTTTGCGGGAGGCGTTGCTCGTGTTCTTGGCGGAACCCATGGTGTGTCCTTCTGCGGAAGAAACGATCGGGAACGAACGGGGCGGAGAACAAGTCCGCTGATCGTAATGGCCCCGGGCGACGCGGCAGTAGGGCCCACCGAAATTTGAACCCGGAATGCGCATTACCTACGCTCGCGGCATGCGCCTCATGCGATCCACCGACCTGGCCCTGCGCGCCCTGATGCGCCTGGCCGTGGCGGGCGACAAGGCGCCCACGACGCGCGAGGTGGCCGCCGACATGGCGGTGCCGTACACGCATGCCGCGAAGGTCGTCGCGGAGCTGCAGAAGCTGGGCCTGCTCGAGGCCCGCAGGGGCAGGGGCGGCGGGCTCACGCTGACGGAGGCGGGCCGCACCGCGTCGGTGGGCGCGCTGGTGCGGTCCTTCGAGGGCACGGGCGACGTGGTGGACTGCGAGGGCGCCACGCCCTGCCCGCTGAACTCGGCGTGCCGTCTGCGCGGCGCGCTGCGCAGGGCCCAGGAGGCGTTCTACGCCTCGCTGGACCCGATCACGGTGGCGGACATCGTCGGGTCCCCGACGGGCCCGCTGCTCCTGGACATCACCACGCGCGACGACGCCTGAGCCCTCCGGGATCCCGCCCGCCGGTGCTCAGTCGCGCCCCAGCCAGAGGTCGGGCCCGAACACTTCGTAGTGGATGTCGGCGGGGGCCACGCCCCGCCCGATGAGCTGGGCCCGTACGTCCCGCATGAAGGGCAGCGGCCCGCACAGGTACGCGCGCGTGCCGGTCGGGAGGGGCGGCAGGGCGGCCAGGTCGACGCGTCCGGTGAGCGCGGCGGGGTGCCCGGGCTCGGGCCGCTCGTAGAAGAAGTGCGCGGCGGCGTCCGGGAGTTTGCCGGTGTACGCCGTGTGGTCGGCGCGCAGCGCGTGTGCGGCGGGGGAGCGGTCGGCGTGCACGACGGTGACGGGTGCGCGGTGCCCGGCGGCGGCCAGCTGCTCCAGCATGGCGATCATCGGGGTGACGCCGATGCCCGCGGAGGCCAGCAGGAGCGGGGTGCCCGCGTCGGTGTCGTCGAGGACGAGATCTCCGTACGGGGCGGAGAGCCGCAGCACGGAGCCTTCGGTCACGCGCGCGTGGAGGTAGGCGGAGACCTCGCCGTCGGGCGTGCCCGCGGCGCCCCGCACCCGCTTGACGCTGATCTGCCGCAGCGGCGAGCCGGGCGCCGCGGAGAGGCTGTACTGCCGTATCTGCCGGGCGCCGTCGGGCAGTTGGACCTGCACGGAGACGTACTGTCCGGGACGGAAGTCCGGTACGGGGCCGGGCGCGACGGGGCGCAGCTGGAAGGTGGCGACGTCCGCGGTCTCCTCGATGCGGCCGACGACCCGCCACTCGCGCCATGTGTCCGCCGCCGTGACGCCCTGCTCGGCGTAGAGCCGCGCCTCGACGGCGATGAGGGCGTTGGCCATCAGCCAGTAGACCTCGTCCCAGGCGGCGGCGACCTCGGGGGTGACGGCGTCGCCGAGCACCTCGGCGATGGCGGCGAAGAGGTGCTGGTGGACCACCGCGTACTGGTCGGGGGCGACGCCGAGCGAGGCGTGCTTGTGCGCGATGCGGCGGAGCATCGCGTCGGGCCGCTCGTCGGGGTGCTCCACCAGGTACGTCGCGAAGGCGGCGATGGACCCGGCGAGGGCCTGGCGCTGGGTGCCCGCGGCCTGGTTGCCGCGGTTGAAGAGGTCCCGCAGCAGCTCGGGGTGGGCTTCGAAGAGCCGCCCGTAGAAGCGTTCGGTGATGTCGCCGATGGCTCCGCCGACGACGGGGAGGGTGGCGCGGACGGTCGCGGCGGACGGTTCTGACAGCAACGGGACTCCTCGTGGCCGGGCGAGAGGGGCTGATTGCTGCCCCCTTGTCTGTTTCTGACCGTATGAAAGTTGCATCTGAGATGCAAGTTATAGGGCGATGGGCCGGGAGAGCCGGCGGAGTGCGGGCGGCCCGCTGTTACAGAGGCGCGGTTCAGCAGGCACTATGGGCACAGGGCGGCACGGCACGGGCGGGTACGCGATCTGCAACGCGCTCGAAACGGTGTGGTGGGATGCTCATGTGCCCCGATGTGTCCGTGGCGCGGGCGCAGGCGGCCTGACCAGCAAGGATGGGTGGAAGCGGAAGATGGACAAGCAGCAGGAATTCGTGCTCCGGACTCTCGAGGAGCGCGACATCCGGTTCGTACGCCTGTGGTTCACGGATGTCCTCGGCTTCCTGAAGTCGGTGGCCGTGGCCCCGGCCGAGCTGGAGCAGGCCTTCGACGAGGGCATCGGCTTCGACGGCTCGGCGATCGAGGGCTTCGCCCGGGTGTACGAGTCCGACATGATCGCGAAGCCGGACCCCGGCACCTTCCAGGTGCTGCCGTGGCGCGCGGAGGCCCCCGGCACGGCCCGCATGTTCTGCGACATCCTGATGCCGGACGGCTCCCCGTCCTTCGCGGACCCGCGCTATGTCCTGAAGCGGGCCCTCGCGAAGACCTCCGACCTGGGCTTCACCTTCTACACCCACCCCGAGATCGAGTTCTTCCTCCTGAAGGACAAGCCGCTGGACGGCTCGCGGCCCACCCCCGCCGACAACTCCGGCTACTTCGACCACACCCCGCAGAACGTGGGCATGGACTTCCGCCGCCAGGCCATCACGATGCTCGAATCCATGGGCATCTCGGTCGAGTTCAGCCACCACGAGGGCGCGCCCGGCCAGCAGGAGATCGACCTCAGGTACGCGGACGCGCTCTCCACTGCGGACAACATCATGACGTTCCGCCTGGTCATGAAGCAGGTCGCGCTCGAACAGGGCGTGCAGGCCACCTTCATGCCCAAGCCGTTCTCCGAGCACCCCGGTTCGGGCATGCACACGCACCTCTCCCTCTTCGAGGGCGACCGCAACGCCTTCTACGAGTCGGGCGCCGAGTACCAGCTCTCCAAGGTCGGCCGCTCCTTCATCGCGGGCCTCCTGAAGCACGCCGCCGAGATCTCCGCGGTCACCAACCAGTGGGTGAACTCCTACAAGCGCATCTGGGGCGGCTCCGAGCGCACGGCCGGCGCGGGCGGCGAGGCCCCCTCGTACATCTGCTGGGGCCACAACAACCGCTCGGCGCTGATCCGCGTCCCCATGTACAAGCCCGGCAAGACCGGCTCCGCGCGCGTGGAGGTCCGCTCCATCGACTCGGGCGCGAACCCCTATCTGACGTACGCGGTGCTCCTTGCCGCGGGCCTCAAGGGGATCGAGGAGGGCTACGAGCTGCCGCCCGGCGCCGACGACGACGTATGGGCCCTCTCCGACGCCGAGCGCCGCGCCATGGGCATCGAGCCGCTTCCGCAGAACCTCGGCGAGGCGATTGCGCTCATGGAGCGCAGTGAGCTGGTCGCCGAGACGCTCGGCGAGCACGTCTACGACTTCTTCCTGCGGAACAAGAAGCAGGAGTGGGAGGAGTACCGGTCCGAGGTCACGGCCTTCGAACTCCGCAAGAACCTGCCGGTTCTGTAGGGCCCCGTAAGGGGCGCGGGGAACTGCGCGAGCAACCACAAAGAAGCCGCAGTCGCGTCTGC
>NZ_JBHYJI010000108.1:0-12399 GCF_042740435.1 Streptomyces sp. NPDC059002 | reverse complement strand
GCCGACGGCTCCGGGCGTCTGCCCGGGCCGTCGGCTCCCGCCCTTGACGGTTAAGCCCATCAGCTCAGCCCATCAGCCTTTCTCGGTCAGTTCCTTGAGGGCGATGTTGAGCTGGAGGACGTTGACGCGCGGCTCGCCGACGAAGCCGAGGATCCGGCCGTCGGTGTGCTCGTCGACCAGCTTCTGGACCTGCTCGGCCTTCAGGTGGTTCTTCGCCGCGATGCGGTGCACCTGGAGATCGGCGTACTCCGGGGAGATGTGCGGGTCGAGGCCGGAGCCGGAGGAGGTGACCGCCTCGGCGGGCACGTCGGAGGGCTTGATCGGGTGGCCGGGCGTGGAGTTGTCCTTGATGACGGCCGCCTGGGCGTCCTTCACCTGCTGGATCAGGTCCTTGTTGTCACCCGAAAGGTTGGTGGCGCCGGACAGGATCAGCTTGTACTGGGTGTTGACGCTGTTCTCGCCCAGGCCGTTGGAGGGGCGCGGCTGGAACCACTTGAGGTCCGGCTCCGCCGTCTCCTGGCCCTTCTTCAGGGGCAGGTCGTAGCGCTGGCCGATGAGTTCGGAGCCGACGACCTTGCCGTTCGCCTCGACCTCGGAGCCGTTGGCCTTGTCGTTGAAGAGGGCCTGGGCGACGCCGGTCACCGCGAGCGGGTAGATGACGCCGCAGATCACGGTCAGGACGAGCAGGGCGCGGAGGCCTGCCCCTATCAACCGGGCGGAGTTTCCTACGGAGTTGTTCATGGCGGATCAGCACCGCTTTCTAATTAACGCAGCCCGGGGATGAGGGAGAGGAGCAGGTCGATGATCTTGATGCCGATGAAGGGGGCGATGAGCCCGCCGAGGCCGTAGATGCCGAGGTTGCGCCGGAGCATCTTGTCGGCGCTCATCGGCCGGTACTGCACGCCCTTCAGGGCGAGCGGCACGAGCGCGACGATGATCAGCGCGTTGAAGATGACCGCGGACAGGATCGCGGACTCGGGCGACGACAGGTTCATGATGTTGAGCTTGTCGAGGCTCGGGTAGGCGACGGCGAACATCGCCGGGATGATCGCGAAGTACTTCGCGACGTCGTTGGCGATCGAGAAGGTCGTCAACGCGCCCCGGGTGATGAGGAGTTGCTTGCCGATCTCGACGATCTCGATGAGCTTGGTCGGGTTGGAGTCCAGGTCCACCATGTTCCCGGCCTCCTTGGCGGCCGAGGTGCCGGTGTTCATGGCCACGCCCACGTCCGCCTGCGCGAGGGCCGGGGCGTCGTTGGTGCCGTCGCCCGTCATCGCGACCAGCTTGCCGCCGGCCTGCTCGCGCTTGATCAGCGCCATCTTGTCCTCGGGCGTGGCCTCGGCGAGGAAGTCGTCCACGCCCGCCTCGTCCGCGATCGCCTTGGCGGTCAGCGGGTTGTCACCCGTGATCATGACGGTCTTGATGCCCATGCGGCGCAGCTCGTCGAACCGCTCGCGCATGCCTTCCTTGACGACGTCCTTGAGGTGGATCACCCCGAGGACACGCGCACCGTCAGCGTCTTCCAGAGCCACAAGGAGCGGCGTGCCACCAGCCTGTGAAATCCGGTCGTTGAGTTCCTGTGCATCCTCGGCGACCTCGCCACCACGTTCCTTGACCCAGGCGATGACCGAACCGGTCGCGCCCTTGCGCACCTTGCGTCCGTCGACGTCGACACCCGACATGCGGGTCTGCGCCGTGAACGGCACCCACTCCGCGCCGGTCAGCTCGCCCTGGTGGCGCTCGCGCAGGCCGTACTTCTCCTTGGCGAGTACGACGATGGAGCGGCCCTCGGGCGTCTCGTCGGCCAGCGAGGAGAGCTGGGCGGCGTCGGCGACCTCGGCCTCGGTGGTGCCGCGCACCGGCACGAACTCGGCGGCCTGGCGGTTGCCGAGGGTGATGGTGCCGGTCTTGTCGAGGAGCAGCGTCGAGACGTCGCCCGCGGCCTCGACCGCCCTGCCGGACATGGCGAGGACGTTGCGCTGGACCAGGCGGTCCATGCCCGCGATGCCGATGGCGGAGAGCAGGGCGCCGATGGTGGTGGGGATCAGGCAGACGAGCAGCGCCGTCAGGACGATCATCGAGGTCTGGTCGTCGGCCCCGGCGTAGATCGCGAAGGGCTTCAGGGTGACGACGGCCAGCAGGAAGACGATGGTGAGGGACGCGAGAAGGATGTTCAGCGCGATCTCGTTGGGCGTCTTCTGGCGGGCCGCGCCCTCGACCAGGTTGATCATGCGGTCGATGAACGTCTCGCCGGGCTTCGTCGTGATCTTGATGACGATGCGGTCGGAGAGGACCTTCGTACCGCCCGTGACGGCGGACCGGTCACCGCCCGACTCCCGGATGACGGGGGCCGATTCGCCGGTGATCGCGGACTCGTCGACGGAGGCCACGCCCTCGACGACGTCACCGTCGCCGGGGATGATGTCGCCCGCCTCGCAGACGACCAGGTCGCCGATGCGCAGTTCGGTGCCGGGCACCGACTCCTCGGTGGAGCCGTTGAGACGGCGCGCGACGGTGTCCGTCTTGGCCTTGCGCAGGGTGTCGGCCTGGGCCTTGCCGCGGCCCTCGGCGACGGCCTCCGCGAGGTTCGCGAAGATCGTCGTCAGCCACAGCCAGGCGGTGATCGCCCAGCCGAACCAGTCCGACGGGTCCTTGACGGCGAGCACGGTGGTGACCACCGAGCCGATCAGGACCACGAACATGACCGGGGACTTGACCATGACCCGCGGGTGCAGCTTGCGGATCGCGTCCGGCAGCGACTTGACCAGCTGGGCCGGGTCGAAGAGACCCGCGCCGACCCGGCCGTCCTCGGCGGACTTGTGGCCGGTGGGGACGTCCTGGTGGGGGGCGAGGGTCGCGACCCCGCCGCCACCGTGCTCGTCCGTCTCCTGCCCGTCTTGCTTCTTGGTGTTTGTGCTCATGACGCCAGCCCCTCGGCAAGCGGTCCCAGCGCCAGGGCGGGGAAGTAGGTGAGACCGGTGATGATCATGATGGTGCCGACCAGCAGACCGGTGAACAGCGGCTTTTCGGTACGCAGGGTGCCCGCGGTCTCCGGGATCGGCTTCTGCTCGGCGAGCGAGCCGGCGAGCGCGAGGACGAACACCATCGGCAGGAACCGGCCGAGCAGCATCGCGATGCCGATCGTGCTGTTGAACCACTGCGTGTCGGCGTTCAGGCCCGCGAAGGCCGAACCGTTGTTGTTGGCGCCGGACGTGTAGGCGTACAGGATCTCGGAGAAGCCGTGCGCGCCGCTGTTCGTCATCGAGTTGCCCGGCGTGGGCAGGGCCATCGCGACGGCCGTGAAGCCGAGGACGAGGGCCGGCGTGATGAGGATGTAGCAGGCCGCGAACTTGATCTCGCGGGTGCCGATCTTCTTGCCCAGGTACTCCGGCGTACGGCCGACCATCAGGCCCGCGATGAACACCGCGATGATCGCCATGATCAGCATGCCGTAGAGGCCGGATCCGGTGCCGCCGGGGGCGATCTCGCCGAGCTGCATGCCCAGCATGTCGATGCCGCCGCCGAAGCCGGTGTTGGAGGAGTGGAAGGAGTTGACCGCGCCGGTCGAGGTCAGCGTGGTGGCGACCGAGAAGATCGCCGAGCCGCCGATGCCGAAGCGGGTCTCCTTGCCCTCCATCGCGCCGCCCGCGATGTCGAAGGCCGGGCCGCCGTGGTGGAACTCGGTCCACATCATCAGCGCCGTGAAGCCGATCCAGATCGTCACCATCGTGGCGAGGATCGCGTAACCCTGCTTGACCGAGCCGACCATCTTGCCGAAGGTGCGGGTCAGCGCGAACGGGATGACGAGGATCAGGAAGACCTCGAAGAGGTTCGAGAGCCCGTTGGGGTTCTCGAAGGGGTGGGCGGAGTTGGCGTTGAAGTAGCCGCCGCCGTTGGTGCCCAGTTCCTTGATGACTTCCTGGGAGGCGACCGCGCCGCCGTTCCACTCCTGCTTGCCGCCCATGAACTGGCCGACCTCGTGGATGCCGGAGAAGTTCTGGATGGCGCCGCAGGCGACCAGGACGATCGCGCCGATCACGGCGATCGGGATCAGGATGCGGACGACGCCGCGCACCAGGTCGGCCCAGAAGTTGCCGAGCTCACCGGTGCGGGAGCGGGCGAAGCCGCGGACCAGGGCCACCGCCACGGCGATGCCCACGGCCGCCGAGACGAAGTTCTGCACGGCGAGGCCGCCGGTCTGCACGACGTGGCCCATGGCCTGCTCGCCGTAGTACGACTGCCAGTTGGTGTTCGCCACGAACGAGGCGGCGGTGTTGAACGCCTGGTCCGGGTCGATCGCCTTGAAGCCGAGCGAGCCCGGCAGCGAGCCCTGCAGACGCTGCAGCAGGTACAGGAAGAGGACGCCGACCGCGGAGAAGGCGAGGACGCCGCGCAGGTACGCGGGCCACCGCATCTCGGTGTCGGGGTTGGCGCCGATGGCCTTGTAGATCCACTTCTCCGCACGAAGATGCTTCTTCGACGAGTAGACGTGGGCCATGTAGTCGCCGAGCGGGCGGTATGCGAGGGCCAGCGCCGCTATCAGCGCGAGCAGCTGCAGCACACCAGCAAGAACGGGGCTCATATCTGTGCTCAGAACCTCTCCGGGAAGACGAGGGCGAGGACGAGATAGCCCAGGAGGGCGACGGCCACGACGAGGCCGACGATGTTCTCGGCAGTCACAGCTTGGTCACCCCCTTGGCGACAAGTGCCACCAGCGCGAAGATCGCGATCGTGGTGACGACGAAGGCCACGTCGGCCATCGTGAGCTCCTGAAGGAAGTGGATGGATGAACTACTGGGTCTGACGCTTAGAGGAAACCGCTGTTTCGGCCGGATCCCTTCGTCGTTGACGCCGTCCATACGGCGTCAAGAGGCGTCTTGACGGGTCTCTTACGAGAGCCGGAAGCGCAGGCGGCAGATGGCGGCGTCGGTGTCCCTGCGGACCGCATGGGCCACCACGGCACCACGCTGGTTCTGCAGGATCCGCTGCCAGGCGCGGGCCGGCTCGACCTCGGGGATCAGCACGGTGACACGGGTGCCGGGCTCGGCCGCGGCGACCTGGCGTACATAGGCGGCGATGGGGCGGCCCAGGGTGCGGCGCTCGGAGGGGATGCGCACCAGGTCGACGCCGGGGTTCCACAGCGCCCAGTCGCGCTCCAGGGCCTCCACCTGCGCACGGTCGTCCGGGTCCGCGTGGCAGACGGTCACCGCGCGGACCTCGTCGCCCAGGGACACGGCGGCGGTCAGGGCCTCGCTGGTGAGGCGGGACAGGGAGGAGACGGGGACCACGACGAGGGAGCGGTCGCGGTGCGGGCACTCCGGGACGCGGCCGAGCCCGAGGCGCTCGCCGATGCGGGAGTACGCCCGGTGGACCGTCTCGAAGGCGGCGACCAGGAGCGGCAGGGCGACCACGATCAGCCAGGCGCCGTCGTGGAACTTGGTGGCGGTCACGACGACCGCGGAGACACCGGTGAGGACGGCGCCCAGGCCGTTGAGGACGGCCTTGCCCCGCCACCGCGGGCCCCGCTCGCGGCGCCAGTGGATGACCATGCCGGTCTGGGCGATGGTGAAGCCGACGAAGACGCCGATCGCGAAGAGCGGTACGAGGGTGTTGGTGTCGCCGCCGGAGAAGACGAGGAGGGCGGCGGAGATCCCGGCGAGGGTGAGGACGCCGTGCCGGTGGACCTGGCGGTCGGCCTTGAGGGCGAAGACGTGCGGCAGGAAGTTGTCGCGGGCCAGCAGCTTCAGGAGGACGGGCAGGCCGCCGAAGGACGTGTTCGCGGAGAGGGCGAGCAGGATCATCGTCGCGAACTGGATGACGTAGAAGGCCCAGTTGTGGCCGAGGGAGGCGTCCGCGAGCTGGGCGAGGACGGTGACGCCCTCGACCGGCTGGAGGTGGAAGCGGGAGATCAGCACGGCGAGGCCGATCAGCATGACGCCGAGCACGGCGCCGAGGGCGATCTCGGCGTGCTGGGCGCGCTTGGCGCGCGGGGTGCGGAAGGACGGCACGGCGTTGGCGATGGCCTCGACGCCGGTGAGCGCGGAGCAGCCGGAGGCGAACGCCTTCAGCAGGAGCAGGGCGCCGACGGTGGTGGCGTTGTCGGCGACGACCGAGGCGTGGCCCTGCGCGGCCTCGGTGCTGACGGGCGACGAGCGGAAGAGGCCGACGACGATCAGGGTGAGCATCGAGAGGACGAAGATCGCGGTCGGGGCGATGAAGGCCCGCGCGGAGTCGACGATGCCGCGCAGGTTGATGCCCGTGATCAGGACGAGCACGGCCAGGCAGATCCACAGCCGCTCGCCGTACAGCTCGGGGAAGGCCGAGGTGAGGGCGGCGACGCCGGCGGTGACGGCGACGGCGACGTTCAGGACGTAGTCGAGGACGAGCGATGCCGCGGCGACCAGGCTGGTGCGGCGGCCGAGGTGGGTCTTGGCCACGGCGTAGGAGCCGCCGCCGTCGGGGAAGGCGGCGATCACCTGCCGGTAGGAGGCGACGAGGACCGCGAGCAGGGCGGCGATCGCGATCGTGACGGGAAGGGTGAAGCCGAGTCCGTAGCCGCCCGCGGCGGCCAGCACGAGGACGATCGCCTCGGGGCCGTAGGCGACGGAGGCCATCGCGTCCAGGGACAGCGCGGCGAGGCCCGTGACGGCGGTGAGCCGGTGGCGCTCGCCGGTATCGGGCGGTTCCTCGTCGAGGGGTGCGGTTCCCGGCTCGGAGGTCAGGACGGACATGCGTACTCCTTCTGGAGTCCCGGGCTCCGGAGCGGGCGGACCGCGCGGAGGCCGGGGCTGACGGATCCGGCGCGCAGCGGGGCGGCCGGGCCCGAATGTGGGCAGGTGCGCCCAGGTTCTGTCCGGTTCTGGTCGGCAAAGCGCTTTCCTTGCGCGTTCTTCGCGCGTAACGGCCCGGTCTTCACGCACTTTTGACGCCTCGGGGTGACGATGTGGGCATGGTCGTGACGTCCCCGCATCGCCTGCGTGCCTGGCTCCTCGAAGGGCTCACCGATCGCTCGTCGCGGCACCAGGGACCGCACGGCACCCCGCCCGCCGAGCACGAGGGCCACAAGTGGTGGCGCGTGATGTGCCTGACCGGCGTGGACTACTTCTCCACGCTCGGCTACCAGCCGGGCATCGCGGCCCTCGCGGCCGGACTGCTCTCGCCGCTCGCCACGCTCGTCCTCGTCGCCCTGACGCTGCTCGGCGCGCTGCCCGTCTACCGCCGCGTGGCCAAGGAGTCGCCGCACGGCGAGGGCTCGATCCACATGCTGGAGCGGCTGCTGCCCTGGTGGTCGGGGAAGATCTTCGTGCTGGTCCTTCTCGGCTTCGCCGCCACGGACTTCATCATCACCATCACGCTGTCCGCGGCCGACGCCTCCGCGCACGTCGTGGAGAACCCCTTCGCCCCGCACTGGCTGCACGGCGAGAACGTCCTGATCACCCTCGTCCTCGTCGCCGGGCTCGGCGCGGTCTTCCTCAAGGGGTTCCGCGAGGCGATCGGCGTTGCCGTGGCGCTGGTCGGCATCTTCCTCACGCTCAACCTCGTCGTCCTGGTCACCACGGTCTGGCTGGTGCTCTCCGAGCCGGTGCACGTCGAGGACTGGTGGGGCGCGATGACGGCCGAGCACGGGTCGCCGTTCGCCATGATCGGCGTGGCCCTGCTCGTCTTCCCCAAGCTGGCGCTCGGCATGTCCGGGTTCGAGACCGGTGTCGCGGTGATGCCGCAGGTGCGGGGCGACGCCTCGGACACGTACGAGCATCCCGCGGGCCGGATCAGGGACACCCGCAAGCTGCTGACCACGGCGGCGCTCATCATGAGCTGCTTCCTGCTGACCTCCAGCCTGGCGACGACGATCCTGATCCCGCAGGACGACTTCAAGAGCGGCGGCCCCGCGAACGGGCGGGCGCTCGCCTATCTGGCGCACAAGCACCTGGGCGAGGTGTTCGGCACGGCCTACGACGTCTCGACGATCGCCATCCTGTGGTTCGCCGGGGCCTCGGCGCTGGCCGGTCTGCTCAACATCGTGCCGCGCTATCTGCCCCGCTACGGCATGGCTCCCGAGTGGACGCGGGCGGTGCGGCCGCTGGTCCTCGTCTTCATGGCCATCGCGATCGGCATCACCCTGTGGTTCAACGCCGATGTCGACGCGCAGAGCGGCGCGTACGCCACCGGCGTCCTCGTCCTGATGCTGTCCGCCTCCTTCGCCTCGACCGTCGCCGTGCGCCACCGGGGACACCGCGCGGCCACCATCGGCTTCGGCCTGATCACCGCGGTGTTCGCGTACACCCTGGTCACGAACGTCATCGAGCGGCCCGACGGCATCAAGATCGCGACGCTGTTCATCCTCGGCATCCTGCTGACCTCCTTCGCCTCGCGCGTGCACCGGGCCTTCGAACTGCGGGCGGCGGGCGTGGTGTTCGACGAGGCGGCGGCCCGGCTCATCGACGACGTCGCCGCGTCGGGTCCGGTGCGGATCATCGCCAACGATCCGCAGGAGCGCACCACCGCCGAGTACCGTGCCAAGGAGTACAGCCAGCGCGAGCAGACCCACATCCCCGGCGGGAAGCCCGTGCTGTTCCTGGAGATCATCCTCCACAACTCCTCCGACTTCACGACCGAGTTGACGGTCCACGGCGACAAGAAGCACGGTGCGCGCAGGCTGCGCGTGGCGGGGCCCGGGGTGCCCAACACCATCGCGGCCGTCCTGATGGAGATCCGCGACCGCACCGGCCAGGTGCCGCACGCCTACTTCAACTGGACCGAGGGCGACCCGTTCGGCCATCTGCTCCGCTTCCTCGTCTTCGGCGACGGCGAGGTCGCGCCGGTCACCCGCGAGGTGCTGCGCCGGGCCGAGCCGGATCCGGCACGGCGGCCGCGGGTGCACGTCGGCTGACGCCGGCGTCGCGGGGCCGGGCGGCGCACGGCAGCGAGAGCACCATCGTGAGCCCGCCGCCCGGGGTGTCCTCCGGGGTGAGCGTGCCGTCCATGGCCTCCGTCAGACCGCGCGAGAGCGCGAGACCGAGGCCGAGGCCGGTGTTGTTGTCGGTGTCGCCGAGCCGCTGGAACGGCTCGAAGAGCTGCTCACGGCCGGTCGGCGGCAGCCCTGGACCGCGGTCCACGACGCGCACTTCGACGCGGTCCGCGAGCGCGCTCGCGGAGACCAGGACGCGTTCGTGGGGCGGCGAGTGGCGGGCCGCGTTGCCCATCAGGTTGGCGATCACGCGTTCCAGGAGCGGCGGGTCGGCGAGGACGGCGGGGATCCTCGCCAGGCCGTCCACGTTCTGCACCTCTATGCCGGGCCCGCCCTCGGGCAGCGAGTCGAGCGCGGGCGCGAGGACCTCCTCCAGGGCGGTGGCCCGCAGTTTGAGGGTGAGCGCGCCCGCCTGCAGCCGGCTCAGGTCGAGCAGGTTCTCCACCAGGCGGTCCAGCTTGGCGAGGGACTCGTCGGCGGTGGCGAGCAGCGCGTCCCGGTCCTCCTCGGAGAACTGCACGTCGCGGCTGCGCAGCGAGGCGACGGCGGCCCAGCCCGCGGCGAGCGGGGTGCGCAGGTCGTGGCCGACCGCGCGGAGCAGCGCGGTGCGCATCCGGTCGGCGGCCTTGACCGGCTCGACCTCGGCGGCGGCCTCGGCGAGCCTGGCGCGCTCGACGGCGGCGCCGACGTGGGCGGCGAACGCGGCGAGGACGCGGCGCGCGGAGGACGGCAGCGGGCGCCCGCGCAGCACGAGGAAGGAGCCGGTGCCGACCGGCACGGTCACCAACGCGCCGTCGCCGCGCGGGAGTTCGTCGACCAGCTCGGCGGAGTCCATGCCGAAGGTCTCTCTCGTACGTTCGAGGAGCGCGGGAATCGCCTGGTCGCCGCGGACGATGCTGCCCGCGAGCGAGGACATCGTCTCGGCCTCCGCGGTGGCCCGTGCCGAGCGCCGGGAGAGCCGCAGGGAGCGGTCGACGACGGCGGCCACGGTGGCCGCGACGACGGCGAAGACGCCGAGCGCCACCATGCCGTTGGGGTCGCCGAAGGTGAAGTGGCCCACCGGCGGCATGAACCAGTAGTTGAGCAGCAGCGATGCCGTGACCGACGCGATCACGGCGGAGGCCACGCCGCCTATGCAGGCCACGCCCACCACGGTGAGCAGGAAGAGCAGCGCCTCGCTGGTGAGGTTCAGGGTGCCGCGCAGCGCGTCGAGCGCGAGGGTGAGCAGCAGCGGCAGGACGAGTCCGGCGACCGGGCCCGCGACCAGGCGCGAGTGCGGCAGCGTCCGGCGCCGTGAGGGCAACAGCCGGCCGCGGCCCGCGCGTTCGTGCGTGACCATGTGGATGTCGATGTCGTCGGAGAGGGCGACGACGGTCTCGCCGATGCCGCTGCCGGTCAGGAAGCGTTCGAGGCGGCCGCGCCTGCTGGTGCCGAGGACGAGCTGGGTGGCGTTCTCCGCGCGGGCGAACTCGACCAGGGCGGTGGGGACATGGTCGCCGACGACCGAGTGGTAGCTGCCGCCGAGGCTCTCCACGAGACGGCGCTGCCGGGCGAGTGAGGCGTGCGAGGCCCCGGCGGCGAGGCCGTCGCTGTGGGCCACGTGCACGGCGAGCAGGTCGCCCGCGGCGTGCGGGGCGCCGAGGGTGCGGGGCAGGTCGCCGATGCGGGCGGCGCGGCGGATCAGGGTCTCGCCCTCGGGGCCGCCGGTCAGCGCGACGACGACGCGTTCGCGGGTCTCCCAGACGCCCTCTATGCCGTGTTCGGAGCGGTAGCGCTTGAGCTGTTCGTCGACGTGTCCCGCGAGCCAGCGCAGGGCGAGTTCGCGCAGCGCGGTGAGGTTGCCGGGACGGAAGTAGTGGGCCAGGGCGGCGTCCACGTCCTCGGGGGCGTGGATGTCGCCGTGCGCCATGCGGCGGCGCAGCGCCTCGGGGTCCATGTCGACCAGTTCGATCTGCCGGGCGCGGCGGACCACCCGGTCGGGGACGGTCTCGGTGACGGACACCCGGGTGATCTTCTCGACGACGTCGTTGAGGGATTCCAGGTGCCGGATGTCGACGGCGGTGACGACGTCGACACCGGCCGCGAGCAGCTCCTCGACGTCCTGCCAGCGCGGCGAACGGCCGCCGCCGCCCCGGGCATTGGCGTCCGCGAGGTCGTCGACGACCGCGAGCTGCGGGCGGCGGGCGAGCACGGCCGCGAGGTCCAGGCCGCCTCGTGCGGACGGCAGGACCTCGAGGCCCGCGAGCATCGCCTCGGTGTGCGGGCGCCCGTGGCATTCGACGGCGCCGACGACCACGTCGGTGCCGCGGGCCGCCCTGCGGTGCGCCTCGTCGAGCATGCGGTAGGTCTTGCCGACGCCGGGGGCCGACCCCAGATAGACCTTCAGCTTTCCGGGTCGTACGTCACTCATGGCTCCGCCGCTCATCTCCTGGTCCAGCGGGGCGGTCTCCCGGGCGGACGCCCTTGGGGAGCGTGCCTCACCGGCTCCCCCGGGCGGCGCCGAGGACACGGGCCTTGACGCGGCCCTGGCGCCGTGAGCGGGGACTTTGACGGCGCCCTGACGTGTGCGGACCGGCCGACGTGTGCGGACCGGCCGCGCTAGTCGCGCAGTTCGGCGAGGCGCGCCAGGGCGTCGTGCGCCGACTCCCGTTCCTCGTCGGTGAGTTCGATGCCGGCGGCCCGGGTGAGGAGGCGCTCGGCGAGGGGGTCGTCGCCGAGCCGCTGGGCGATGTCGCCGCGCAGGACGAGCAGGCGCACCTCCTGTTCGGGGGTCGGCCGCTCGTCGGTGAGGCCGAGCGCCCGGTCGATGATCTTCGCGGCGCCCGGCAGGTCCTCCTTGGAGTCGGCGAACAGGTCGGCCATGTGCAGGGCCCGCGCGAAGGTCTCCTTGGGCGCGGGACGCATCGACTGGTCCTCGCTGATCGCCTGCCCGACGCGGATGCTGTTGCCTCCGGGGTCGGTCATCAGGAACTGCCGCACTCCGTAGGACATGTCCTTCAGGGGTCCGATGCGGGGCAGTCCGCGGCTGGGGATCTTGCCGTACGTCGCCTTGAGTCCGGCGCGGAAGGCGGTGTGCAGTGCCTCGACGTCGTCGGTGAGGACGTAGCACCCGGAGTAGGACGCCTTGGGGTCGTACCCCTTCACCTGGAAGAACTGGAGCTCGACGGTGCCGAGTTCGACGACGGCGTACGGATAGGGGCTCTTCTGGAGGAATGTCGTCTCGAATCCCAGCGCGGTGTAGAAGTCGACCACCGGCTGGATCGCCTGGCACGGGAGGAGGGGAATGGTTTTCTCGGCCACACGAGTCAGCCTAGTCAAATTTGAATAGGAGCGCCCATGAATTTATGGGAACGCTCGCGCAGTACGGCCCCGAGGGCCGGACGGGGGCGATGGCGGGCGGCGCCGACCGTCCGGCCGCGGTCCCCCTCGTG
>NZ_JBHYJI010000107.1:0-12714 GCF_042740435.1 Streptomyces sp. NPDC059002 | reverse complement strand
CTGCGCGCTCAGCGCGCGAAAAGCCGCATTCGCATCTGCCGGGATCCCGGCAGTCGCGACTGCGGCTTTTTCGTGGTTGCTCGCGCAGTTCCCCGCGCCCCTTACGGGGCCCTAGCTCAGGTTCCGGTAGCGGCCGCGGAAGTACATCAGGGGGCCACCTTCCGCGCTCGGCAATGACGCAGTCAGCACGCGGCCGATGACCAGCGTGTGATCGCCCGCGGTCACGGTCTGCTCCGTACGGCACTCCAGCGTCGCGAGCGCCCCGCCGATCAGGGGGGCGCCGGACGCCGCGCCGCGTACGTAGGGGAGGTCCTCGAAGAGGAGCCGGTCGCTGATGCGGCCCTTCATCGCGAAGCGGCCCGCGATGTGGCGCTGGCTCTCGGAGAGCACCGAGACCGCCCAGTGGGGCTGCTCGGCGAGCAGGTCGTCCATCCGGGAGCCCTCGCGCAGGCTGACCATGACCAGGGGCGGGTCGAGGGAGACGGACAGGAAGGCCGTCGCCGTCATGCCCACGTCCTCGCCGGCCGGGGCCGTCGGGTCGTCCGGGTCCAGGGCCGGCTCGCGCGCCGTCACCAGGACCACGCCTGCCGCCAGGCGGGACATGGCCGCGCGGAACTCGTCGTTGCTCACCCCATCAGCATGCCCATTCGGTGATGGGTGGCGTGGGGAAGGCGGGGCCGGGAGTGTCTTCAGTACGTGAGCCACGCACCGAAGTTAACTCCCCGTCGCTTTCGGCCACATCGGGCCCTGGGCCCAGTCCGGTCCTAGGACCGATGGCCGAGTTCGTGGACTTCATGAATGTGGCAGAAGGCGGCACGCGGTGTCACGAAATGCGGTGGACTAGTCCAAGGGACTGGACCAACGGCAGCTTCTCACCTGTGACTTGAGTCACAGGACCCATATTTTGTTGACCCTGTGTACCGAGTGAGCTGCTCGCTGTGATTCAGTGACGGTGGCAATAAGACACTGAGGGCACAAGGGCACAGAAGTACCACGGGCGAGAAGCACCAACGGCACGGAAGAACACTGCGGGCGCTGCGCATCCTGGAGTTGCTGTCGAGGTCTCGGGGAGAACGAGCATGGAGACCGAGTCGGAGCCGTACGTCCGTCTTGCGACCCTGCGGCAGCTGCACCAGGTGGTGGCGGAGCTCAACACGGCCCGGAGCCTGGCGGACACGCTGCAGACCGTCGCCGACGGCGTCGTCAACGGCCTTGGCTACGAACTGGCGTGTGTCAATCTCGTGCGCCCGGACGGCGATCTCGTCGTCGCCGCCTTCGCGGGCAACCCCGCGGCCGAGGCCCTGATCACCGGACGCGTCGGCTCCCGCGACGCCTGGGAGCGCCGCCTCGCCATGGGAGAGCCGTGGGGCGCGCTGCGCTTCATCTCGTACACCGAGGGCTGGGTCCTCGACGACGACGACGTCCCGCAGTGGTACACCGAGGGCCCCGAGCCCCGCTTCGAGGACGAGTGGCACCCGGCGGACCGGCTCTTCGCCCCCATGTACGCGACGGGCGCGGCCGGCGGCGAACTGCTCGGCGTGATCTCCGTGGACCGCCCGCGCAACGGCCGCAGGCCCGGCGCCTGGGGCCGCGAGGCCCTGCAGATGTACGCCTTCCAGGCCGCCATCGCGATCAGCAACGCCCGCCTGCGGGCCAACATGCAGCGCGCCCTGGTCCGCCTGGAGAGGGAGCAGCAGGCACTGCGGGCCAGCGAGGAGTCCTTCCGGCAGGCCTTCGAGTACGCGCCGTCCGGCATGGCCATCGCCGAGATGGGCGGCGACCAGCACGGCCGGATCCTGCGCACGAACGACGCGCTCTGCCGCCTCCTCGGCCGCCCCGCGTCGGCCATGCGGCGCTACTCCTTCTCCGACCTCGTGCACCCCGAGGACATCGGGACGCTCCTGCGCACCTCCGCCGAGGGCGGCCGCGCCGAGCTGCGGCTCGCGCGGCGCGACGCCACGTATGTGTGGGTGTCGCTGCGCAACTCCGTCGTCGCGGACGCCGCCGACGGGCCCCGCTTCCTGCTCACGCACGTCGAGGACATCGAGGAGCGCAAGCGCCGCGAGCTGCAGCTCGCCCACCGCGCCAGCCACGACTCGCTCACCGGCCTTCCCAACTCCGCCGAGCTGCGCGCCCGGCTCAGCGCCCGGCTCTGTAGGCGGCCCCACGCGGGGCAGCCCAGCGCCGTGGACTCGCTCGACGCCGCCTACGAGCACGGCTTCGACTTCGGTCACGCGTCGCACCAGCAGCAGGACGACGGCTTCGACCACCATGTGCACACCGTCGCCCCCCAGGGCGGCGACGACGACGTGGACGACGGCACCAAGGGGCTCGCGGTCCTCTTCTGCGACCTCGACGGCTTCAAGTCGATCAACGACCGCTTCGGTCACCACACCGGCGACGCCGTCCTCATCGAGGTCGCCAGGCGCCTCACCAGCGGTGTGCGGGACGGGGACACGGTGGCGCGGCTCGGCGGCGACGAGTTCGTCGTCCTCGCCGACGGGCTCGGCCGGGCCGACGCCCAGGACCTCGCGGTCCGGCTGCGGAACGCGATCATCCCGCCGATCCGCGTCGACGGCAGGGCGGTCCGTGTGGGGGCCAGTTTCGGCATCGGCTGGGCGCACTGCGGGATGTCGGCCGACGAAGTGTTGCACTCCGCTGACCAGCGGATGTACGTGGAGAAACGCTCCCGTGCCAAGCAGCACCGGCGGGCCGGGTGACGGCCTCGATGAGGTCAACGCCACCCCGTGGGCTCACTCGGACCGGGTAGGCTCCCCGCGTCAGCGATGTGAGGGAGTGACCAGGGAATGACGCCCGGCAATAACGGCGAGAACACGCCGAGCGCGCCGCAGGGCGACGACGATCCGTTCGGCTACCTGTACGAGGACGGGCAGGCCGCCGGAGCGACCCCGCCCAGCGGTGGGGGCGGCTACGGGTACCCGGGTCCCCGGTCCTCGTACAACCAGGTGAGAGCGGTCGGCGACCGGCGCCCGCAGTACGGGCAGACCCAGCCGACGCAGCAGTACGGCCAGCAGGTCCCGCAGCAGGCGCAGCAGCCCTACGGCCAGCCGAACGCCCACTACACCGCCCCCGAGGCGCAGCCCGGCGGCGCCCCCGTCTCCTCGCCGCAGTACGCGCCCGCGGGCGGCGGACGCGGCCGGGGCCCGAACACCAAGGGCCTGCTGATCGGCGCCATCGCGGTGGTGGCCGTGGTCGCCATAGGCATCGGTGCCGCGATGCTCTTCGGCCGCGACGACGACAAGGGCGACAAGGAAGAGGCAGGCGGCAACCCGTCGCAGGCCGCGTCCGTGGAGCCCAGCGAGAAGCCGTCCAAGAAGCCCGAGGAGAAGACCGAGCTCCCCAAGACGGACGCGAAGGCCCTCAAGCTGGAGGGCGGCACGACCACGGCGTCCGACATCAAGGGCGCCAAGGCCGCGGGCGGCGTCTATGTCGCCGGGTTCGACAAGGTCGGCGCGCAGGTGACGTGGACCGTCGACGGCATCCCCAAGGCCGGGACGTACAAACTCAGCGTGAACTACGGCGTCCCCGGCAAGGACAGCAACGCCACCATCTCGGTCAACGGCAAGAAGCAGAGCCGCCCCCTGAGCATGAAGAACTTCACCGGCGCCAAGGAAGGCGACTGGGAGAAGGGCTGGACCAACACCTGGGGCCTCGTCCAGCTCACCAAGGGGACGAACACCATCACGCTCAGCTGCGAGCAGAGCAACCTCTGCGGGACCACCGGCGCGAACATCGACCAGATGTGGCTGGTCGAGGGCAAGGGCTAGGCCGCGCTGTCCTGTCCCGTCACCGTGACGTGCGGCAGGGTGTCGTCGTAGGTCGGGCGGTCGAACTCGCCGGCCACCGGTGCTGCCACTGTTGCCGCTGAGAGGGCCACGGCGCGGGCCAGGCGGTCGGGCCAGGGGAGTCCTTCGGCGAGTGCCGAGAGCAGGCCCGCGACCGCCGAGTCGCCCGCGCCCGTCGGGTTGCCGTGCACGCGGGCGGGCGGGGCCGCCTGCCAGCCGCCGTCGGGGGTGACCGCGAGGAGGCCGTCGGCGCCGAGTGAGGCGACGACGGCGTGGGCGCCCCTGCGGCGGGCGTCGCGGGTGGCCTGGGAGGGTTCGTGGGAGCCGGTGAGCTCGGCGAGTTCGTCGGCGTTGGGCTTCACCACGTCGGGGCGGGCCGCGACGCCGCGGCGCAGCGGTTCGCCGCTGGTGTCGAGGAGCACGGGGACCCCGGCCGCGCGTGCGGCCCGTATGAGCAGGGCGTAGGCCCCGACGGGCACGCCGGGCGGCAGGCTGCCGCAGAGGGCGACCGCGGACATCCCTTCGCGGTGCACCAACTCCTCGTAGGAGTCCAGGAACGCGGCCCATTCGCCGGGCGAGACCAGCGGGCCCGGTTCGTTGAGCTGGGTGGTGTCGCCGGTGGCGGCGTCCACCACGGCGAGGGTGCGGCGGGTGGCGCCGCCGACGGGGGTGAGCGCGTCGGTGAGGTGCGGCGCTTCGGCGAGGCGGTCGTGCAGGGTGCGTCCCGTGTCGCCGCCCGCGAAGCCCGCGACGGTGACGTCGTGGCCGAGCGCGGCGAGCACCCGGGCGACGTTCAGGCCCTTGCCGCCGGGGCGTTCGATGACCTCGGTGACGCGGTGCGAGGCGTGCGGGGTGAGGGCGGGGACCCGGTAGGTGATGTCCAGGGCGGCGTTCAGCGTGACGGTGAGGATCACGCGTGCCACCCCCTGGAGTCCTGGTCCCTGAACGCGCCTGCCTGCGGCCTCTTTCGGGGTCTGATCATGCCAAACAGAAGGCGGTTGGCCCAGAGGTGGGGGCCAACCGCCTGCTGCTCGTCGCCCGGTCAACGGGCGGCGAAATCACCCGAGTTGGGGTTAATTGGGCTCAACGACCCACGCGCCCTTGCGCATCACGCCCTTGAGCTCGAAGTCCGCGTCGAGGACCACCAGGTCCGCGTCCTTGCCCGGTTCCAGGGAGCCGACCTTGTCGTACATCCCGAGGAGCTTGGCGGGGTTCGCGGAGATGGCGCGGACGGTGTCCTCGACGGACAGCCGGTCGACGGTCACCGAGCGCTTGAACGCGCGGTCGAGGGTGAGCGTGGAGCCCGCGATCGAGCCGCCTTCGACGAGCCGCGCGACGCTGTCCTTCACCTCGACCTCCAGCGGGCCGAGCATGTACCGGCCGTCGCCGAAGCCCGCCGCGTCCATGGCGTCGGTGATGAGGGCGACGCGGTCCGCGCCCTTGTGGTGGAAGGCGAGTTCGAAGGACGCGGGGTGCAGATGGGTGCCGTCGTTGATCAGCTCGACGGTGACCCGCTCGTCCTCGAGGAGCGCGGCGATGGGGCCCGGGGTGCGGTGGCCGAGGGCGGGCATCGCGTTGTAGAGGTGGGTGGCGACGGTGGCGCCCGCGTCGATCGCCTGCACGGTCTGCTCGTACGTCGCGTCCGTGTGGCCGATCGCCGCGATCACGCCGTGCTCGGCGAGGAGGCGTACGGAGTCGATGCCGCCCGGCAGTTCGGTGGCGAGCGTGAACATCTTCGCCTGGCCGCGCGCCGCGTCCATCAGCTTGCGCACGTCGGCGGGGTCGGGATGTCTGAGCAGCGCCTCGCTGTGCGCGCCCTTGCGGCACGGCGAGATGAACGGGCCCTCGAAGTGGATGCCCGCGATGTCGCCCTGCTCGGCGAGTTCGGAGAGCACCCCGGCCCGCTGGGCGAGGAAGTCCATCTCGCCGGTGACGGTGGAGGCGACGACGGTGGTGGTGCCGTGCAGGCGGTGGGTGTGGATGCCCTTGAGCACGTCCTCGACGGTGCCCGAGGTGAAGGAGGCGCCACCGCCTCCGTGGTTGTGGATGTCGACGAAGCCGGGGACCACCCAGTGGCCGGTGAGGTCCAGGGTCTCCGTGTCGGAGGGAGCGCTCCCGGCGATGCGCGTGCCGTCGACGATCACGCGGCCGTTCGTGAGGGTCCCGGTGGGCAGTACCACCTGTGCACCGGCGAGAACCTTGCTAGTGGCCATCAGGTGGTTACCTCCGTGGGGTCGGTGTCTGTGGCGGCAGTCTTCTGGTCGACGAGGTCCCAGGCGAGCAGGCCCGCACCGAGGCAGCCCGCCGTGTCGCCGAGGGCGGCGGGGACGATCTCCGGCAGCGTCTGGAACTGGACGATGCGCGCCGCGACGGCGGCCCGCAGCGGTGTGAACAAGGTTTCCCCCGCCTCGGCGAGACCGCCACCGATGATCAGGGTGTGCGGGTCCAGCAGAGTGAGGGCGGTCAGCAGGCCGTCGGCCAGGGCCTCGACGGCGTCGCGCCAGACCTCCTGGGCGCGCGGGTCGCCGGATTCCACGGCCTTCGCGCAGTCCGCGGCGTCCGCGTCGGGGTCGCCGCTCGCCTCCGCCCACGCCTTGCTCACCGCGGACGCGGAGGCCAGGCGCTCCAGGCAGCCGCGCTGGCCGCAGCCGCAGGGCGGTCCGTCGGGGCGTACGACGATGTGGCCGATCTCCCCGGCCGAGCCGTGCGCGCCGGGTTCGATGGCGCCGCCGATGCCGATGGCGCCCGCGATGCCGGTGCCGAGCGGCACGAAGAGGAACCGGTCGGCTCCCTTGCCCGCGCCGATGCGGCCCTCGGCGAGGCCGCCGGTGCGGACGTCGTGGCCGAGGGCCACGGGGACGCCTTCGAGGCGGGCGCTGAGGAGGTCCCGCAGGGGGACGTCGCTCCAGCCGAGGTTGGCCGCGTAGACGGCGATGCCGCGTGCGGCGTCGACGATGCCGGGCACGGCGACTCCGGCCGCCTCCGCGGGCTCCCCGAAGCGGTCGATGCCGTGGGCGCGCAGGTCCGCGGCGAAGCCGAGGATGGACTCGACGACGGCGTCGGCCCCGCGGTCGCGCCCGGTCGGGCGGCGCGCCTCGTGCAGCAGGGTGCCGTCCGCCCCCACCAGGGCGGCCTTCATTCCGGTGCCGCCCACATCGAGGGCGATGACGTGTCTCACGGGGGACAGTCTCGCGCGTCACCCGTGAGAGGTCTAGTCCACTTCGGGTGTTTGAGGGGGGCCGAAGGTCCTTTTCGGCACTGGTGTCCCGATTGCCGGGGCCCGCTCCGCCGGGCCCTGGGGCCCTTGTGGCCGCCGTTGCAGAAGTGATACTCGGGTGGTGTAGACCTTGTGTCCGGACTCGGGGGAAACTCGCAGTTCAAGTGCATTGAGGCAATGAGGGTGGGAACAGCTGTGCAGCGGCGCGTGACAGGACTGACCGCGGCGATGGCCGTACTCGGCATGACGGGCGTGCTCGCGGGCTGCGGCGGTCCCGGCGGCTCCGGCGACGTCACCCTCAAGCTGGTGGCCGCCGACTACGGCGACTCCGCGGCGAACAGCTCCAAGAAGTACTGGGACAAGGTCGTCAAGGGCTTCGAGGCCGAGAACCCCGGCATCAAGGTCGAGGTCACCGTCCACTCCTGGAACGACGTGGACCGTGAGGTCAAGGAGATGGTCAAGAAGGGCGACGCCCCCGACCTGGCGCAGATCGGCGCGTACGCCGACTACGCCGCGCAGGGCAAGCTCTACGAGGCCGACGAACTCCTCTCCATCGCCACCCAGGCCGACTTCCTCGCCCCCCTCGCCCAGGCCGGCGAGGTCAAGCGCATCCAGTACGGCATGCCGTTCGCCGCCTCCACGCGCCTGCTCTTCTACAACACCAAGCTCTTCAAGGACGCGAACCTCACCCCGCCGCAGAGCTGGAGCGAGCTGCAGGCCGACGCCAAGGCGCTCAAGGCGCGCGGCGTGAAGATCCCCTACGCGCTGCCGCTCGGCTCCGAGGAGGCGCCCGCCGAGACGCTGATGTGGATGCTCAGCGGCGGCGGCGGTTACACCGACAACGTCGGCTCGTACAGCATCGACTCCAAGGAGAACGCCAAGACGTTCTCCTGGCTGCGCGACGAGCTCGTCGGCAAGGGCCTGACCGGGCCGACGGCGCCCGGCGAGCTGAACCGCATCGACGCGTTCAAGGCGTTCTCGAACGGCGAGGTCGGCATGCTCAACGGCCACCCCACGCTGATGAAGATGGCCGCCAAGAAGGGCGTGAAGTTCGGCATGGTGCCGGCGCCCGGCATCAACGGCAAGGCGCAGGCCACGATGGGCGTCGCCGACTGGATGATGGCGTTCAAGAAGAACGGCCACCGCAAGGAGGCCGGCAAGTTCCTCGACTACGTCTACAGCAAGAAGAACGTGCTCGAATTCTCGAACGAGTACGACATCCTGCCCGTGACGAGCTCCGCCTCCGACGCGATGGCCGAGGAGCGCGGCGACACCGAACTCGGCAAGTTCCTCAAGGAGCTGCCGACCTCGCAGCTCTACCCGGTGGGCAAGACGTCCTGGGCGCAGGTCTCCGCGGACATCAAGCAGGACATCGGCAAGACCGTCGAGAAGAACGGCAACCCCAAGTCCGTCCTCGGCCGGATCCAGAACCGGGCGGCGGTCAAGGAGAACGCGGAATAGCGTGTCCGGCATGACCGATCAGGAGCACCCGGGGCCGGGGGAGCTGTCCGCGCGGGACCGCGCCGTCCTCGCCCTCGAACGGCGGCCGTGGCCGGGCCCCGGCGCGAAGGAACGCGCCATCCGCGAGGAGCTCGGCATGGTGCCCGTGCGCTACTACCAGGTCCTGAACGCCCTCCTCGACGACGCCCGCGCGCTCGCCCATGACCCGATTACGGTCAATCGGCTGCGCCGGGTGCGGGAGTCACGGCGCGACGAGCGCTGACGCCGTTAGGGTCGGGCCCATGGGTGACCCAACGCACTCCCCGACGGACCCGCCCGAGCTGCCCGAGCCCGTGACGCCCGCCGGGCGCGACGGCCTCGCCGCGCTGCTCGCGCGCCCCGAACGGGCCGTCGTGGCCCTGGACTTCGACGGCACGCTCGCCCCGATCGTCGCCGACCCCGAGCAGGCCCGCGCCCACCCGGACGCCGTGCCCGCGCTCGCCGTGCTCGCCCCGCGCGTGCGGTCCGTCGCGGTGGTCACCGGACGGCCCGCGGGCGTCGCCGTCCGCTACGGCGGCTTCGCGGGCGTCCCCGGCCTCGAACACCTCGTCGTCCTCGGGCACTACGGCGCCGAGCGCTGGGACGCCGTCACCGGCACGGTGCACGCCGCGGAGCCGCACCCCGGCGTGGCGGCCGTGCGCGCCGAACTGCCCGGTTTCCTCGATGCGATCGGCGCCTGGCGCGGCACCTGGATCGAGGAGAAGGGCCGGGCCGTCGCCGTCCACACGCGCCGCGCCCGCAACCCGCAGGCCGCCTTCGACGCGCTGCGCGAACCGCTCGCCGAGCTGGCGAACCGGCACGGCCTGATCGTCGAACCGGGCCGCCTGGTCCTGGAGTTGCGGCCGCCCGGCATGGACAAGGGCGTGGCGCTCGCCGAGTACCTGCGCGAGGTCGGCGCCGAGTCCGTGCTCTACGCGGGCGACGACCTCGGCGACCTGCCCGCCTTCGGCGCCGTGGAGAAGCTCCGCTCGGACGGCATCGCGGGCCTGCTCGTGTGCAGCGGCAGCGCGGAGGTGACGGAGCTTTCCGGGCGGGCCGACCTGGTGGTGGAGGGCCCGCGGGGCGTCGTGCGCCTCTTGTCGGCGATCGCCGCTCAACTCGACTGATCGGCGCCGATGTTGGGCGGGTCGGGGATCGGGTTCCCGAAGTAGTCGTACGCCGTCCCGTCCTCGACCGCCGTCCCCGCGCCCCGCGCCGGTGAACCGTCCTTCAGGCGTACGTCACCGGGCTTCGCGGGCGCCGCGGACACGAACAGCGGGTCGGCGTTCACGGCCTTCGGGTCGCGGGGCTGCGCGGTGTGCCAGTACAGATTGCCCTCGTAGGTGCTCACCGTGTCCTTGATGGGGGAGCCCGGCCCGGTGGCAGCGCCGACGAAGACGTTGTCGCGGAAGGTCACGCCGGTCGGCCCGTTGTTGGCGACGAGGGCGGTGTCCGCGCGGTCGGTGACGACCGTGTTCCGGTAGACCTGCGTGTCCGTGGCCGCCCCGCACACCACCGAGATCACGGCGTAGGGGGACGTCGTGTTGCGGTCGTTGACGCTGATGTTGTCGTGGATCCGGTTGCCGTCGCTGACCTTGCCCTCGCCGTTGCAGACGAGCAGGAAGCCGCCTTCGTTGTCGTGGCTGTAGTTGTAGCGATAGGTGTTGCGTACGTTGCCGCCGTCGATGTCGTACGCCATCGAGTCGCGCGTCCCGTGGCCGCCGGTGACCTCGTTGTACTGGTAGAGCGCGTCCTCGGACTCCCAGGCCCACACGCCCGCGTTGTAGCCCGCGGAGCGCATGTTGAAGCCGTCGACGTGGTTGTGCTCGACGCGCGCCTTGCTGGTCTCGTGGACGACGATGCCGTCGCCGCCCACGTCGTACGCCTTGTTGCGCTGGAACCGCACACCGGTCGAGAACTTCCCCGGACCGTCCCACGTCGACATGACGCCGATGCCCGTGCGGTCGACGTGGCGCACGGTGGAGTCCTCGACGCGCACGTCGGCGAACCGGGTGGGCTTCGCCGACCCCTGTACGACGAAGAGGATGCCGCCCGAGGGGTCCGGGTCCTTGAAGTCGGCGCCGTTCACGTCGTGCACGTCCGCCCCGTCGACGACGAAGTGGTCGGCCGTGCCGTAGTCGGTGAGCTGCACGTACAGGCCCGCGCGGCGTTCCGTGGTGGTCGCCGGGCCGGTGTTGGAGAGGTCCAGGTTCCGGATCTCCCACTGCTCGGTGTTCACCAAGTGCAGTGCGGCGCGCGCCCCTTGGGCCTCGATGCGGGGCTTGGCCGCCCCCTTGTCCCCGTACGCGTCGATGCGCACGGGGGCGCCGGCCGCACCCGCACCTTTGGGAGCCAGCACCCCCGTGCAGCTTGTGCCCCGCTTGAGCAGGAGCCGGTCGCCCGGACCGAGGACGTGGCCGCTCGCCTTGCCGACGGTGCGCCAGGCCGCGGCGGCGGAGGTGCCGGACGCGGAGTCGTCGCCCTGGGCGCAGTCGACGTAGTACGCGGTGCCGGACCGCGCCTCGGCGGCCGGGGCGAGGCCCGTGGCGGCCGCGGCGAGGGCGGTGAGGATCACGATGCTCGTGCGACGCGAGGTCATGTCCGGGAACGTAGTGACGCCCCGCGCCGGGGCCCATGGACAAACGCGCGCGGCCCCTTGGACTTGCCGTCTGCCGTCTGCCGTCTGCCGTCGTCAGCCGGTGAGTGCCCGCAGCTGGTCCAGGAACCACTGGGCGGGCGGCAGGGCCGTCGCCGCCGCCGCGAGCCGCTTGGTGCGCTCGGCGCGTTCGTCGTCCGGCATGGAGAGCGCCGTGTGCAGGGCCTCGGCGGTGGCCGTGATGTCGTACGGGTTCACCGGCAGCGCGTCCTCGCCCAGCTCCTCGTACGCCCCGGCCTCCCGCGAGAGCACGAGCGCGCAGCCGTCGTCGGAGACCACGGGGACCTCCTTGGCGACGAGGTTCATGCCGTCGCGGATCGGGTTGACCAGCGCCACGTCCGCGAGCCGGTACGCCGCGAGCGAGCGCGCGAAGTCGTCCTTGACGTGCAGCACCACCGGGGTCCAACCGGGCGTGCCGTACGCGGAGTTGATCGCGTCGGCGACCCGGGAGACCTCCGCCGTGTAGTCCCGGTACACCGCGAGGTCCTGCCGGGACGGGTAGGCGAAGGCGACGTGCACGACCTGTTCGCGCCACTCGGGGCGGGTGTCGAGCAGTTCGCGGTAGGCCAGCAGGCCGCGCACGATGTTCTTGGACAGCTCCGTCCTGTCCACCCGCACGATCGTCCTGCGCCCCTCGCCCACCTGCTCCCGCAGCACGGCGAGCCGCTCCTCGACGTCGGCGCGCCGCGAGCGCTCCCGCAGGAAGTCCGCGTCGGCGCCGAGCCCGTGCACCCCGATCCGGGTCCCGGAGGTCCCGCCGATGATCCGTACGCAGCAGTCGGTGAACGCGTCCGCCCACCGCCCGGTGAGGAAGCCGAGCCGGTCGGCGCCGAGCATCCCGCGCAGCAGCTGCTCGGCCACGTCGTCCGGCAGCATCCTGAAGTAGTCGACGGGCGCCCACGGCGTGTGCGAGAAGTGCCCGATCCGCAGGTCGCCGCGGAGCTCCCGCAGCATGCCCGGCACCAGGGCCAGGTGGTAGTCCTGCACCAGGACCGCGGCACCCGGCGCCGCCTCCGCGGCGAGCGCATCGGCGAACGCGCGGTTGTAGGTCTCGTACGCCGCCCAGCGCGCACGGAACTCCCGCCCGAAGACCGGTTCCAGCGGCGTCTGGTAGAGCAGGTGGTGGACGAACCAGAGCACCGAGTTCGCGATGCCGTTGTACGCGGCGGCGTGCACCTCCGCGTCGATGTCCAGCATCCGTACGCCCGATTCGCCCGCCCGTCGCCCGCCACCACCCTTGTTCTGAGGGGCCTGCGGCCCCGCCCCTACGATTCCCCGGCGCACGGCCTCCCTGTCGCCGTCGCCGAGCGCCGCGCACACCCACAGGGCGTCCGCCTCGTCGCCGATGGCGCTGAGCCCGGAGACCAGGCCGCCGCCGCCGCGCCGCGCGGTCAGCTCGCCGTCCTCCCCCACCGCGTACGAGACGGGGCCGCGGTTGGACGCGACGAGTACCTGCGCTGCTGCTGCCGATCCGGGCTCGGAGACCATGTGGCAAAACGTAGCCCGTCCCGGAAACGCTCAAACGTACGGCGGCCGGACTCCCGGCGGGGGAGTCC
>NZ_JBHYJI010000106.1:0-12898 GCF_042740435.1 Streptomyces sp. NPDC059002 | reverse complement strand
CTGCATCCCTCACACCGAACCCAACGATCCGATGATCGGAAAGACACCCCCTAGGCCCCGTGCTCGGGCTCCGGCACCGAGATCGCGTCCAGCTGCCCCCGCAGATACACGTGCGAGTCGATACCCCTGACGTCCGTGCCCGGGTCGCACTCGTAGAAGTACACGAGCGACATCAGCTCCTCCGCGGGCAGTTCGGCGGGCGGCGGCAGGACGCGGTGGCGGCCCGACTGCCAGCGGCCGCCGGTCCAACGGGCCATCAGATCCCCGATGTTGACGGTGAGCGCCTCCGCGTCGAACGGCGCGTCCTGCCAGCCGTCCTCGTCCGTGAAGACCTGGAGCCCGCCCCGGCCCGCCTGCCGGTCGAGGACCGTGACCGTGCCGAAGTCGGTGTGCGGGCCGATGCGGAACTGGCCGGGCTCGGGCGTTCCGACGACCTCGGTGCCCGGATACCAGTTGATGTTGAAGCCCCAAGTGGGGTGCCCCGTATGCCGGGTGAAGAAGTCCGCGCCCTCGCCGAGCGCGACGCCGAGCAGTTCGAGGAGGCGGTCGGAGAGCGCGCGCATCTGCCCCAGATACGTCTCCACGAGGTCCCGCAGCTCCGGGGTCTCGGCGGGCCAGGTGTTCGGCAGGAACCACTCGGCGTCCACGGCCGGATCCCCGGTCGGCTCGTCCGCCGCGAAGGACAGGGACTCCTTCAGGTCCGGGGGAGCGGCCGTGCCCTCCGCATAGCTGTTGGCCTCCGCGCCGGGACCGAGCCAGCCGCGCGCGCCGACCCGCACCGCGTACGGCCGCTTCGCCGCGTCGGGCAGACGGAAGAAGCCGCGGGCCGACTCCCTGATCGCCGAGCGCAGGGCGGGATCGACGCCGTGCCCGGTCACCAGGAGGAACCCCGCGGTGCGCAGGGCCTCGTCGACGGTGCGGGCCGTCCGGGCGCGGGCCTCGGGATCGCCGGACAGCCACGGCCCGAGGTCGACCGTGGGGATGCGGGATGCGCTGCTCATGCCTCCCATCGTGCCCGCACGAGCCCCCCGTCAGGCCTCATCGACAGCGCCGATCGGCCCATCGGAAGGACGCCCCACTGGCGCGTGGACCAGCGCATACGCCCGCTCGTACGTTCCTGGCATGACCACCAAGAACGCCCTGGAGAACCGGGGCACCGCCCAGCTCACCGCCGCCATGGTGCTCTCCGGCACCCTCGGGATCTTCGTCGTCGAATCCGGCGCGTCCGCCTTCAACGTCGTCTTCTTCCGCGTCCTGTTCGGCGCCCTCGCCCTCGGCGCGTACGCCGCGGCGCGCGGCTACTTCCGCGATCACGGACTCACCCCCAGGAAGTTCGGACTCGCCGCGCTCGGCGGGGTGTTCATCGTCTTCAACTGGGTGTTCCTCTTCAAGGCGTACGAGGCCACCTCGATCTCCCTGGCCACCGTCGTCTACCACACGCAGCCGTTCTTCCTCGTGCTGCTGAGCGCCCTCGTGCTGCGCGAGCGCCTGACCCGCTTCCAACTCGGCTGGCTGGCCGTCGCGTTCGCGGGACTCCTGCTGGTCTCCGGGGTGCGCCCGGGTGATGCGGGCTCCCTCGCGGGCATCGGGCTCGCGCTCCTCGCGGCCGTCCTCTACGCCCTGTCCACCCTCGTCACCAAGCGCGTCACCGGCGTCCGCCCGCATCTGATCGCCCTGGTCCAAGTCCTCGTCGGCATCCCGCTGTTGCTGCCCTTCACCGACTTCGGCGCGATGCGCGGCACCGGCACCGGATGGGCCTGGCTCGCCGGGCTCGGCGTGATCCACACCGGTCTGATGTACGTCCTGATGTACGCCGCGTACGCGAAGCTGCCCACCGCCAAGATCGCCGTGCTCGCCTTCACCTACCCGGCGGTCGCGATGATCGCCGACTGGGCGGTCTACGGCCACCACATCGGACTCGTCCAGGCGCTCGGCGTCCCGCTGATCGTGCTCGCGAGCCTCAGGGTGACGCTTGCTCCCGCACGAGCCGCACGGCCTGCTCCACGAACAGCCGCACATGCGACGGAAGACGCTTCCCCGACCGCCACGCGACCTGCGTCCACAAGGTGAACGGCGGCTCCCACGGCAGCCGCACCAGCGTGCCGTCCGCCAGCTCCCTGGCCACCGCGACGGCGGGCAGCAGCGCCACCCCGAGGCCGCCCGCCACACCCTGCTTGGTCGCCTCGATCGTGCCGAACTCCATGAACGGCGGCGGCTCCCCGGTCCGCGTCCGCAGCTCCTCCTCGAAGAGGTCCCGGTAGGGGCAGCCGGGTTCGGTGCCGACGAGCTGCACCGCCGACAGGTCGCCGGTGGCCAGCGGGCCCGCCCCGCGCGCGGCCAGCGGATGGCCGGGCGCGCAGACCAGGACCAGCGGCTCCTCGGCGAGGACCTCGGTCTCCAGGCCCTGGTGCTCGGTCTCCGGCTCCATCAGGAAACCCACGTCGTACGTCCCCTGCCGCAGCGCCTGCCGGGTCTCGTCGCCGAGCGTGGGGCGCAGGGCGAGCCGCACCTTCGGATAGCGGTGGTGGAAGAGTTCGAGCAGCGGCGGAAGGCGGTAGGAGGTCAGGGACTCCATCGTGCCGACCGCGATGGCGCCGGACGGCTCCTCGGCGTCGACGACCGCGGCCCGTGCCTCGTCGGCGAGTTCGATGATCTGCCGGGCATAGGGCAGCAGCCGCTCACCGGCCTCGGTCAGCCGGATGCGGCTGCCGAGCCGGTCGAAGAGCTCGGTGCCGAGGGAGGTCTCCAGGGCGCGGATCTGGCTGGTGACGCTGGACTGCGCGTACTTCAGCTCGGTGGCGGCGCGGGTGAAGCTGAGGACGGTGGCGACCTTCTCGAAGGTCACGAGCAGCCGCAGCTCCATCAGCTGTCGCTGCCCCGGTCGCGCTTCTTCTCGCCGTCGTCGGGCTTCTCGTCCTTGAGGGACTTCAGGAACTCGGGGTTGTCGTCGGGCGCCACCCACTGGGCCCGGCCCCGGCCGCCGCCCGCGCCGGGCGCGTGCCGCACCTTGCCCGTGACGAACCAGGCGATCGGGCCGAGGAGCACCTCTCCGAAGAGCAGCACGAGGATGACCCACACCACCTTGGGGAAGTGCCTGACTTCCTTCTCGGGGGTGTTCAGGACATCGATGAAGGCATAGATCCACACTGCCAGGACCAGCAGGAACGGCAGATACCTGAGCATGGTGGTGCGATCCCCCAAGCGGTGGCGGCGGGAGGCGTGCGCGCCCCCGGTGACGGGGCCAGGGTAGCCGGTGCCGGATACTGGAACGCATGGCTTATGACGATCTTCGCTCCCTGCTCCGGGCACTGGACCGCGAGGGCGATCTCAAGCGCATCAAGGCCGAGGTCGACCCGTACCTGGAGGTCGGCGAGATCGTCGACCGCGTCCAGAAGGCCGGCGGTCCCGCGCTCCTCTTCGAGAACGTCAAGGGCTCCGCGATGCCCCTGGCGATGAACGTGTACGGGACGGACCGCCGCCTGCTCAAGGCGCTCGGCCTGAAGTCGTACGGGGAGATCAGCGAGAAGATCGGCGGCCTGCTCAAGCCGGAGCTGCCGCACGGCTTCGTCGGGGTGCGCGAGGCGTTCGGGAAGCTCGGCGCGATGACGCACGTACCGCCGAAGAAGGTGAAGTCCGACAGCGCGCCCGTGCAGGAGGTCGTCCTCACCGGCGACGACGTCGACCTGGAGCAGCTGCCCGCACTCTTCACCTGGCCCGAGGACGGCGGCTCCTTCTTCAACCTGGGCCTGACCCACACCAAGGACCCGGACACCGGGGTGCGCAACCTCGGGCTCTACCGCCTGCAGCGCCACGACAAGCGCACCATCGGCATGCACTGGCAGATCCACAAGGACAGCCGCAACCACTACCAGGTCGCCGCCCGCAGGGGCGAGAAGCTGCCCGTCGCGATCGCCTTCGGCTGCCCGCCCGCCGTGACGTACGCCTCGACCGCGCCGCTGCCCGGCGACATGGACGAGTACATGCTGGCCGGGTTCATCCAGGGCAAGCGCGTCGAGATGGTCGACTGCAAGACGGTCCCGCTCCAGGTCCCCGCGCACGCCGAGGTCGTCATCGAGGGCTGGCTGGAGCCCGGCGAGATGCTCCCGGAGGGGCCCTTCGGCGACCACACCGGGTTCTACACGCCGCAGGAACCGTTCCCCGCGCTGAAGATCGACTGCGTGACGATGCGGCGGCGTCCGCTGCTCCAGTCGATCGTGGTCGGCCGCCCGCCGACGGAGGACGGCCCGCTGGGCCGGGCGACGGAGCGTTTCTTCCTGCCGCTCCTCAAGGTGATCGTCCCGGACATCGTGGACTACCACCTGCCCGAGTCGGGCGGCTTCCACAACTGCGCGATCGTCTCGATCGACAAGAAGTACCCGAAGCACGCGCAGAAGGTCATGCACGCCATCTGGGGCGCGCACATGATGTCGCTGACGAAGCTGATCGTCGTCGTGGACAAGGACTGCGACGTGCACGATCTGCACGAGGTGTCCTGGCGCGCGCTCGGCAACACCGACTACGCCCGCGACCTCACCGTCGTCGAAGGCCCGGTCGACCATCTCGACCACGCCTCGTACCAGCAGTTCTGGGGCGGCAAGGCGGGCATCGACGCCACCAAGAAGCTTCCCGAAGAGGGATACACGCGGGACGGGGGCTGGCCGAACATGGTCGAGTCCGACCCGGAGACGGCGGCGATGGTCGACCGCCGCTGGAAGGAATACGGACTGTGAGCTCTGCCTCCGCCGCGATCCCGCAGCCGGGGCGCACCAAGGCCTTCCTGCGGCTCGTCATGATCGAGCACTCGGTCTTCGCGCTGCCCTTCGCGTACATCGCCGCGCTCACCGCCATGTTCCAGTGGGACAAGAACATCCACTGGGGACGGCTGCTCCTGGTCACCATCTGCATGGTGGGCCTGCGGACGTTCGCGATGGCCGCGAACCGGATCATCGACCGCGAGATCGACGCCCGCAACCCGAGGACCGCGCACCGCGAACTCGTCACGGGCGCGGTCTCGGTGAAGTCCGCCTGGACCGGCGCGCTGATCGCGCTCGCCGTCTTCCTCGGCGCGGCCGCCCTGCTCAACCCGCTCTGCCTGGCGCTCGCGCCCATCGCGGTGATCCCGATGGTGGTCTATCCGTACGGCAAGCGGTTCACGAACTTCCCGCAGGCGATCCTCGGCATCGCCCAGGCGATGGGCCCGGTCGGCGCGTGGATCGCGATCACCGGCGAGTGGTCGGGGACGGCGGTCATCCTCGGACTCGCGGTCGGCGTCTGGATCGGTGGCTTCGACCTGATCTACGCCTGTCAGGACGTGGAGACGGACCGCGAGGTCGGCGTGATGTCGGTGCCCGCGCGGTTCGGCATCCCGGCCGCGATCCGGGGCGCGCGCGGCTGTCACCTGGTGACCATGGCGCTGTTCGTCTGGTACGCGGCGGCCACCGACGCGGGCGGGTTCTTCTGGCTCGGGCTCGCGATCGTCGCCGGTGCCTTCGTCTACGAGCACTCGATCGTGAAGCCGCACGACCTGTCCCGGCTGAACCGTGCCTTCTTCCAGGTGAACAGTTTCATCGGGATCGCCCTGTTCGTGTGCGCGCTGCTCGATCTGCTCGTACGCGGACTCACCGTCTGAACGGCCCGGGGATAGGCTCACAGCGTGAACCCAGGAGATACGCAGCGTAAGCCTTGGATCGTGGGGGTGTCGGGGGCCTCGGGGACCCCGTACGCCGCCGCCGTGCTGCGTGCGCTGCTCGCGGCGGGGGAGAGTGTCGACCTCGTCGTCTCGCGCGCCTCACGGCTCACGCTGCTCGACGAGACCGGCATCTCCTTCCGGGACGCGCACTGGCGCGACGACCTGTCCGCCTGGCTGTCGCGCGGCGCGGACGGGAAGCCGGGGACGTTCGCCCCGGCTCCGGACGCGCTCGCGGACGTGCGTTACTGGGCCGCCGGTGATCTGGCGGCGGGCCCTTCGTCGGGGTCGTACACGACGAAGGGGATGCTGATCGTGCCCGCGTCCACGGCGTGCGTGGCGGGGGTGGCGCTCGGTCTCTCGAAGGATCTGCTGCAGCGGTCGGCGAGCGTGACGCTGAAGGAAGGCCGACGGCTCGTGGTCTGCGTACGCGAGACGCCGCTGAACGGGCAGACGCTGAAGCACTTGGTGAGCCTGGACGAGGCGGGCGCGATCGTGCTGCCCGCCTCTCCGGCGTTCTACGCGGGGGCGACGCACATCCAGGATCTGGTGGACTTCGTCGCGGGGCGGGTGCTCGACGCGGCAGGGGTGCCGCACGGCCTGTACCGCCGATGGGAGGGTGAGCTCGGCTCCGGATCCGGAGGTGGCTTCGGCTCCCTGGGGAGTTAGCGCTTCTTGGCGGCGCGCTTCTTGAGGACGCCGGCCTTCTGCGCGGTGGGCTTGTGGGCACGCGAGCGGTTGGCCATGTCCTGAAGCTCGCGCATGCGGGCGTAGGCCATCTCGATCGAGTACACGGTGACTCACTCCTGAAGGATCGTCGTTGATCGGCTGAGATTGAGAAAGATTCACAGGGCGTGAACCCTGTTACGCCTTAGATTCTACACATAGACTCGCGGTATCGCTGAATAATGAAAGGCATCGCACCTATGGACGCCGTGGACAGGCAGCTCATCCAGGCCCTGCGGGAGAACGGCCGGGCCTCGTACGCCGAACTCGGGCGGCTCGTGGGCCTCTCCGGCCCCAGCGTCACGGACCGGATCAACCGCCTCGAAGCGGCCGGTGTCATCACGGGCTACCGCGCCACCGTCGACTCCGCCTCGCTCGGTCTCGGCGTCATCGCCCTCATCGGCATCTCGCTCTCCGACGCCGCCGACCACGAGGATGTGGCGCGGCGCCTGAAGGACCTGCACGAGATCGAGGACTGCTGGTTCATCGCGGGCGACGACTCGTACATGCTCAAGGTCAGGGCCAGTGACGTGGACGGCCTGGAGAAGACGATCCGCAGACTCAGCGGAACGCGCGGGGTCTCCCGCACGCGGACGACGATCGTGCTCTCCACCAAGTGGGAGAACCGGGTCGGGGAGCTGCCCGAAGAGGTGTAGGGGGCGCCTCCCGCCCGGCGGGCGGGGGAGTACGGTTGGCGGAGTTTGTCGTAGGGAGAGGTAAGGGCGAGGGCATGGACGCAGGACTCAAGCGCGAACTTGAGGAGAAGGTCCGGGCCGGTGAGCGGCTGTCCCGTGAGGACGGCATCGCGCTCTACGCGTCGGACGACCTGGCCTGGCTCGGTGGCCTCGCCCACGAGGTGCGCACGCGCAAGAACGGCGACGTCGTGCACTTCAACGTCAACCGCCACCTCAACATGACGAACGTGTGCACCGCGTCCTGCGCGTACTGCTCGTTCCAGCGCAAGCCGGGCGAGAAGGACGCGTACACGATGCGCATCGAGGAGGCCGTCCGCCTCGCCAAGGCGATGGAGAACGAGAACCTCACCGAGCTGCACATCGTCAACGGCCTGCACCCGAACCTGCCGTGGCGCTACTACCCGCGGTCGCTCAGCGAGCTGAAGAAGGCGCTGCCGAACGTCTCCCTGAAGGCCTTCACGGCCACCGAGATCCACCACTTCGAGACGATCTCCGGCATGTCCGCCTCCGACATCCTGGACGAGCTGATCGAGGCGGGCCTCGAGTCGCTCACCGGCGGCGGCGCGGAGATCTTCGACTGGGAGGTCCGGCAGCACATCGTCGACCACCGCACCCACTGGGAGGACTGGTCGCGCATCCACCGGCTCGCGCACGAGAAGGGTCTGAAGACCCCGTGCACGATGCTGTACGGCCACATCGAGGAGCCCCGGCACCGCGTCGACCACGTCCTGCGGCTGCGTGAGCTGCAGGACGAGACGAACGGCTTCCAGGTCTTCATCCCGCTGCGCTACCAGCACGACTTCGTGGACATGAAGGACGGCAAGGTCAGGAACCGCCTCCAGGCGCGGACGACCATGGCGTCCGGCGCGGAGGCACTGAAGACCTTCGCCGTGTCCCGGCTCCTCTTCGACAACGTCCCGCACGTCAAGGTCTTCTGGGTCATGCACGGTCTGCACACCACGCAGCTCGCGCTCCAGCACGGCGCCGACGACATGGACGGCTCGGTCGTCGAGTACAAGATCACGCACGACGCGGACAACTTCGGCACGCCGAACAAGCTGACCCGCGAGGACCTCCTCGACCTGATCCGCGAGGCGGGCTTCCGCCCGGTCGAGCGGAACACGCGCTACGAGGCGATCCGGGAGTACGAGGGGCCCGACCGGCTGCTGCGCGAGACGCCGCAGGCGATGCGCGTCTGACGCCCCGCTCCGTCCCGCACCGTGCGAGCCCCGGCCCTCTGCGGCCGGGGCTCGTCGCGTTGTCCGGGGCGTGTGGTCCAGGGGTGTTGTCCGGGATGCGGGATGCGGTTGAGGCGCCATCGGGGTAATGGTTAGTCTCGATCTATGACACTTACATTCCGGCTGGACCCGGAGATCGACCCGGCCCTGCGCGACGGGGTGCTCGCACTCTGGGCCGACGTGTCGAACGCCGGCGGGGCCGTCGGCTTCGTCCCGCCCGTGACCGCCGACGAGATACGTCCCGAGTGGCTCAAGCGCCTGGCCGAGCTGAGCGAGGGGCGCACCCGGCTGCTCGTCGGGTACGACGAGGAGGGCACCGTCGCCGCGACCGCCTTCCTCGCGTACAACCAGCACCGCCTGATGACGCACTGGATCTGGCTGTACGTCGTGATGGTGCACCCGCGCCACCAGGGCAAGGGGTACGGGCGCGACCTGATGGCCGCCGCCGCGGACGCCGCCCGCGGCCTGCCGGGCATCGAGGCGATCCGGCTCACCTGCCGCGGCGGCACCGGCGTCGACCGCTTCTACGCCGGGTGCGGATACAAGGAGGTCGGGCGGGTGCCCGGCGCGATCAGGGTCGGGCCCGGCGACGACCGCGACGACATCACGATGCTGCTTCCGCTGCCGTAGGCGCGGGGACCCCCTTGCCGGGCGCGGGCCCTCCCATGCTTCACTGGGAGATGCTCGTCCAGCTCGGGCCCATTTCGGAACGGAAGAGTGGATTGACATGCTCCGCTACACGCTGATGCGCCTCGGTATCTTCGTGGGTTGCTTCTTGGTCGTCTGGGGCCTCGTCTACTCCGAGATCCTGCCGCGCGGGCTCGGCGACTCGAACATGCTGTGGGTGCTCCTGCTCTCGCTGGTCATCTCCGCGCCCATCAGCTTCGTGGCCCTGCGCAAGGAGCGGGACCGCGCCTCGGCCAGCGTCGTCGCGCGGGTCGACCGCACCAAGGCCAACCTGGAGGCGAACCGCACCCAGGAGGACGCGGCGGACGACGTGGCCCGCACGCAGCCGAAGGGCTCGTCGACGCCGAAGCAGGGCTCGTCGGCGCAGGCCCAGGGCTCGTAAGCTTCGTCACACACTTCTCGGGACCCCGGTCCTGGAGCACCTCGCTCCGGGGCCGGGGTTCCGTGCGTCGAGGGGCAGTTGGGGCGCGCGGGGCGCCGATCAAGCGGGGGAGCGCCCTCCGCTTACCTCAAACAAGACCTTTGATGTTCTCAAAGTACGAGTGTTAACGTGTTGGACATGAAGACAGCAGCAGCGCACCGCCACGCCATGAGCGTCCCGCTCGTGGCGCGCCTGCATGTCGACCTCTGCCGCTGCATGTCCGCGGCCTGTCACATCTGAACGTGACCCCCGATGCAGCGGTGTCGCTGACCCTTCGCGGTCGTCGCCGCTCCCGTACGTCCCCGTCTCCCTTTCTGTCCTCACCGGAGTGTGTCCGTGTCCGCGAATTCCGCGACGCCCGCCGACAAGGCCGGCCAGCCCGAGAAGCCCGAGTCCGGCTTCCGGATACCCAAGTTCCTCAAGATCCCCTTCTGGGCGCAGATCCTCGGTGGTCTCGTCCTCGGTGTCCTGCTCGGCTGGATCGCCCGCAACCAGGACGTCGACTGGCTCGTCACCACCCTCTCCAAGGTCGGTGACACCTTCATCGGGCTCCTGAAGCTGGCGGTCGCCCCGCTCGTCTTCTTCGCGATCCTGGTGTCGATCACCAATCTGCGGAAGGTCAACAACGCCGCGCGCCTGGCCACCCGCACCCTGCTGTGGTTCATGATCACGTCGCTGATCGCGGTGGCCATCGGCCTCGCCATCGGCCTGATCACCAACCCCGGCTCCGGCACCGGCCTGACCCCGAAGGACGGCAAGGCCCCCGACCACGCGGGCTCCTGGATCGACTTCCTGACCGGGATCATCCCGACGGACGTCATCACGCCGTTCACCGAGCTCAACGTCCTGCAGATCGTGTTCATGGCCGCCGTCGCGGGCATCGCCGTACTGAAGATCGGTGACAAGGCGCAGCCGATCCTGGAGCTGAGCGAGTCGGTTCTCGCGCTGCTCCAGAAGGCCCTGTGGTGGGTCATCAAGCTCTCCCCGATCGGCACCGTCGGCCTCATCGGCTTCGCCATCGCGGACTACGGCTGGAACCTCATCAGCAAGTACGCGACGTTCACCGCCGACATCTACATCGGCTGCGCCCTGGTGATGTTCGGCGTCTACCCGCTGCTGCTCGCGTTCGTCGCCAAGGTCAACCCGCTCCAGTTCTTCAAGGGCGCCTGGCCCGCGATCCAGCTGGCCTTCGTCTCCCGCTCCTCGGTCGGCACCATGCCGATCACCCAGAAGGTCACCGAGCGGCTCGGCGTTCCGAAGGAGTACACCTCCTTCGCCGTGCCCTTCGGCGCCACCACCAAGATGGACGGCTGCGCCGCGATCTACCCGTCGATCGCCGCGATCTTCGTCGCGCAGATCTTCGACGTGAACCTGGGCATCAAGGAGTACCTGCTCATCGCGTTCGTCTCGGTCGTCGGCTCGGCCGCCACCGCCGGACTCACCGGTGCCACCGTCATGCTGACGCTGACCCTGTCGACGCTCGGCCTGCCGATGGAGGGCGTGGGCCTGCTGCTCGCCATCGACCCGGTCCTCGACATGATGCGCACCGCCACGAACGTGGCGGGACAGGCGCTGGTCCCGGTGGTCGTCGCGGCCCGCGAGAAGATCCTCGACCGCGAGGCGTACGAGAGCGCGTCGGCGTCCCCGCTCGACGACTTCGACGAGTCGCCTTCGTCGCGCGCGGTGCCTGCCGCCGCCTGACCCCCCGGGTCGCCTTTCGGCCCGTCGAGCCCCGCTCCCGCACCATCCGGAGCGGGGCTCCGCCGTTTCTGTGCACGGCCTTGGGGGGGGCGTCGCCTCCGGTAATCGTGGAGCGGCCTCCGTTGACCGTACGCTGACCTGTGAACGGGACGCGGGCGAGACGGGGGCCGGGGTGGGCGAGAAGCAGCGGCAGAAGAGGATGCCGCGGGCCGTGCGCGAGCAGCAGATGCTGGACGCGGCGGTGCGGATCTTCGGGCAGCGTGGGTATCAGGCCGCGTCCATGGACGAGATAGCCGAACTGGCCGGGGTTTCCAAGCCGTTGGTCTATCTGTACCTCAACTCCAAGGAAGAGCTCTTCACCGCCTGCATCCGGCGGGAGGCCGCCGCGCTCGTCGCCGCGGTGCGGGACGGGGTGCGGGCCGGGGAGCCCGCCGACCGGCAACTCTGGTCCGGGCTCACGGCGTTCTTCACGCACACCGCGGAGCGGCCCGACGGGTGGGCCGTCCTGCATGCCCAGGCGCGGACCCATGGGGAGCCGTTCGCCGCGGAGGTCGCCGGGATGCGGGAGGAGATCCTCGCCTTTGTGACGCTGCTGATCGCGGAGGCGGCGCGCGAGGCGCATCGGAATCCGGAGCTGCCCGACCGCGAGGTCGCCGGGCTCGCCCAGGCGCTGGTCGGTGCGGCGGAGGCCCTTGCGGGGTGGGCCAATACGGATCCGTCCGTCTCCGCGAAGGAGGCCGCGGCGACCCTCATGAACTTCGCCTGGGCCGGGCTCGGGTCCCTTATGGAAGGGCGGCGATGGTGCCCGTGAGGTGGGGTTTGCCCGTGGGGGAGTGCAGGGCGAAGGCCGGGCCCGTGGAGGTGTAGGTCACGGTGGAGGGGAGGGGGACGGGGGCCTTGAAGTCGATGCGGGTGTGGTGGGGGGTTCGGGGGGCGTCTTCTTTCGCGTGCTCCGCCAGGCAGCGGGCCGCGGTCCACATGCCGTGGGCTATGGGGTGGGGGAAGCCGAAGGGGCGGGCGGTCATGGGGTGCAGGTGGATGGGGTTGCGGTCGCCGCTGACGGAGGCGTAGCGGCGGCCCAGGTCTGCGGGGAGGTGCCACTCGGTTCGGGTTCCGGCTCCGGCTCCGGCTCCGGCTCCGGTGGGGGGTGGCGTCGGTTCTTTTCCGTCCTCTGGTTCCGTCCGCTCCGGGGTGGTTCGTGTCTTGTGGCGGGACAGGAACGTGCTGCGTGACTCCCAGGTGAGGGTGCCGTCCGTGGTGCGGGCCTCGGTGGCGAGGGTGGCCTGGGTGCCTCGGCGGTGTGGGGTCAACTCCGTTACGTGTACGTCGAGTTGGAGGGGCTCCGTGGGGTGGAGGGGGTGGTGCTGGGTGATCTCTATGGAGGTGTGGACGAGGCCGAGGAGCGGGAGGGGGAAGGTGCGGGCGGTCATCAGGCGCAGGGACAGGGGGAAGGCGAGGACGTGGGGGTAGGTGGGGGGTAGGGCGTCGGTGGGGAATCCGCAGAGTCGTTCGTAGGCCGTGAGGTGGGTGGGGCGGATGTGGACGAGGGCGGTGAGGTGTTGGCGGGGTGGGTGGGGGTTTGGGCGGGGGCGCTTGAAGGGGGAGGTCAGGGCGGCGCGGGCGAGCAGCAGGGGGACGCTGGGCATGAGGTCCTCTCTCTCGGGTGTGCTGTCTTGTGGCTGGGGTTCTTCGCCTTCGCTTTGTCTGTGGGGCGGGGCCGCGGGGGTATGTGCGTACTCGCTAT
>NZ_JBHYJI010000105.1:0-13637 GCF_042740435.1 Streptomyces sp. NPDC059002 | reverse complement strand
GGCGCCAGCTCCTCCACCAGCTTCTCGAACGGCACCTCCTGGTGCTCGAACGCCGACAGCGTCGCCTCCCGTACGCGCCCCAGGACCTCCTGGAACGTCGGGTCGCCGGTCAGGTCCGTGCGCAGCACAAGCGTGTTGATGAAGAAGCCGACCAGGTCGTCCAGCGCCTCGTCCGTACGCCCGGCGTTCGCCGAACCAATCGGTATGTCCGTGCCCGCACCCAGCTTCGACAGCAGTATCGCCAGGGCGGCCTGGAGCACCATGAAGGGAGTCACACCCTCGGCACGGGCCACCTCCACGAGACGGGCGTGCACCTCCGCCGGAACCATCAGGGGGATGTTATTCCCCTGGTGGGAGGGGACGGCGGGCCGCGGACGGTCGGCCGGCAGCTCCAGCTCCTCCGGAGCGCCCGCCAGCGCCTGGCGCCAGTGGGCGACCTGGCGGCTGATCACGCTGTCCGCGACCCGCTCGTCGCCGAGCAGCTCCCGCTGCCACAGCGCGTAGTCCGCGTACTGCACCGGCAGCGGCTGCCACTCGGGCGCCCGGCCCGCGCGCCGCGCCGCGTACGCCACCGACAGGTCACGCGCCAGCGGCTCCATCGACCAGCCGTCGCCCGCGATGTGGTGCACGGCCATGACGAGGACGTGCTCGTCGGGGGCGGTTGCGAACAGCCATGCCCTGACGGGCGCTTCGGCGGCCAGGTCGAAGGGGCGCGCCAGCGCCTCGGCGACCGCCTCGTCCAGCTCCACCGGGGCCACCTCGGCCACCGAGAGCTCCCAGGCCAGGTCGCCCAGGGCCGTGATCCGCTGGTACGGCTCGCCGTCCGCCACGTCGAAGACGGTGCGCAGCACCTCGTGCCGGCCGATCACGTCCCGCAGGGCCGCGCCGAGCGCGTCCCGGTCGAGGGCGCCCGAAAGGCGCAGCGCCACCGGGATGGTGTACGTCGCGCCCGGGCCTTCCAGCTGGCCCACGAACCACAGGCGGCGCTGGGCGAAGGAGAGCGGGATCTGTTCGGGGCGCTCCACCGGTGCGAGCGCGGTGCGGGCCGACGCGGCGCCGTCGAGTCTGGCCGCGAGCCCGGCCACCGTGGGCGTCTCGAACAGGCCCCGCAGCGGCACCTCAAGGCCGAGGGCCGTACGCACCCGGCTGATGAGCCGGGTGGCGAGCAGCGAGTGCCCGCCGAGCGCGAAGAAGTCGTCGTCGACGCCCACCCGGGGCACGCCCAGGACCTGGGCGAACACGGCGCACAGCAGCTCCTCGTGGAGCGTGGCGGGGCCGCGCCCCGCGCTCGCCGGGTACATGGGTGCGGGCAGGGCGGCGCGGTCGAGTTTGCCGTTGGCCGACAGGGGCAGGGCGTCCAGTGCGACGACCGCCGCGGGCACCATGTGCTCGGGCAGCCGCGCGGCGATGAACTCGCGGACCGAACGGGGTATTCCGGCGGCGTCCTCGGCGGGCACGACGTAGGCGACCAGGCGCTGGTCCCCGGGGGCGTCCTCGCGGGCGACGACCGCCACCTGCGCGATGCCCGGGTGCGCGGCCGCCACGGCCTCGACCTCGCCGGGCTCGATGCGGTAGCCGCGGATCTTGACCTGGTCGTCGGCGCGGCCCAGGTACTCCACGCGGCCCTCGGCGTCCTGGCGCACCAGGTCGCCGGTGCGGTACATGCGGGTGCCCCGCTCGAAGGGGTTGGCGACGAACCGTTCGGCGGTCAGGGCGGCGCGGCCCAGGTAGCCGCGGGCCAGGCCCGCGCCGGACACATACAGCTCGCCGACGACACCCGGGGCGACGGGGCCGAGGCGGCCGTCAAGGACGTAGGCGCGGGTGTTGGGCAGGGGGCGGCCGATCAGTGGGCGCTCGCCCTGGTCGGTGTCGTGGCAGAGCACGTGCACGGTGGCCTCGGTCGGGCCGTAGAAGTTGAAGCCCAGCGTCCCGTCGGCCGCCCGCAGCCGCTCCCACAGGGCGCTGCCGACGGCGTCGCCCCCGAGGAGCAGCGCGCGGGGCCGGTGCGCGGAGCCGTCGAGGAGTCCTTCGTCGAGGAGCTGTTCGGCCTGGACGGGAGTGACCACCATCAGGTCGATGCGCCGGGCGTCGGCGTAGCGGGCCAGTGCGGTGGTGTCGCGCCGTACGTCGTCGGGAACGATGTGGAGTTCGTGGCCCGCGGCCATCCACAGCAGCGGCTCCCAGGAGGCGTCGAAGGACAGGGAGTACGTCAGTGCCACGCGCATGCGCAACCCGGAGCGCGCGAGGGTTCCGGCGCGCTGGAAGGCGGCGAGGTTGGCGAGTCCCCGGTGCAGTACGGCGACGCCCTTGGGGTGGCCGGTCGAGCCCGAGGTGTAGATGACGTACGCCAGGTGCTCGGGGCGGATCTCGGTGCCAAGCAGACCGTCCGGGAGCCCGCTGAGCTCGGCGGCGGTGGCCTCGTCGTCCAGGTCGAGCACGGTGGCGCCGGAGGCGGGCAGGGCGGCGGCCGTGCCGGTCGTGGCGAGGATCACGGAGGGCGCCGCGTCCTGGACCATGTACGCGATGCGGTCCGCCGGGTAGCCGGGGTCGACGGGCAGGTGGGTGCCTCCGGCCTTGAGGACGCCGAGCAGGGCGACGACCGGTTCGGTGCCGCGCTCCAGGCACACGCCGACGACCGACTCGGGCCCGACGCCCCGGCGGGCGAGCAGCCGGGCGACCTTGTTGGCGCGCGCGTCCAGTTCGGCGAAGGTGAGGGTGTCGCCGTCGGCGGCGACGGCCACCTGGTCGGGGGTGCGCGCGGCCTGGGCCTCAAACAGCTCGGGGAAAGTGGCGGGCGGCACCTCGGCGGCGGTGTCGTTCCACTCAGCCAGGATCCGGTGGTGCTGAGCCTCGTCCAGGACCGGGACGTCGGTCAGCGGCCGGTCCACGGCGCCGTCGGCGGCCGCGTCGAGGGTGTCAAGGAGACCGGCGAGCGCGGTGTGCAGCAGGGCGCCGACCGCGTGCGGGTCGACGGGGGTCCGCGCGTCCACGGCGAGCGAGAGCGCGTCGCCGTCGTCGTCGACGGAGACGGCGAGGGGGTAGTTAGAGCGCTCCTGGGCGAAGAGGGTGCGGATGCCGTCGAGGCCGTCGCCGTCCACCCTGCCGCCCGCGGTGCCGCGCCGGTAGTTGAACAGGGAGGTGAACAGGGGCGTGTCGCCCGTGACGCCGCTGGCCCGCTGGGCAGTGGCGAGCGGCGCGTGCTCGTGCTCCATGAGCCGGGCGAGCTGCTCGCGGAGCGCGGAGAGGGCAGCCAGGGCGCCGAGTTCGCCGGTGCGCACGCGCACGGGCAGCATGTTGACGTACGGGCCGGGGGCCTGGCGGGCGCCGCCGACGGCGCTCATGCGGCCGGACAGGACGGTGCCGAACACCACGTCGTCGCGGCCGCTGACGGCGGCGAGGACCCGGGCCCAGGCGAGGTGCAGGACGGTGGCGGAGCTCGCGCCCACGCCGCGGGAGACGTCCCGCAGGCGCGCGCCGAGGTGCGGCGCGAGGGGGATGCGGGCGCGGGACGAGCCGGCGCCGTCGCCCCGTACGTCCACCAGGCCGTAGGGAGCGGTGGGCTCGGTGATGTCGCCGAGCAGCTCCCCGAAGTACGACTCGTGGTCGGCGCGTTCGAGGCCGCCGCGCACGCGGGCCACGAAGTCGCGGAAGCGCGCGGGCTCGGGGAGTTCGGCGCCGCGCCCGTCGAGGAAGGCCCGTACCTCGTCGAGTACGGCTTCGAGCGCCGTGTGGTCCTGCACCATGTGGTGGACCCGGACCAGGGCCAGCCAGCGGCTGCCCGCGGGGTCGGCCGCGATGTGCACGCCGAGCAGCGGGGCCCGCGACAGGTCCATCGCGGCGCCGCCGACGGCGAGCAGCTGCCGGACCGGGTCGCCGCCCCGGGCGTCCAGGGCGACTTCCTCCACGGGCAGGGTGGTGCGGCGCCACACGACCTGGACCGGCTCGCGCAGGCCCTCCCAGACGACGGAGGTGCGCAGGATGTCGTGCCGCTCCACCACCTGGCGCAGGGCGTGGGTGAACGCGTCAAGCCGGTCCCGCGAGTCGAATTCCAGGACCGTGGGCTGGACGTAAGCGTCCTGGCCGCCGTCGGCGAGCAGGTGGTGGAAGAGGAGCCCCTCCTGGAGGGGGGCCAGCGGGTAGACGTCGGCGATGTTGGCGGCGCCGCCGTCCACGGTGGCCACGACCGCAGCGAGTTCGCCGGCGGTCAGGTCGACCAGCGGCAGCATCTCGGGGGTGATCGCGGTCGCGTCCGCCGGGAGCGGATTCGGCGGTACAGGGGTGAGGGCCGTGCCCGCCGAGGCGGCGAGCCCGGCCGGGGTCGGGGTCTGGAACAGCGCCCGCACGGGCACGTCGATGCCCAGGGCAGCCCTGATCCGGCCCATGAGTTCGACGGCCAGCAGCGAGTGGCCGCCCAGGGCGAAGAAGTCATCCTCGACGCCCACCCGTTCCAGGCCCAGGACCTCGGCGAACACCGCGCACAGCAGTTCCTCGCGCAGGTCCGCCGGGCCCCGACCCGCGCCCGCCGCGTACTCGGGCTCGGGCAGCGCCTTGCGATCGAGCTTGCCGTTCGCCGTCAGCGGCAGCGCGTCCAGCACCAGCAGCACGGACGGCACCATGTAGCCCGGCAGGCTGGCTCCGACGTGGGCCCGCAGCTCGGCGGCGTCCGGTTCCTCCTCGCCGCCCGCGGGTGTCGCGTAGGCCACCAGGCGGGCGTCGCCCGGGGTGTCCTCGCGGACGACGACGGCGGCGCGGGCGACCCGGGCGTGGCGTTCGAGGACCGCCTCGATCTCGCCCGGCTCGATCCGGAAGCCGCGGACCTTGACCTGGCCGTCGGTGCGGCCCAGGCACTGGAGCACGCCGCCGGGGCGCCAGCGCGCGAGGTCCCCGGTGCGGTACAGCCGCTCGCCGGGGACGAACGGCGAGGCGACGAACCGTTCGGCGGTCAGGGCCGCGCGGCCCAGGTAGCCGCGCGCCAGCTGGGCGCCCGCGAGGTAGAGCTCACCCGTCGCGCCGGTGGCCACGGGGCGCAGCCGGGCGTCGAGCACGTAGGCGCGCGTGTTCGCGAAGGGGCTGCCGATGACGACGGGGCCTTCGCCGATCTCGGCGGAGGTGGTCCAGATGGTGGCCTCGGTGGGCCCGTACAGGTTCACCGCCGGCACGCCGAGCGCGTGCAGCCGCGCGGCCAGTTCCTCGGGCAGGGCCTCGCCGCCGACGAGGGCGCGCACCGCGGGGGGCCAGTCGCCCGCGTCGAGGAGCGCCCGCCACAGGGACGGCACGGCCTGCAGGGCGGTCGCGCCGCTGGTGCGGACCATGTCGAGGAGGGCCTTGGGGTCGCGGACCGTCTCACGCCGGGCGAGCACGACGGCGGCGCCGGAGACGAGGGGCAGGAACAGTTCGAGGGCGGCGATGTCGAAGGACACCGTGGTCACGGCCACCAGGCGGTCCCCCATGCCGAGCGGGACGCGCTCGGCGGCGGCGTACAGGTGGTTGACCAGGGCCTCGTGGCTGACGACGACGCCCTTGGGGCGGCCGGTCGACCCCGAGGTGTGGATGACGTACGCGGGATGCCGGGTCAGGAGCGGCGCCGGGCGCCCGGCGCCGGTGGGGGCCGCCGCGTCGAGGCGGGCCAGCTTCTCCCGTACGGGGGCGTCGTCGACGGCCAGGATCGCGTCGTCCGTCGACCGGGGTAGGGCGGGGGCGCAGGCCACGCTGGTGAGCACGCACACGGGCCGCGCGTCGGCGAGCATGTACGCGATGCGTTCCCGCGGGTACTCCGGGTCCAGCGGCAGATAGGCGCCCCCGGCCTTGACCACGGCGAGCAGCGCGGCCACCAGGTCCGCGCCGCGCTCCAGTTGGACCGCGACGACGGACTCGGGGCCGACGCCCCGGTCCACGAGCAGGCGGGCGAGCCGGTTCGCGCGGGCGTCGAGTTCCGCGTAGGTGAGGGTGTCCTCGCCATCGACGAGGGCGACCGCGTTGGGCGTGCGGGCCGCCTGGGCCTCGAAGCACTCCGGCAGGGTGGCGGCCGGAGCCTGGGTCCCGGTGTCGTTCCATTCGTGCAGCACCTGGTGCAGTTCGGCGTCGTCCAGCGTCCGTACGTCGCCGATCCGGGTGTCCGGGGCGTCAGCGAGGGCCTCGACGACGCGGGCGAGCCGCTCGGCGAGCCACTGGACGGACGCGGCGTTGAACAGGTCGGCGGCCGCGATGACGGTGCCGCGCAGCCCGGCCGGGGCGCCGTCGGCGTCGAACGTCTCGCCGATGCCGATCTCCAGGTCGAACTTGGCGGCGGAGTCCCCGGTGAGCACGGGCTCGGCCTGGATTCCGGGCAGCCGCAGCGCCGCCTCGCCGGTGTTCTGGAGCATCAGCATGACCTGGAACAGCGGGTGCCGGGCCAGCGAGCGGGTCGGGGCGAGTTCCTCGACCAGCTTCTCGAAGGGGACGTCTTGGTGCTCAAACGCCGACAGGCTCGCCTCCTGCACCCGGGCGAGGAGTTCGCGGAACGTCGGGTCGCCCGACAGGTCGGTGCGGACCACGAGGGTGCTGACGAAGAAGCCGACCAGGTCGTCGAGGGCGTCATCGCCGCGCCCCGCGTTGACGGAGCCGATCGGGATGTCGGTGCCCGCGCCAAGCCGGGACAGCGTCACGGCGAGGGCGGCCTGGAGCGCGGCGAACAGGGTCGCGCCCTCGGCGAGCGCGACGTCCGCGAAGCGCGCGTGCACCCGGGCCGACAGCTCGAAGGGGGCGGTGTGGCCGCGGTGGCCCAGGACGGCGGGACGCGTCCGGTCGTACGGCAGCTCCAGCTCCTCCGGCACGTCCGCCAGCGCCTGGCGCCAGTAGGCGGTCTGGCGGGAGACCAGACTCTCGGGGTCGCTCTCGTCACCGAGCAGTTCGCGCTGCCACAGGGTGTAGTCCGCGTACTGCACGGCCAGCGGCTCCCACGCCGGGGCCTCGCCGTTCACGCGCGCCGCGTAGGCCGTGGACAGGTCGCGGGCCAGCGGGCCCATCGACCAGCCGTCGCCCGCGATGTGGTGGACGACCATGACGAGCACGTGTTCGTCGGGCGCGGTCGTGAACAGCCAGGCCCTGACGGGCGCTTCGGCGGTGAGGTCGAAGGCGTACCCGACGGCGGCGGCGATCCGCGCGTCGAGGTCGCCCGGGGTGACGTCGGCCGCCGCCAGCCGCCAGTCGAGGTCCTCGGCCTTCAGGACACGCTGGTAGGACTCGCCGGCCGCGACACCGTAGACGGTACGCAGGATCTCGTGGCGGCCGATCACGTCCTGCAGGGCCGCCTCCAGCGCCGCGCGGTCCACCGCGCCGCTCAGCCGTTGCGCGACCCTGATGTTGTAGGCCGGGCTCGGGCCCTCCAACTGGGAGATGAACCACAGCCGACGCTGCGCGAATGACAACGGAATCATCAGGACTCCTCCTGGTTACGCATCGGCCGCAGCGCGGGCCTAGCAGAGCTCACATTTCCAAGCTGTCGTACGAGGCCGGACACCGTCCGCGCCGTGAAGAGCACCCGCAGGGGCACCTCGAGACCGAGCACCGTCCGCAGTCGGCCGGTGAGGCGGGCGGCGAGCAGGGAGTGCCCGCCAAGGGCGAAGAAGTCGTCGTCGACGCCCACGCTCTCCAGGCCGAGCACCTCGGCGAATGCCGCGCACAGGACCTTCTCCCGCTCGGTGGTGGGCGCGCGGCCCGCGGTGACGGCGGGTCCGGCGTCGGGCAGGGCCCTGTGGTCCACCTTGCCGTTGGCCGTCAGCGGCAGGGCGTCGAGGACGACGACCGCGGACGGCACCATGTGCTCGGGCAGCCGCGCCTCGGCGAACTTCCTCACTCCCGAGGCGAGTTCGGCGTCGGCGGGCCGGCCGGGCACGACGTAGCCGACCAGCCGCCTGCCGCTCGCGCCGTCGTCGCGGACCGCGACGGCGGCCTGGGTGACGCCGGGATGCGCCGCCAGGACAGCCTGGACCTCGCCCGGCTCGACGCGGAAGCCGCGGATCTTGACCTGGTCGTCGGCGCGGCCGGCGAACACCAGTCGGCCGTCCGCGGTCCAGCAGACCCGGTCGCCGGTCCGGTACATCCGCTCCCCCGCCCCGTCGAAGGGCGAGGCCACGAACCGTTCCGCGGTCAGGGCCGGGCGGCCCGCGTAGGCGCGGGCGAGGCCGGCGCCCGCGACGTACAGCTCTCCGTCGACGCCGACCGGGACCGGGGTGAGGCTCGCATCGAGGACGTACACCCGGGAGTTGGTGATCGGCGTACCGATGCCGGGCCGGTCGTCGTCCTCGCGCAGGGCGTCGGAGATCGTCGCGCACACCGTCGTCTCGGTCGGCCCGTAGGCGTTAACGAAGCGGCGGCCGCGCGACCAGAGCGCGACGAGTTCGGCGCCGAGCGCCTCACCGGCCGAGACCAGCGTGGTGACCGGGGCGAGGTCATCGGGTTCCAGTACGGACAGGACGGCGGGTGGCAGCGTGGCGTGCGTTACCCCGTGGCGCGCCACGAGTTCGGCGAGCCCGCCGCCCGGCAGCAGCGTCTCGGCAGGGGCGACCACGAGGCGCGCGCCCGAGCACAGCGCCATGACCAGCTCCCAGGTCGCCGCGTCGAAGCCCGGCGAGGCGAACTGCAGAACCCGGCTGTCGGCGCCGACGTCGAGCCGCTGGATCTGCGCGGCCACCAGGCCGGCTATGCCGGTGTGCGTGACCACCACGCCCTTGGGCACGCCCGTCGAGCCCGAGGTGAAGATCATGTACGCAGGGTGGGCGGGCCGCAGCGGCGCGCTCCGTTCCGCGTCGGTCACGGCACCGCCGTCCAGCGCCTCGACCTCCGCCGCGAGCGACGGCCCGTCGAGTACCAGCACGGGCGCACCGGTCCCGACCGGTACCGCGGGCGCGCACCGCGCCGAGGTCAGGACGGCCACCGCGCCGGACTCCCGCACCATGAAGGCGATGCGTTCCGCCGGGTACTCCGGGTCGACCGGCACATAGGCGCCGCCCGCCTTGAGGACACCGAGCAGGGTGACGATCATGTCGACGCCGCGCTCCCGCGCGACCGCGACCACGGACTCGGGTCCCACGCCATGGCCGATCAGGAACCGGGCCAGCCGGTTGGCCCGCGCGTCCAGTTCCGCGTAGGTGAGCTGGGCGCCGTCGGACGCCACGGCGACCGCGTCGGGCGTCGCCCGCACGCACGCCGCAAACAGTTCGGGCACCACCGCGGGCGGCACCTCCGCCGCAGTGTCGTTCCACTCGGCGAGCACCCGGCGGCGCTCGGCCTCGCCAAGGACCTGGACCGCGCTCAGCGGCAGGTCGGGCCCGCCGTCCAGGGCGTTCTCGGCGGCTTGCACCAGGTGTTCGACGGCAGTACGCGCGAGGGCGGCGACCGCCTCCGGGTCGATCGGGGCGACCGCGTCGACGATCAGCTCGATGCCCTCCCCGTCGTCATCGACGAGCAGCGCGAGCGGGTAGTTGGTGCGTTCACGCGTGAACAGCAGCTTGGTGCCCGGTAGGGACGCGTTCCAGCGCGCGTCCAGGTCCTCGCCGATGCTGCGCCGGTAGTTGAGGCAGGCGGTGAACAGCGGGGCGTCACCCGTCAGGTCGGCGGCCTGCTGCGCCACCACCAGCGGCGCGTGCTCGTGCTCCAGGAGGCGCGCCAGCCGGCCGCGCATGGCGGTAATGGCGCTCAGCGCGCCGAGCCGGGTGGTGGGCACGCGCACGGGAAGCGTGTTGATGAACGGTCCGGGCACCCGGTCGGCGCCCACGCCCGCGTTCATGCGGCCGAACAGGACCGTGCCGAAGACCACGTCGTCGCGGCCGGACACGGCGGCGAGGACCCGGGCCCAGGCGACATGCAGCACGGTCGCCGCGCTCACGCCCGCGCGCCGCGCCACGTCCCGCAGCCGCGCGCTCAGCTCGGGGGCGGTCGCGAGGCGCGCCCGCGCCAGGGTGGCGCCGTCGCCGCGCACGTCCAGCAGGCCGAACGGGGCCGTGGGCTCGGTGACGTCGCCCAGCAGTTCGCCGAAGTACCGCTCGTGCTCGGCGCGTTCGACGCCGCCGCGTGCCTGGGCGACGAAGGTGCGGAACGGCAGCGGCTCGGGCAGCTGGTCGCCCCGCCCGTCGAGGAACGCCGTCACCTCCTCCAGGAGCACCTCCAGCGCGGTGCCGTCGCGCACCATGTGGTGGGCGCGGATCAGCGCGAACCAGCGCTCCGGGTCGGTGCCGGGAACGGCCGCGACGTGCAGGTCGAGCAGCGGGGCCTGGCCCAGCTCCATGCGCGCGCCGCCGACCTCGACCAGCTCGGCGACCGGGTCGGTGCCGTGCGGGTCCAGGGCAACCTCCGTGACGGGCAGCGCAGCGCGGCGCCACACCACCTGTACGGGCTCGCGCAGTCCCTCCCATACATAGGAGGTCCGGTAGATGTCGTGCCGGTCCACCACCCGCCGCAGAGCGTCGACGAAGGCGTCGAGCCGCGCGCGCGAGTCGAACTCCAGGACCGCCGGCATCACGTACGCGTCGTCGCCGCCGTCCGCCAGCATGTGGTGGAAGAGCAGGCCCTCCTGGAGCGGAGCCAGCGGGTAGACGTCCGCGACGTTGGCCGCGCCGCTCTCGACGGTGGCCACGACCGCGGCGACCTCGTCGGCGGAAAGGTCGACCAGCGGCAGCATCCCAGGGGTGATCTCGGTGGCGCTGGCCGGGATCAGGTTGTTCGGGGCGACGACCTGGTCCCTACCGGCGGATGCCGCGAGGGACGCGACGGTCGGGTTGTCGAACAGGGTGCGCACGGAGATGGAGACACCGCGCCGGCGCAGGAACTCGACCAGGCGCACCGCCACCAGCGAGTGTCCGCCCAGCTCGAAGAAGTCGTCGTCGACGCCCACGCTCTCCAAGCCGAGGACGTCGGCGAAGGCCATGCACAGGATCTCCTCCCGCACGTCGGCCGGGGGACGGCCCGCCCCGGCGATGGCCGCGAAGTCGGGGGCAGGCAGGGCCTTGCGGTCCAGCTTGCCGTTGCCGGTCAGGGGAAGGGCGTCGAGGACGACGACCGCGGACGGCACCATGTGCTCGGGCAGCCGCCGGCCCGCGAACCGCCTGACGGCATCCGGGAGTTCGTCGCCCCCTTCGTGCCGGTCGTTCGGCACGACGTATGCGACCAGACGCCGGTCGCCCGGGGTGTCTTCGCGGGCGACCACCGCGGCCTGCGCGACCAGCGGGTGGCCGGTCAGCACGCCCTGGACCTCGCCGGGCTCGATCCGGTAGCCGCGGATCTTGACCTGGGCGTCGGCGCGACCGAGGAAGACCACCTCACCGTCCGCCGTCCACCTGGCCCGGTCGCCGGTGCGGTACATCCGCTGTCCCTGCTCGAAGGGGCAGGCGACGAACCGCTCGGCGGTCAGGCCGGCCCGGCGCACGTAGCCGCGCGCCAGCTGGGCCCCCGCGACGTACAGCTCGCCGACGACGCCAGGCGCGACCGGCCGCAGCCGCTCGTCCAGGACGTAGAAGCGGGTGTTGGCGACCGGGGTGCCGACCGGGACGGGACCGTCGGCGACGCGGTCGGCGGTGAGCCGGGTCGTCGCCACGCCGATCGTGGTCTCGGTCGGCCCGTAGTGATTGTGGACCTCGCGGTCACCCGCCGCCGCGAGCACCTCCGCGACCAGCGCGGGCGACGGGGCCTCGCCACCGAGGACGAGGGAGCGCCCCGGAAGGACGGCCTCGGCGCCGCCGGCGGCCGAGAGAGCGGCCAGGTGCGAGGGCACGGCCTTGAAATGGTCGATCCGGTGCTCGGCCAGATACGCCGCCACCGCCTGCGGATCGGTGACCGCACCCTCTTCGAGGATGTGCAGCTCACCACCGGTCGCGAGGCTCGCGAAGACCACCGTGTTGCCAAGGTCCGTCGCCTGCGCCTGGAGCAGCGCGTACCGCACACCCCCACCACCGAAACCCACCCGCCCCGGCACCGAGGCGATGTAATTCGCCAGACCACCATGCGTGACCGCCACACCCTTGGGCCGACCGGTCGAACCCGAGGTATAGATCACATACGCAAGCGACCGCGGATCCACCACCGCCCCCGGAGCCTCCGCCGACGCCGCCGCCAACTGCATCTCCACGAACGCGTCGTCGATCGCAACCAGACGAGAACGGCCGGCCGGAAGCTCGTCCAGAATCTCCTCGGTCGTCAGCGCCAGCGCAGCACCGCTGTCCCGCAGCATGAACGCCACGCGGTCAGCAGGCTGCTCCGGATCGATCGGCAGATAGCCCGCGCCCGCCTTCCACACACCCAGAATCGCCGCGATCATGTCCGCGCCCCGGGGCAGGCACAGACCCACCACCGACTCGGCCCCGATCCCCTGACCAATCAGGTAATGCGCGATCCGGTTCGCCCGCGCCTCCAGCTCGGCGTACGAGACCTTGACGTGCTCGACGACGACAGCGGCGGCCCCCGGCGTACGTGCGGCCTGCTGCTCGAACAACTCATGCTCCAGCCCGGCCGGAGTCCCACACGCCGTGTCGTTCCACTCCACCAGCACCCGGCGGAGCTCGTCCTCGGGCAGGACCTCGATCGCGCCGAGCGGCACGTCGGGGCCGCCGTCGAGCGCGGCCTCCAGCGCGGACACCAGGTGCTGCGTGGTGGTGCGCACGAGGACGCCGACCGCGCGGGAGTCGATGGGCGCGACGGAGTCGACCGCCACCTCGGTACGGTCGCCGTAGTCGTCGACCAGGACCACCAGCGGGTAGTTGGTGCGCTCGCGCACCGACAGGAGCCGCAGCCCGTCCATGCCCTCGTCGACGGCACGGCCCGGGTTGCGCCGATAGTTGAGGAAGGACGTGAACAGCGGGGTGTCGCCGGTGACTCCGCTGACGCGCTGCGCCACGACCAGCGGCGCGTGCTCGTGCTCAAGCAGCTCCGCGAGCTGGCCGCGCATCGCGGAGACCGCCGCCAGCGCGCCCCGTTCGGCCGTCCGTACGCGCACGGGCAGGGTGTTCATGAACGGGCCGGGCACGCGGTCGGCTCCGGCACCCGCGTTCAGCCGTCCGTACAGGACCGACCCGAACACCACGTCCTGGCGGCCGCTGACGGCGGCGAGGACCCGGGCCCAGGCGACGTGCAGGACGGTCGCCGTGCTGATGCCGAGGCGGCGGGCGACCGCGCGCAGGCGCCGGTCCAGCTCCGGGGGGAACGGGACGACTTCGTGGACGGTGTCGGCACCGTCGCCGCGCACGTCCGCCATCCCGTACGGGGCCGTGGGCTCGGTGACGTCGCCGAGCAGCTCGGCGAAGTAGCGCTCGTGCCCGGCCCGGTCGGCCCCGCCGCGTACCTGGGCGACGAAGTCGCGGAACGGCAGCGGCTCGGGCAGTTCGGCGCCGCGCCCCGCGAGGAACGCCCGCACCTCGTCGAGGACGACCTGGAGCGCGGTGTGGTCGCGGACCGTGTGGTGCATGCGGACGAGGACCAGCCAGCGGTCGCCGCCGGGGTCGGCGGCGACATGGGCACCCAGGAGCGGGGCCCGGCTCAGGTCCATCGAGGCGCCGCCGATAGCGACCAGCTCGGCCACCGGGTCGGTGCCGTGCGGGTCGAGGGCGAGCTCGGTGACGGGCAGGGTGGCGCGGCGCCACACGACCTGGACCGGCTCGCGCAGGCCCTCC